>JBGAMF010000111.1:0-12615 GCA_044223185.1 Casimicrobiaceae bacterium | reverse complement strand
GCCCGCCATCGTGCGCAGCAGCTCGAGCGCCAGATGTCCCGGACCTGCCTGGCCGCCGGTCCCGGCGTTGAGCTTGCCGGGCTGCGCCTTGGCGCGCGCGATCAGGTCCGGCATCGAATTGATTCCCGACTTCGGATTGGCGGTGACGACGATCGACACCGCGCTTACGACGCTGACCGGCGCAAAGTCCTTCTGCGGGTCGTAGCCGATGCCCGGCTTCGAGAGCGGGCCGATTACCAGCGAACCGAGGTCTCCGATCACCAGCGTGTAACCGTCGTTCGGCGACTTCGCTGCGATGCCCATCCCGAGCGATCCCGCTGCGCCTCCGCGATTGTCGATCACTACCGGCTGGCCGATGCGCTCGGCGAGCTTCTGCGCGTACAGCCGCGCCACGATGTCGGTGTTGCCGCCGGGCGGGTACGGCACGATCAGCTTGATCGGCTGCGACGGATACGGTTGCGCAGTGGCAGCGGCCGCGCAGAGGCCGGCGACGGCCGGGAGCAGCCAGCGGAGCAGCGTGCGGATCATCGTCGTTCTCCTCGTCGTCAGTGGTCGGTCAGTGCGGTGCGCAGTTGCGCTTCGTGGTCGGCGGTGGGCGGGTCGTCGACGTCGACGACGACCTGGTCGATGCGTCCCGTGAAGCGGAACGGCGCGCGGTAGTCCGGCGTGACCGGCAGCCCGCTGTCGTAGCCGCAGCACAGGCCCTCGCCCGACGTCTCGATCACGTGCGGGACCGTGTGCGGGATCTCGCCTTCGCCGACCAGCCGGTCGCCGACGAAGAGCTGCCCGTGCCCGCAGTGCTCACCGGTGCGCGTGAAGCGGAAGCGCAGCGTGTGCCTGCCGGCCGGCAGGTCCTCGGTCGCGTCGACGCGGTACTCGGCCAGCCCCAGGTAGTTGTGCGCGTAGCGCAGGCGCCGGTCCTTCACGTAGAACGAGTAGCCGGCGAACCAGCTGCCGTGCGCGAGCAGCACGCCCTCGGCGCCGCCCGCGGGAATTTCGACCTCGGCGGTGATCGTGTGCGAGCGGTTCTTGACGTCGACGGCCGTGTAGTGGAACTGCGGCGCCCCGCCCGGGTAGTACACGAAGCGGTTGCCCGCGGGCGCCGTGCCCGGCTTGCGCTCGCCCATCCGCAGCTGCATCCGCGAGTCGAGCGGCAGCACGTTGTACTTGCCCGCCTCGACCCACCACTGCTCGACCAGCTCGGCGAGCTTTTCCGGGTGCGTGGCGGCCAGGTCGTCGCACTCGGAGAAGTCGCGCTCGACGTGGTAGAGCTCCCACTTCTGCCGCGCCAGCACCTCGTCGGTCAGCGGGTCGCCCTGCGGCTGCTCGACGACCGCCTTCCAGCCGTCGGCCCACAGCGCGCGCGACGCGATCATCTCGTAGTACTGCACGCGCTTCCTCGTCGGAGCCGCCGCGTCGTTGAACGTGTGCGCGAAGCTCACGCCTTCGAGCGGCCGCTGCGGGACGCCGTCGAGGAGCTTCGGCGCGTCGAGCCCGAGCGCCGCGAGGATCGTCGGCGCGACGTCGACGACGTGCGCGTACTGGCCGCGCACCTCGCCGCGCGCCGCGATGCCCTTCGGCCAGTGCACGATCAGCGGGTCGCTCATGCCGCCCTGGTGCAGGTAGCGCTTCCAGCGCCGCAGCGGCGTGTTGCCCGCCCACGCCCAGCCCCACGCATAGTTGGGGAACGAGCGCACGCTGCCCCAGTCGTCGAGGCGCGCCAGGTTCTGCTCGACCGTCGCCTCGACGCGGTTGGCGAACTGGTTCTCGTTGAACGAGCCGTGCTCGCCGCCCTCCGCCGACGCGCCGTTGTCGGAGGCCAGCAGGATCAGCGTGTTGTCGAGCTCGCCGCGGCGCGCGAGGAAGTCGATCACCCGCCCGATGTGGTGGTCGGTCTGCTCGAGGAAGGCCGCGTAGACCTCCATCTGCCGCGCGTACAGGCGCCGCGCGTCCGTCGAAAGCGTGTCCCACGCCTTGACCCACGGCGGCCGCGGCGAGAGCTTCGTGCCGGGCGGCACGACGGAGAGCTCGAGCTGCCGCGCGAACACCTGCTCGCGCCAGCGGTCCCAGCCCAGGTCGAACTGCCCGCGGTAGCGCTCGATCCACTCCGGCTCGACGTGGTGCGGCGCGTGCCCGGCGCCCAGGCAGTAGTACATGAAGAACGGCTTGTCGGGCGCGATGGTGCGCAGGTCGGTCAGGTACTCCATGGCGCGGTCGGCGAGGTCGGCGTTGAGGTGGTAGCCCTCCTCCGGCCGCCGCGGCGGCTCGACGTAGTGGTTGTCGTGCACCAGCGTGGGCACCCACTGGTTGGTCTTGCCGGCGATGAAACCGTAGTAGCGCTCGAACCCGCGCGACAGCGGCCAGCGCGCCTTCGACGCGCCGGACGCGTACTCGGAGGCGAGCGTCAGGTGCCACTTGCCGATGCCCAGCGTGGCGTAGCCCTCCGCCCGCAGCATCTCGGACAGGAACCCGTTCTCGCGCGGCACCATGCCGTTGTAGCCGGGAAAGCCCGTGGCCATCTCCTGGATGATGCCGACGCCGTTGGAGTGATGGTTGCGCCCGGTGAGCAGGCACGCGCGCGTCGGCGAGCAGATCGCCGTCGTGTGGAAGTCGCGGTAGCGCAGGCCGCCCGCCGCCAGCCGGTCGAACGTCGGCGTGCGGATGTCGGCGCCGTAGCAGCCCAGCTGCGCGAAGCCGACGTCGTCCAGCAGGAACACGAGCACGTTGGGCGCGCCCGGCTTCGCGCGCGGGGGCTGCGGCCACGCCGCCTCCGATTCGCCCGCCGTGCGACCGATGGTGCCGGTGAACGGCGTGCCTTCCGGATAGGTCTTCAGTTCCTTCATGGCGCTTCCTGCGTCGGGCGCGGGCGATCGCGGCGCGCATCGTCGGGCACGACGCGCGCGGGCCCAGTCAGTAGTTGACGAACCGCGGCGGGCCGATGCCGATCGTGCCCATCATCGCGTCGAGGTGGTACTTCAGGCGGTCGCACTTCAGTTCGCGCTGCGCCGGGTCGTCCCACAGGTTGTCGAACTCGCCCGGGTCGCGCTCGAGATCGTAGAGCTCGCCGATCGCGTGGCCGTGGTAGACCACCGACTTGTAGCGGCCGTCGCACACCATCGTGCCGTGCGTGTGGTCCGGGTGCCCGCCCATCGCGTCGAAGTATTCCGAGACGACGTGCGGCCGGTGCACGTGCGGATCCTGCGCGCCGGTCAGGAGCGGTAGCAGCGAGCGACCCTGCATCGACTCCGGCACCGGCAGCCCGGCGGCGGCAAGCAGCGTGGGCGCGACGTCGATCGTCTCGACCAGCGCGTCGCTCCCCACACCCTGGCCGAAGTGGCCCGGCCACGAGAAGACGAGTGGCACGCGCACCAACCCGTCGAAGAAGCGGCAGCCCTTGAGGATCAGCCCGTGGTCGCCGAGCAGCTCGCCGTGGTCGCTCATGTACACGATGATCGTGTTCTCGAGCTGCCCGGTGTCGCGCAGCACGTCGACGATCCGGCGCAACTGGTCGTCGATCAGCATGATCATCGCGTAGTAGTTCGCCTTCACCTCCAGCGCGTCGTAGTCGCGCGGGGGCCGCGACGCGATCGCGTCGTGGTCGCCCGCCGCCACCGGCCGCACCGTCTTCCGGATGCGCGGGTCGGCGGCGACCTTGGTCTGCTGGTCGATCGCGGCGAACGCCTGCTGCCGCGCGAGGTCGGACTCGCGAAAGAGCGGCAGCGGCAGGTCCGCCGCGCGCACGCGGGCCAGGTACTCCGGCGGCGCGTCGAACGGCGCGTGCGGGTCGAACGGGTTGACCGACAGCAGCCACGGCCCGTCGCGCTGCTCGGTGACGAAGCGGATCGCCATCTCGCTGCACCACGTGGTCTGGTGCAGCTCGGCGGGCACGCCCGGCCCGCAGAAGTAGTTGATCGGCGCGTAGAGCTCCACCGGATCGACGCCCTTCTCGTGCCGCAGCCACGTCTCGTAGTCGTGGCCGCGCGCAGCGTCGGGGGTCGGATGGTGGCTCCACCAGAACGCGCGGTACCCGTCGTCCGGGCGGACCTCGAAGTTCTTCGCCGCCGACAGGTGCAGCTTGCCGACCAGGCCGCAGTCGTAGCCGGCCTCGGCGAACATCTTCGTCACCAGCTTCTCGTGCGGCGGGAAGTACGCGTTGCCGTTGCGGTGCACCTGGTGCGCCGCCGGGTAGCGGCCGGTGAGGAACGTCGCGCGCGCCGGCGTGCAGATCGGGCTCTGCGCGTAGGCGCGGCGGAAGGCCACGCCGTCGGCGCACAGCGCGTCGAGCTGCGGCGTGTCGATGTGCGGCTGCCCGAGCGCGCGAATGGTGTCGTAGCGCTGCTGGTCCGAGCAGTACCAGAGGATGTTGGGGCGCGCCGGCGCGGCGGTCACCGAGGGACTCCTGCGCCGTCAGTCGAGCTTGGCGCCGGACACCTTCACCGCCTGCGCCCACTGCTCGCGCTCGCGGGCGAGGAAGCGGTCGAACTCGTCGGCGGGCAGGAACGTGATCTCCGCCCCCTGCGCGGCGAACTTCTCCTTCACCTCCGGCGCCGCGAGAATGCGCCCGATCTCCTGCGACAGCTTCCCGACCACGTCCTTCGGCGTGCCCGCGGGCGCGACAATGCCGAACCACGCGACCACGTCGAATCCGGCGACGCCGACCTCGGCCGCCGTGGGCACGTTCGGCAGCGACGGCACGCGCTCCTTCGTGCTCGTCACGACGTACTTGAGCTTGCCCGCCGCCACGTGCTGCGACACCTCGATCGGGCTCGCGAACATCATGCCGATGTGCCCGGCGACGAGATCCGTCACCGCGGGGCCGCCGCCCTTGTACGGCACGTGCGTGAAGTCGGTGCCCGTGCGCAGCTTGAAGAGCTCGGTGGCGAGGTGCGGGACGCTGCCGCTGCCGGGGGAGCCGTACATGACGGTGCCCGGCTTCGCCTTGCCCAGCGCCAGCAGCTCCTGCGGCGTGCTCACGCCTACGGACGGATGCACGGTGAGGATGAGCGGCGACGACGCCATCAGCGCCACGCCGGTGAAGTCCTTGGCCGCGTCGTAGGCGAGCTTCTGGTACATGAGCGGCGCGATCACGAACGGCGCCGGCGCGAGCATCAGCGTGTAGCCGTCCGCCGGCGCCTTCGCGACTTCGGCCGCGCCCAGCGTGGTCGTGGCGCCGGGCTTGTTCTCCACGATGACCGGCTGCCCCAGCCGCTCCGAGAGCTTCTGCCCGACCAGCCGCGCCAGCACGTCCGACGCGCCGCCGGGCGCGAAGGGCACGACGATGCGGATCGGCTTGGTCGGATATGCCTGCGCGGCCGCGGCCACCGGGGCCGCGGCGACCAGCGCCAGCACGAGGATGCGGATCCAGCCGCCCACGGGCATGTTCATGCGAGGACTCCTCCGGTTTCGCGCCGCCGGCGGACGTCCGGACGCGTTCGCGCCCCGGCATCCGCCGCCCTCCGGCACCGCCGCGGGCAGCGCCGAAGTGGTTTGTTTTTCATACCAGTCGGCGCAGGCTACGCGCGGCCTCCGGTGCTGTCAACGTCCGGGGCGCCGCGTGCGGCTTGACGGCGGATGCCGGCGCGGTGGCACACTGACGGCCATGCCGATCCAGCCGATCGCCGCGCCCCGCCTGTACCAGCGCATCGCCGAGACGATCGCCGGCCTCATCGAGGCGGGCGAGTTCGGCGCCGGCGACCGCCTGCCTGCCGAGCGCGACCTCGCGCGCAAGCTCGGAGTCTCGCGCGCGTCGCTGCGCGAGGCGCTGAGCGCGCTGGAGCTCGAAGGCTACGTCGAGATCCGCGTCGGCTCGGGCGTGTACGTGCGGCCGAGGCGGCGGCGCCCGCGCGGTCCGGCGCTGCGGATCGCCGCCGCCGAGGTGTCGCCATTCGACACGCTGCGTGCGCGCCGGCTGATCGAGCCCGAGACCGCCGCGCTGGCCGCGCGCCACGCGAGCGCCGCGCAGGTCGCCGCGATCGAGCGCGCTTTCGCGCGGTTGGCCGACGACATGCGCGCGTCGAAATCGCGCTCCGAGGGCGACCGCCTGTTCCACACGCGGATCGCCGAGGCGGCGGGCAACACGGCGCTGGCCGCGATCGTCCGCCACCTGTGGGCCGCGTGGCACCAGCCGCTCAACGCACGGCTGGAGGCGCTGTTCGTGACCATGGCGCGCCGGCGCGACAACATCGGCGAGCACCGGCGCATCCTCGACGCGATCCGCGCCCGCGACCCGGCCGCGGCGCGCGCCGCGATGCGGCGGCACCTCGTCAACGCGGAGCGGCAGCGGATGGCGCTGCTGCGGAAGTCCGGCTGAGCGAGCCCCGCGCCGCGCGCGGACTATTTCTTCGGCGCCTCCGCCGGCGGCGAGAGCACCAGCTGCCCGTCCTTCACCGGAATCTGCTTGCCCGGGTCGTACGCGAGCCGCACGGTGCCCTCCTTGCCGTCGAGCTTGTACGCGACGTCGTAGCCCAGGAGCTTCTCGGACACGTCCTCGACCGTCTTGCAGCGGCGCTCGGTCGTCGTGACGACGTCCTTCTCCTGCATGTTCTTCTGCACCTTGTTGCCGACGTAGGCGCCGCCCGCGGCGCCCGCGATCGTCGCCACCGTCTGCCCGGTGCCGCCGCCGATCTGGTGGCCGAGCACGCCGCCGGCGACCCCGCCGATCACCTTGCCGGCGATCCGGTTCTTGTCCTGCACCGGCGCCTGCTTCTGCACGACGACGTCCTCGCACACCTCGCGCGGCGTGCGGATCGTCTCCTTCGCCTCCTTCACCGAGACGACGTCGGCGAACTTGGGCCCGGACAGCGCGTCGCAGCCGGCGACGGCGACGACGAGAAGGGCGGCGGCCCCGCCGAGGGCCGTACGACTGGACATGGCGTGTTTCATGGAGCGCTCCTTGCCTGCCGACAGACCTACAGTCTACTGCGGCGGCGGGACGGCGGCTCCGGCGCGTCGTGCGTTGCACGCGCACGGCGGGCGCAATGCCGACTCCGCTACCATGAACGCCATGCGTCACCGCGGGACCGTGCCGCCGGCGCCAAATCTTGCGCCGCTGCGGTCGCGTTCCCCTCGCCACCGTCCCCCCAGGAGTTGTGAATGACCCACTGGATTCGCTTCGCCGAGAACGGCGTGCCCGGCTTCGGGCAACTCGACGGCGCGACCGTCGACGTGTACTCGGGCGACATGTTCGACTCGCCGCAGCCGACCGGCCGGACCGTCGCGCTCGCCGCGGTCACCCTGCTGGTGCCGGCCGCGGCCGGCAAGATGGTCGCGCTGTGGAACAACTTCCACGCGCTGGCCGCGAAGCTCGGCAACCCGGTGCCGGCCGAGCCGCTGTACTTCATCAAGGGCAACGGCTCCTACCTCGCCAGCGGGGAGCCCATCCGCCGGCCGCCGTCGTACGGCGGCAAGGTGATCTTCGAGGGCGAGCTCGGCATCGTCATCGGCCGCACGTGCCGCGCGGTCAGCGAGGCCGACGCGCCCGCCCACATCTTCGGCTACACGTGCATCAACGACGTGACCGCCGTGGACCTCCTGAACAAGGACGCGACCTTCGCGCAGTGGACGCGCGCGAAGAGCTTCGACACCTTCGGCGTGTTCGGCCCGGTCGTCGCGACTGGCCTCGACCCGCTGCAGCTTTCGGTGCGCACGGTGCTCGACGGCCAGGAGCGCCAGAACTACCCGGTGGCGGACATGGTGTTCCCGCCGGCGCGCCTGGTGAGCCTCATCTCGCAGGACATGACGCTCGACCCGGGCGACGTCATCGCCTGCGGGACGTCGATCGGCGTCGGCTCGATGAAGCCGGGCAGCACCGTCGCGGTGACGATCGACGGCATCGGGACGCTGGTCAACCGGTTCGAGTGAACGCAGGCCGAGCGGCGCTCGCAACGCGCCGGCGAGGTGCCCCTGCGGCGCGAGCCGGCGCACGGCGAATGCGCCCACGGCGCGGGCCGGGACGCTACCCGTTCGCCGCCGCCGCTGCCGCGTGCTCGTCGCGCACCTTCCGTCGCAGCGCCGCCGGTGCGAGCACCTCGACGTGCGCCCCGTGGCGCAGGAGGTCGAGCACCAGCTCGCGGTCGTCGCGGAACGGCAGCTCCAACAGGTAGCGGCCCTCGCGGTCGAAGCTGCCCTTCTGGTCCGGGTGCCACACCTCGGCCGCCACCCAGCGGGCGCGGTCGACGGAAAACCGCAGCCTGGCGCGCTGGACGTCGCCGCCGCGGACGATGCCGTAACCTTCGCGCAGGTAATCGTCCAGCGCCCGCAGCGAGACTTCCTTCGCCGGCGCGTCCAGCACTTCCACGCGCCGCAGGCCATCGAGCGAGAAGCTGCGCAGGTCGTCACGCAGGTGGCACCACGCGTCGAGGTACCAGTTCTCGCGGTAGTGGACGAGCCGCTGCGGCGACACCGTCCGCCGCGTGTGGTCGTTGGTGCTGCGCGCGTAGTAGTCGATCGCGAGGCGGCGCCGCTTGAACAGCGCCGAGCCGACCAGCGAGAAGTGGGCGAGCGGCGTCTTGCGCGTGCCGAACGTCAGGAGCCGCACGCGCTTGCGGACCTCGCCGGCGGTGGCCTCGCCGGCGCCGATGATGGCGTCGAGCCGCGCCAGCAGCGGCGCGATGTGCGGACCGATCAGCCCGCCCTGGTCGAGCGACGTCAGCAGGTGCTGCATCGTGACCAGCGCGAGGGCCTCCGACTCGTTGAACCAGAGGCCGGGCAGCGCGAACTTCCGCCCGGCTTTCGGCCCCGGATCGTAGCGGTAGCCGCCGGCGTCGGCGTCCCAGACGACCGGCGCGTTGAAGCGGTCGCGCATGTACTCGAGGTCGCGCTTGAACGTCGCGGGCGAGACCTCGAGCTCGTCGAGAAAGGCGTCGCGCGGGACGACCGTGCGCTCCTGCAGCAGCGCGTCGATCTTGTAGAAGCGCTCGAGCCGCTCCATCGTCAGGCGCGGATGCGGCGGTAGCGGTGGCCGACGGTCGCGACGCGGCCCGCGGCGACGACGACGTACAGACCGGCGAGCTGGTCGAGCTCCGCGGCCGTCGCGCCGCCGTCGCGCTCGGCGCGGCGCCGGGCGTTGCGGTCGACGTAGACGATGACGCCACCGTGGCGGTCGTGCTGCTCGCGGCCGTAGCGCAGGATGCGCTCGACCTGCGCCGGCGGGATGCCGCGCTGCTGCATGCGCGAGCGGGCGTGGCGGGTGAGCATGCGGGCGAGATCCGGGGCCATCGGTGCCTCCTCGCAGGTTGCGGTCTGGTAGCGTTCCGGGAGTGTCGCCGGCGGGTGGCTCAAGACGTGAGCCTGCCACCGCCGGCGCGGTCGCGCAAGGGCCCGGCCGGCCGGCGGACAACGGTCGGGCCGGCGCGCGGGCCTGCCGGCGGGGCGGCGGCCCGGCCGCGGCCGTCAGTGACTGCGCCGGCCCCTGCCCTGCTCCGCCTTGCGGTCGAGGTACGGCAGGTCGAGCCGGTCGAGGTCGAGGTCCGGGCCCTCGTCGCGCACGGAGAGCCGGACGTTGAGCGACCGGTGCGCGTACGACGCCTCCTTCATCGCCAGCCGCTTGTCGCGCTCGCCGATCAGCCGCCGCATCGTCGCGACGATCGCCGCGGCCCACGGGTGGCCGCCGAAGCGCGTGGCCGCGTCGTCGGCGAGCCGCCCGGCCCGCTCCCAGTTGTCGGCGTCGATCGCCGCGCGCACCTCGGCGAGCGCGTCGGCGGCCGCGAGTTCCAGCTCGCGGCTGGCGACGAGCTCGTCGGCCGGCAACGCGCGCCGCGCCGCCGCCGCGACGACCGCCAGCGACGGCACCGCCGCGATCAGGTACAGCGGCGTGCTGTCGGGCGCAGCCGCGTGCAGCGCGACCGTCACCGCCAGCGCCGCGGACCGCCCCGGCTCCGCATACGACGCCGGCACGTCGAGTTCCAGCAGCGCCCACGCCTCGGCGGCGAACGCGAGGTCCGGCAGCCGCCACGCGGCCGTCTCGCCCGCCAGCGGCTCGTAGTCGTTGCGCACGCGCACGGCGACGTCGGCGGGTGCGGTCACCTTCATCACCAGTCCGCGCGCGCAGAGGCTCGTCAGCAGCGCGAACTCGGCCGCGAACGGCTCCGCCAGGTCGGCGGCCGTCTGCCCGTAGTACGCGTTGCCGCGGCCGGCGGTGGCCATGGAAAGCATCAGCTGCTCGTTGAACGAATGGCCGAGCCCGTACGTCGACGTGCTCACGCCGCGCTGGGCGAGCTCCTTGCACTGCTTCGCGATCTCCTCGGCGTCGTCGATGCCCGCGTTCGCGCAGCCATCGGACAGCAGCACGACGCGGTGCAGGTCCTGCCCGGCCACGTGCGCGGCGAGCTCGTCCGCGCCGGCGCGCCAGCCGCCGTGCAGGTTGGTGGTCCCGCCTGATTCGATCGTGGACAGCGCCGACACCAGCCCGAGCTTGTCCCGCGCCGGCGTGAGCGGCGCGATGCACGCGACCTCGTCGTCGAACGCGTAGATCGCCGCGCGGTCGCCGGGTGCCAGCGCCTCGACGATGTCGCGCGCGCAGCGCTTCGCCTCGGCGAGCGGCTCGCCGCTCATCGAGCCCGAGCGGTCGAGCACCAGTGCCAGGTGGATCGGCGTGCGCGGCGCACCGCCCGCCGGCGGATTCGGCGCCTGCACGCGCGCCAGCAGCCGCAGCGTGGTCGGCTCGCCGGCGTTCAGCGCCGGCCGGTCGGGCGTGAGCAGCAGGCGGAAGCCGGCCGCTTCCTCGCGGTTCGTGCTCGTGTCGGTCATCGTGGTCTCCGGGGGTGGGTGCGCGTAAACGCGTCGATGGCGGCATCGTCGCGCAGCGGTGGCTCAACACGTGAGCCACCTTGCATGGCGCGCATCGAACGATCGATCGACCACGATCCCGTCACAGCAGCGCACCGGCGATCGGCGCGAGGTTCGCGATCGCGCGCACCGGCGCCGCATTTGGCAGCTCCCACGGCATTCCGGGCCGCTGGTGCCCCCACCGGGCCAGGTCCACCGCGCCGGCCGCGGCGGGCACGAACAGCGCGTGCAGCACCCGGCTTTCCAGCGCACCGAACGCCGGCGGAATCACGACGCGATCCGACGGCCGCCCGTCGAGCAGCAGGTCGACCCGCGCCGGCCGGTCGCCGCCGGGCAGGTACGCGAGCGTCACCTGCGCCTCGTCCGCGCCGCTCGCAAGCAGCGACTCGAGCGCCAGCCGCCGCGCCGCCATGCCGCCCAGCCGGTCGACCTTCATGAAGTCCTTGCCCGACCACGCGCCGCCGCCGATCGGCACGCCGGGCCCGTAGGCGTCGACGACGAGCTTCTTGCCGGACAGCCCGTTGTCGCCGTTCGGCCCGCCGGCGACGAACATGCCGGCGCCGTTCACCTCGACGTCGGGCGGCGCCATGCCGGCGCACGCGGTCTCGACCGCCTCCTCGACGATCCCGCGCAGCAGCAGCCAGTCGGAGCGCTCATGGTGGTTGAGCGACACCGACACGAGTTCCGGCCGGAACGCGCCGCCGCGGCCGGCGCGCCGCCCGTGCACGATCACCTTGCCGTCGGGCCCGACCTGTCCCGCCCCGCGCTCGCGTCGCAGCCGCGCGAGTTCGCGGCCGATGCGCCGCGCGAGCCAGTGCGCCGGCGGCAGGTAGTCGGTCGCCGGGCTGCGCAGCGCGTAGCCGACGCAGATCGCCTGGTCGTCGGACAGGTGCCGCAGCGCGCGCTCGTCGCGGTCGAAGAGGCCCGCGCACAGCGCGAAGTCGACGTCGAGGCTCTCGGGCGCCGGGCCCCACGCGTGGCCCGCGGCGTCGGGGCCGTAGCCCGCCGACCGGTACGCGGCGCGCACGATCTCCGCGAGCGACGCCTTGATCAGGAAGTTGCTCTCCAACGACCCCGTCGCCAGCCGGCCGGTGACGAACACGCGGTCGAACACGCACGCCACCTCGATGCCGCACTGCGCGAAGTCGTCGCCCGCTGCCGCGATGGCGACGAAATTGTCCGCGACCGCGTCGCACAGCTTGTCCGGATGCCCCGGCAGCACGAACTCGGCCGTCTCGCGCCGGCCTGCCGCACTCCCACCACCCTTCGTCGTCCCGTTCATCGTGCCGTCTCCAGTCGGGGCAGCCGCCACGCCTTTGCGCGCAGCGCGGCTGCAAAATCGGTGGCGCCGTCGTGCGTCACCACGGCGGCGAAGCGCGCGCCGCGCCGCTCCAGCGCGCGTGCGTGCTCGTCCGGCACCTCGCCGACCCAGCCGTCGGTGACGAACAGCGCCCGCCGCACGCCGTGGGCGAGCGCGTGCCCCGTCACCGGCGCGATGTCGGTGCCGCCGGTGGTGAAGCGCACGCCGCGCTTGAGCTGCCGCACGTCGATGTCGTCGATGCGCGTGCTGAAGAGGTGGACCTGCGGGTGCAGGCAGCCGCCCAGCGCCGCGAGCGTCGCGTACAGCGCCGGCAGCGCCGCCTCCATGCTGCCCGACACGTCGAGGTACACGTGGACCGCCTCGCAGTGC
Source organism: Casimicrobiaceae bacterium (assembly GCA_044223185.1). Lineage (GTDB taxonomy): Bacteria > Pseudomonadota > Gammaproteobacteria > Burkholderiales > Casimicrobiaceae > VBCG01. The sequence goes on along the minus strand of JBGAMF010000111.1, from coordinate 140 downwards.
ACGGCGGCGGGCGCGACGACGCGCTCCACGTGCAGCAGCGACGGCACGCGCAGCGCCTGCCGCACGAAGTCCGCGCGCCGCGGCCGCAGCGCGTAGGGCAGCACGCCGTCGCGCTCCTCGTCGCGGCGCCGGGCCGCGCC
>JBGAMF010000110.1:0-13307 GCA_044223185.1 Casimicrobiaceae bacterium | reverse complement strand
GGTTGTCCGTGGCGCTGGGCAACGCCGACGTCGACGGATACAGGTTCTGGGTGATGATGCTGCCGGTGAGGAGGCCCCCCGAACCCCGCCCCGACGGCGCGCCGCCCTTAAACAGCCACTCGACGCCGAACTTGAGCTCGTCGCTCAGCGTGACCTCGGCGATCGTCACGTCGATGATGACCTGCCGCTGCGCGACGTCGAGCTTCTTCAGCGCGGTCTCGATGACCGAGAACTCGGCCGGCGTCGCGATGATGAGGAGCGTGTTGTTGTCCTTGTCGGCGACGACCTGCAGGTTGCGCACGATGCCGCTGCCCTGCGCCGCACCCGCCGGCGGGGTCGCGACCGGCGCGGGCGGCGTGCCCGGGTTCGCGACCGGGACCGCCGGCTGGGCCGAGAACTGCGGCGGGTTGACGATGGTGCCGGCCGGAGTGCCGGGCGCGACCGTCGGCGCGGCGGATGCCGCCTGCTGCGTCGCGCGGCCCGTGAACGCCTGCTGCAGCAGCGGCGCCAGCCGCTCGGCCCGCGTGTTCTGCAGGTTGTAGACGTAGAACTGGAGGCCGCCGCCCGTGTCGCTGCTGCGGTCCAGCCGCTCGATCCACTTCTTCACTTCCTCGAGGTACGCGGGCTGCGGCGTGACGACCAGCAGCGCGTTCATCCGCTCGATCGGCACGATCTTGAGGATGCCGGTGATCGGGCTCACGTTGCGGTCGCCGACGATCTTCTCGAGCTCCGTCATCACCTGCTTGACGTCGGAATTCTTGAGCGTGAACACGCCGGCCGACATGCCGGCCATCCAGTCGATGTCGAACATGTCGATCGTGTCCATCAGGTGCCGGAGCTCGCGCTCGGTCCCCGACAGGATCAGCATGTTCCGCAGCTCGTCGGGGCGGACCGCCTGCGCGTCCTTCGCGAACGGCTCGAGGAGCCGCAGCATCTCGCGCACGCCGACGTAGCGCAGCGGCACGATCTGCACGGAGTAGCCGGACGGCAGCGCGCGCATCGAGTTGCCGAGTTGCGGCGACAGGTTGCCCAGACGGCCGCGCCTACCCCGGCGACCATGTACATGCCGCTCTTCACCATCGTCGCGCCGTTCATCCGCAGCAGCGTCTCCAGGCGTCGAGCAGGGCGTCGCGCGGAATTGCCGGACGACGTCGAGACGTAGAAGCGGTGCCGCCGACCGCAGGGTCGATCGTGTAGTTCTCGTTGAGGATGTCGCCCATGATGTTGCGGACGACCTCGCGCAGGTCCGCGCCCTCGAAGTTCAGGACGACGTTGCCTCCCGCCACCTGGACCGCCGGCCCCGGCGGCAGCCCGCCGCCCGGCTGGAGCCCCTTCACGACGACCCCGGTGCCCCGGTACAGGTGCGCCTCCAGCTTCTCCTGCTGCGTCGGCGGACCCTGCCTGCGCCTTGGCGGTGGCGTCGGCCAGCGCGGGCGACAGCGGCGACGAGCCGCGCGCGAGCTTCTCCCTGGGCGTCGGGGCCGGGGCTCGCCGAGACCCGGCGCAGGGGCCTGGCAAGCGGCCAGCACGAGCGCCGCAGCAGCCAGGCGAGCAATGCGAACGAACGTTCGATTCGGCATCGGTTTTCGTGTCTGCGTTGTTTTCGTTGTGTGTACGCATGCCGGTTCTCGGCGCCAGCCTTCCATTATCGCAATTCGCCCGCACCCGCGTCACCGCCGCGGCTGCTGAACGCCGCTGATAGACGCCCGCCCACGCCGGATCGTTGGGATTGGGAATCACCGTCGGCGCCGCGGCGGACGAGCCGATCGCCGTCGGCGCAGCGTCGCGCCGGCGATGCGGGTGCGGGCGCCGCCACGGGCCGGGCAACGGGGCGCCGGGTGGGAGGCGGCCGCCTGCGGCCTCCGCGGCCGCGCGCGCCGCCCGGCGCTCCGCGAGCACTTCGGCGACGTCGCGCACCGGCGCGCTCGCGCCGGGCGTCGCGCCTGCGCCCGCCGCGGTAAACGCGCGTCGCCGGGTCCGGCAACGACGGGCTGCATCGTGGTGTTGGGTCCGACCGCCAACTTGAGCGCAAGTTCTTCGGTTTCGTCGCCGAGCGCAAGGCGGACGCGGTCCGGCCACCTCGGCGACCAGCATGCCGTTGACCGTCTCGCCCTGCAGCACCTGGCGACTTGCCGCCGTTGGTCTCGCGCAGGATGGCGGTGGCCTTGCCGTCGACCATCAGCGTGCCCTGCAGCGTGAACTGCCCGCGCTGCATCTTCGGCTTCGCGGCTTCCGCGATCGCCGTGGGCGCGGGCCGCCGCGTCGGGTTGAACAGCGTGCGGTCGACGACGTCGCGGCTGCCGTCCGGCAGCGCGACCGGCTGGTATTCCGGCAGCAGCGACAGCGCCAGCGGCGGCGGCGTCGCGCCCGAGTCCGGCGGGGGCACCCGGTGCAGCGCGGTGCCCCACTCGGTCTGCCAGAGGATGAGCACGACCAGGACGGCGAGCGGCACCAGCCAGTACAGCCAGCTGCGCATCGTCGTCTGCATGTCGTTCATCGTCGTCTCCCGTCACCTGGGGGGCGCCGCGGGGCGCGGCGCGTCGGGATACGCCAGCGCCGACACGTCGAGCTGCACGTTGTTCTCGGGCTCCTGCCCGGGCGCGGGCTTGAAGCCGCGGAACGCGTTGAGCGGCCGGATCGTCATGTTGTCGACGACGAGGTACGGCACCTGCGTGTCCAGCGCCTGCAGGATCCGCGCGAGGTTCGGCGTGGTCGCGAAGAACTGCACGTTCACGGTGAGCTGGCGGAAGCGGCCCTCGTCGCGCGGCCCGGGGTTCTGGCTGGTCGTGATGCGGCCGCCGTTGTTCTCGATCGCCGCGCGCACGAGGTCGGCGAGCTCCGCGCCGGCGAGGTTCGGCGCCGTGTTCTTGAGGAAGAAGCGGCGCCCGTCCTTCTCCTTGACGAGGTCCAGCGCGCGCCGCAGGTCCGGCGCCTGCGCGGCCACGCGCCGGTAGCGCTCGAGCCGGTCGGTGAGGTCGTCGATCGCGCCGTCGTAGTGCCGGTGCAGCGCGACCAGCGGCCCCAGCAGCACGGCGAGCACGGCGGCCACCGCGCCGACCAGCAGCGCGACGGCCGTCGCACGCCGTTGCGCCGGCGACATGCGGGCGACGAATGCGGGGCCATCCGCTTCTTCGCCCCCGCCGGCACCCTTGCCGGCGTCCGGCGGCACCAACCGTCGCCGGCGCCGTCCATCGGCACTTGGCGCGCGCAGCGGGGCGGCGTGGCGGCCGCGGCGGTCGGCGCCGGCATCGCCGCCGGCGCGCAGTTGCGCGGGCGCCGGCGGCTTGCCGGCGTGGCCGGGCGCCGGCGCGGGCGCAGGCTTCGCCGCAGGGGCCGGCGCGGGGCCGGGCGCAGCGCAGTTGGCCGCCGGCCTGCGGGCCCCGCCGACGTGCTGCCCGGCGCGGACGTCCGACGCGGCGTCCGGCGGCAGGGCGTCGGGCGCCGGCGCCAGGGGGGCGGGCGCCGGCGTCGCGGGCGGACCGCCGACCACCAGCGACAGGCGCTGCGGCAGCGTGCGGGGCTTGAGCTGCGCGCCCAGGTCGAAGATCTCGCCCGGCCCCGGCTGGATCTTCGTGGTCGGCCCGCGCTGCGCGGCCTGCGCGAAGAACTGCGACTCCTCGAACAGCTGCACGAGCCGGCCCGCGTTCGCGGTCTCGCCGCGCAGCATCAGCTCGCGCTGCGACTCCTTGCCCTTGGCCATCGACTTCATCTCGAACTGCGTGATCCACGTGTCGTCGGGCAGCACGCGGCTCACGGTGTCGACGACGGCGAGCGCCCCGGGGAACCCGAACTTGCGCTCGAGCGCGGCGTTGTAGTCGGCGATGCGCGTGTCGAGCTCCGCGCGCAGCGTCTCCGACACCGCCGCGCGCTGGCGCGCCTGGTCGGCGAGCGCCGAGAGGTCCTTCACGTACTCGCGCTTCTGCCACAGCGGGATGGCCGCCACCGAAAGCGCGGCGAGCCGAGCACGGCAAGCGGCAGCCAGAACTGCCAGCGCAGCCACGGACTGGTGCCGGTGCGCAGTTCCGGGGCAGCAGGTTGAGCCGCGAGCGCGCGGCGCGCTCCGGCGGCTCGGGCACCACCGCCGCTGGCTGCGCGCCCCACGCGGCCAGCTGGCGCAGCGCGGCGTCGACGACCGTGCGGCGGACGGCGGCGAGGTCGACGGCGATCGTGCCGCGCGCGGCGTCGCGGTCGACGACCGTCGCGTCGAAGTAGAGCTCGGCGGCCGGAAACGGCGTGTGCCGGTCGAGGTCGTAGGCGAGCGCCTGCTTCAGGTCCTGCTCGACGGCCGCCGGCAGCACGATGCGCTTGCGCAGCACGTCGCGCGCGGGGATGCCGACGACGACGCGGCCGCCGCCGGCGGGGCCGCCGTAGACCATGCGCGCGAGCGACGCCAGCGCGGCGCGGCCGGCCGCCGCAACGGCGGCCGCGTCGCCGGCGAGCGGGATGCGCGCGTCCTCCTTCATCGCGGCGCGGCCGCCTCGAGCGACGGACGCCACAGCGTCGCGTGGTCGCCCGCGAGGGCGACCACCAGCCGCATGCGCCGGCGCTCGAGTGCGGCGCGCGGTGCGCCAGCACCAGCGCGTCGAGCTCGCGCGACCACCACTGCCAGAAGCCGGCGACGCCGGTCCAGCGCGCGAGCGCGCGCGCACGCGCGCGCAGCGTGGGCAGCGTCAGTTCACGGTCGGCCATGGGCGGGATCGTCGTCGCGTCGTTCGGTGCCGGGAGCGGCGGCCAGCGCGGTGGGCGCCGCCGCCGTGGCGCCTTCCTGCCACGACAGCGTAGGCGGCGGCCGGCGGGCGTCCCCCGACGGACGCACCACCGCTTCGCGGACGAAGGTTACACCATCGGCCCCCCGCGCCTCGGCGCGGATGCGCCAGACGGGCACGGCGCCCGCCGCGAAGCCCGAAGCCGGCGGGAACGGCGGCACCGGCAGCTTCGCCGCGCGGGCCTCGTCGCGCTGGGCGATGTACGCGTCGACGGATTCGGGCGTGGCGCCCGGCAGCGCGAGCAGCACGTCGCGGGACGCCGTCTGCGCGTTGATGCCGGGCTGGCGCGAGTGCACGGTGAGCGAGGGCGCGATGCGGGCGAAGACCGCCGGCGTCACGCCCATCACCCGCGCGACCTCCATCACGGTCTCGAAGCCCATGTTCGGCGGCTTCTGCGGCAGGCCCGCCGCTCGGTAGTCGGCCTCCTCCGCGCCGTTCGGGCGCCGGGTGTCGTCGGCGTCGCGCCAGTCCTGCACGGCGTCCGCGAGCTTCGCCGCCGTGTCGGCGTCGACGCCCGCGACGCGCTCGAACAGCCCGCGCAGCAGCGTCTCCGGCGCGGCGTTGACGTCGATCTTCGCCGACTCGTCGACCGCCGCCGCCGCGACCTCGACGTCGCCGTCGCGCCACTTGTGCGTGACGCCGTCGCTCGTCCACGAGGCCGGGAAGCGCGGCCGCGACAGCTCGAACGCGGTCCGCTCGACGGCGCCGTCGGCCGCGGCGCGCGCCTGCCCGAGCGACAGCGCGTTGCGCGCGGCCTGCGCCTCGCTCTTCATCGCGAACGCGAAGCCCGCGGCGATCACGGTCAGCATGATCGTGAGCCACAGCACGATGGCGAGGCGCGATGCCGCGCGCGCAGCGCCACGCGACGGCGCGCGCCGGCGGCGACGGGCGGCGACGCGGCGCCTCGTCGTACGGCCACGCACTGGCGGCGCACCGTGTCCCACGAGCGGCAGCCGGCCTCGGGCGCCGCGCGCGGCGCGACCGTCAGCGGCGGCCACGGCGGACCCAGCCGCGGCCCCGTGCTCGACGCGCACGAGGAGCGGCAGCACCTGCGGATCGTCCCAGCGGCTGCGCCAGGTCGGCGTGGTGTCCGGCGTCGCGTTGCGGTCGCGCCCCAGGTAGGAGAACTCGACCTCGCGCACGTCGTCGGCGAGGACCGACCGCTCGGGGTCGTTGAACGCGGGCATCGCCAGCGCGTCGAGGTCCGGGATCACGCGCTCCAGCACCAGCGCGGGCTCGCGCTTGCCGGGCACCGGCGCGACGACGAGCCGGTAGTACCACATGCCGCCGACGCCGACGCGGCCGAGCAGCGGCGCCGCGAAGCGCAGCTCCTCGCGCTCGCCGCCGAAGAGCAGCGAGAATTCCTGCAGCTTGCGCATCCGCTGCGGGTGCTGCGCGGCGAGCTGCGAGCGCAGGAACTCGCCGGACAGCCGCATGCCCGCGTTCGCCTCGGCCTTCGCGTCGCCGGCGTCGGCGCTGCGGCCGGCGAGGCGCAGCGAGCCGAACAGCACCGCCGACATGAGCGCGAGAGCGGAGTACCGAGCGCGACCGCCAGCTCGATCAGCGTGAAGCCGCGCGCGCGCCGCGCCGGGTGGATGTACCGGCGCTCACACCGGGTTCCTCGGGCCCACGCGGACCGTCGCCAGCGAGAACGTGCGCTCGCGACCGTTCGCGCCGGTGAAGCGCACGTCGACGGTGACCCGGTACATGCGCGTGGCGAGCGCCTCGGACGCGCGCTCGAGGTCGAAGTCGACGCCGGGCGCGTCGTACGGCGTCGCGCCTCCCACCTGCACGAGGCCGGTCGCGTCGGCGCCGCGCTCGCTGCCCTCGCGCAGCAGCTGCGCGGCCGCGGCCTCCTCGAGGCGCGATTCGACGAGCAGCGCCCGGCTCCAGTCCTCCGCGGCCGACGCGTTGCGCAGCGAGTCGCCGAACAGGCGAAACAGCGCGGTCGCGACCAGCGCGAGGATGACGAACGCCGCCAGCACCTCGATCGGCGAGAAGCCGCGCGCGCCCCGGCGCCGCGCGGCGCGGGCGTGGCGCCGGCCGGCGCGGCGGTGGTCGTGGTCGCTCATCGGGTCGCCGTCAGTCGAGGATCGCGACGCGCCCGGTGAGCCAGTCGACGTCGACCTCGTACTTGCGCTCGCCGGAGCCCACGGTGATGCGGCCGCCGTTGCTGCCGCCGTCGGGATAGAAGCGGATCGAGCCGACCTTGTCGTCGACCAGGTCCTTCTGCGCCGTGTACAGCTTGAGCTCGACGTCGCGCGGCAGCGCGTGCTCGGCCGGATTGCGGTCGACCTTGAACCGGCGGCCGGCCACGTCGAGCACGAGGAACGTCTCGCGCCGCTGCGCGACGGCCTCGCTGCGGGCGAGCCGCAGGCCGGCCGCGAGCTGCCGCGCGGCGCCGCGCAGCTCGGCGTTGGACACGCCGCCCGTGAACACCGGCACGACGATCGCCGCCGCGACGGCCATGATCATCAGCACGATCAAGAGCTCGAGCAGCGTCACGCCGGACATCGAGCGGGGGCGCTTCCCGTTGCAGGCGCTCCGGGCGCGCGCACGGCACGGACGCACCGTCGGGGCAGTCAGCCCGCAGACGCGAGCTGCCGAACCGCGCGCGAAGCGCGCTTGTGAACCGCTCGCTTCGTGCCCTTTCCGCACGAAAGGCGCCCGGCCGCTCGAAGCCTTTCGTGCCGACTCTCGGCCGCACATAGCGCGGCGGACGGCTTCGTCGTCCGTGCCGCGCTGTGCGGACGTCCGCTAGTTCGTGACGTCCTTGTTGGGCCCATCGCCGCCTTCCTTGCCGTCGGCACCGTACGAGACGATGTCGTACGCGGCCTTGGCGCCGGGGGACGTGTACTTGTACTCGTTGCCCCACGGGTCCTTCGGGATCGTGCCGTTCTTCCAGTACGGGCCGTTCCAGTTCGTCACGCCCGACGGCGCGGCGATCAGCGCCTGCAGGCCCTCCTGCGTGGTCGGGTAGCGGCCGACCTCGAGCTTGTACAGGTCGAGCGTCTGCCCGATCTGGTTGAGCTCGATCTTCGCGGCGTCGGCCTTCGCCTTCTCGCCCTTGCCGAGGAAGTTGCCCCCGACGATGCCCATCACGATCCCGATCAGCACCAGCACGACCAGGATCTCGATCAGCGTCATGCCGCGCGCGGGCCGGCGCATTCCGCGCACACTGCGTTTTGAGTTCATTTTCCGCTTCCCTCGTTCCGGCCCGCGGCCGGACGCGGGCGTCCGGCAGCGGGCATTCCAATGACGTAAGACGCCCGATCAGGCGACGAGTTCGCTCATGCCCATCACGCCCAGCAGGATCGAGAACACGATCCCGCCGATCAGCACGGCGAGGCCCAGGATCAGCGCCGGCTCCAGCACCGCGAGGAAGCGCTTGATCGCCATCTGCACCTCGCGGTCGTAGACGTCGGCGATCCGGCCGAGCATCTCCTCCAGGCGCCCGGATTCCTCGCCGACCAGGACCATCTGCGAGGCGAGCCTCGGGTAGACGCCCGTCTCGGCGAGCGGACGCCCGAAGCCCTTGCCCTCGCGCAGCCGCGCCACGACGCCGTCGAGCGCGCTCGCCATGACCACGTTGCCCATCGTCTCCCTGACGATCGACAGGCCGGAGAGCAGCGTGACGCCGTTCCCGAGCAGCGTCGCGAGCGTGCGCGCGAACCGGGCGGTCTCCACCTTCGCGACCAGGTCGCCGGCGAGCGGCAGCGCGAGCAGCCGCCGGTCGCGCGCGAGGCGGACCGCCGGGTCGCTGCCGCGGCGGCGAAACCACGCGAACGCGAGGAAGGCGCCGCCCGCGACCGCCCACCACCAGCCGCGCAGGAACTTGCCGACGGTGACGACGACCAGCGTCGGCAGCGGCAGCGCGCGGCCGGCCTGCGCGAACGTCGTCTCGAACTGCGGCACCACCCACACCAGCAGCAGCGCCACCGACACGACGGCCACGCCGATGAGGATCGCCGGGTAGATGAGCGCGGCCTTCACCGACTCGCGCAGCTCCTTGTTGCGCTCCATCGTGTCCGACAGCCGCTGCAGCACCACGCCGAGCGCGCCGCCCGCCTCGCCCGCGCGCACGATGTTCACGTAGAAGCGGGAGAAGACGTCGCGGCGCGCGTCGAGCGCCTGCGACAGCGCCTTGCCGCCGCGCACGTCGTCGCGCAGGCCCTGCAGCAGCGCGGCTACCGCCGGCGTCGGCGCGAGGCCGATCAGGATCTCGAGCGCGCGGTCGAGCGGCAGCCCCGCCTGCAGCAGCGTGGCGAGCTCGCGCGTCAGCGCGAGCAGCTGGTCGCGCGTGACGGTCTTCGGCTCGAACAGCGAGCGGCGGCCGCGCGCGGCGCCCGGGAGCGCGGCGGCGGACGCGCCGTCCGCCGCGTGCGCGATCTGCGTCGGCAGCAGCCCCTGGTCGCGCAGGCGGCCGACGATCTCGCCCTCGCTGGCGGCGTCGAGCTCGCCGACGGCGACCTCGCCCGTCGGGCTCACGGCGCGGTAGCGGTACAGGGGCATGGCGGCGGCCGCGGTCAGCCTTCGCGCGTCACGCGCAGGACTTCCTCGACGGTCGTCTCGCCGGCGAGCGCCTTGCGCAGGCCGTCGTCGTACATCGTCAGCATGCCCTCGCGCTGCGCCTCGGCCTTCAGCTCGCTCGAAGTCGCGTGGCGCATCACGAGGCTGCGCAGCGGGTCGGACATCGGCAGCATCTCCAGGATGCAGAAGCGGCCGGAGTAGCCGGTCTGGCTGCACTGCGGGCAGCCCTTCGCGTGGTGGAGCGTGACGTCGCCTTCGCCGGCGAACTTCGCAAGCCCCAGCTCGCGCACGACCTCCGGCAGCGCGTGGTACGGCTCCTTGCAGTGCGGGCACAGCCGGCGCACCAGCCGCTGCGCGAGGATGCCGATCACCGTCGACGTCAGCAGGTAGTCCTCGATGCCCATGTCGAGCAGCCGGTTCACCGTCGACGCCGCGTCGTTGGTGTGGACCGTCGACAGCACGAGGTGGCCGGTCAGCGCCGACTGCACGGCGATCTGCGCGGTCTCGAGGTCGCGGATCTCGCCGATCATGATCACGTCGGGGTCCTGGCGGACGATCGAGCGCAGCGCGTTGGCGAACGTCAGGTCGATCTGCGGCTTCACCTGGATCTGGTTGACGCCGACCATCTGGTACTCGACCGGGTCCTCGACCGTCAGGATCTTGACGTCCGGCTGGTTCAGCCGGTCGAGCGCCGTGTACAGCGTCGTCGTCTTGCCGGAGCCGGTCGGCCCGGTGACGAGCAGGATGCCGTGCGGCTGCATCAGGACGTCGAGGAAGGCCTTCAGCGTGTCGTCGAGGAAGCCGAGCTTCGCGAAGTCGAGCGCGACGCCGCCCTTGTCGAGGATCCGCATGACGACGGACTCGCCGTGCATCGTCGGCACCGTCGACACCCGCAGGTCGATCTCCTTGCCCTGCACGCGCAGCCGGATGCGGCCGTCCTGCGGCAGCCGGCGCTCGGCGATGTCGAGGTTCGCCATGATCTTGATCCGCGAGATCACGGCGGCGGCGAGGCGCTTCGGAGGCGACTCGACGTCGTGCAGCACGCCGTCGACGCGGTAGCGCACGGCGAGGCGGTTCTCGAACGGCTCGACGTGGATGTCGGACGCGCGCATGTCGAGCGCGTTGGTGATGATCAGCGACACGAGGCGGATCACCGGCGCCTCGGACGCGAGGTCCTTCAGCTGCTGGACGTCGGCGTCGAACGCGAGCTCGTCGACGCGCGTCTCGACGTCGCCGATCACCTGGCTCTGCGCCGACCGCCCGGTGCCGTACAGGCGCTCGAGCGCCGCGTCGAGCTCGGTCGGGATCGCGACCAGCGGCCGCACCGCGCGCCCGGTCACCATCTCGAACGCGCCGATCGTATAGGCGTCCGTCGGGTCCGCCATCGCGAGCACAACCTCGGCGTCGTCCTCGCGCACCGGCAGCGCGCGCGCCTCGCGCAGGAAGCGCGCGCTGACCGTTTCCTCGAGGATCGGGAACTCCGGATAGCCGGCGGCATCCACGAGCGGCAGCGCGAGCTGCGCGGCGAGCGCCTCGGCCACGTCGCGCTGCGCGACCACGCCGAGCGTCACCAGGAGCGCGCCCAGCTTCTCGCCCGACTCCTGCTGCAGGCGCAACGCGCGCTCGAGCGTGCCCGCATCGAGCTTGCCGCGCTCGACGAGGATCTCGCCCAACCGTTTGCGCACCGGGGTGTCCACGCGTGGAAGGTTTTGAAATTAAAAGAAAATCCGGTCAATCATAGCATGGGGTCCGCGTTCCCGCGTGCGCCAAGGGGTCGTATGACAAGTCGGCACGGCGATTGGTTGCGTGCGTGCTGTCGCCGCGCGGCGACGGTTGCGCATGCAACGGCGGAATTCACAAAGAGACGCCGAGGCGCAGAGGATTCGGTTTCCTCTGCGCCTCGATCTCCAAATGAAAAACGGCCTACGCATCGTCGAGCCGGCGCGGGAAGCTCCTGTGCAGGAGCCGCGACAGCGCGCGGTCCGCGAGCACGACGCCGCCCGTCTGGCACTAGTTGCACTCGTTCTCCGCGTAGACGATCCGCTGCACCGGGGCGCCACAGTCCGGGCACGGCTCACCGAACCGGCCGTGCACGGCCATGGCCGGGCGAAACGCCGTCACCTTCGCGGGGAAGGCGCCGGCAGCCTCGTCCCGCAGGCGCCGCGTCCAATCGGCCAGCACGGACTGCGCCGCGGCGTGCAGTGCGGACACCGCCGCGTCCCCCATCTTCCGCGTCAACGCGAGCGGCGACACGCGTGCGCGGTGCAGGATCTCGTCCGAGTAGGCGTTGCCGATGCCGTCGAACAGCGCGGGGTCGGTCAACGCGCGCTTGGCCGTGTGGTTCGCGCGCGCGCGCAGCGTCGCGGTCCGCCGCGAGCACGTCGAGCCCGCCGGCATCGAACGCGGCGAGCGCGGCCTCGCCGTGCACGCAGTGCAGCGACGCGCGGCGCTTCGTGCCCGCCTCGGTCAGCGCGAGCGTGCCCGGGGCGAAGTGCAGCAGCGCCTGCGTGATTCTCGCGGGCGCCTTCCCTCCGGTGTTGCCAACCGGGGGCAGCCACCGCAGGCGGCCCGCGAGCATCAGGTGGACGACGAGGAAGAACTCGCCGTCGAACGCGAACACGATCCGCTTGCCCAGCCGCCGCACCGACCGCACCACGCGCCCGTCCAGCGCGGACAGCGGCGGCACCGCCGTGCGGAGCACGAACGGGCTCTTCAGTTCGACACGCGCGAGCGTTGCACCGACGACGCGCGCGGCGAGCGCCTCGCGGTAGACCTCGAGGTCAGGCAGCTCCGGCATCGGTGGGCAGGGTCAGAGACGACTTTCCGGGCGCACACGCGGCGGTTCGGCAGGGCGCGTCCGGAAAACCGTCTCTGTCCCTGCCATGCTAGCTGACGGCGAACGCGCCCTCCGCCGCGCGCAGCGTCGCGGCGATGTCCTCCGCCGTGTGCGCCGCCGACACGAAGCCGGCCTCGTAGGCGGACGGCGCGAGGTAGACGCCGGCGTCGAGCATCGCGTGGAAGAAGCGGTTGAAGCGCTGCTCGCACGCCATCACCGTGTCGTAGGAGTCCGGCACCTGCGCGGCGAAGTACAGGCCGAACATGCCGCCGACCGACTGCGCGGAAAACGCCACACCGGCCGCGCGCGCCGCGGCCTCCATGCCCTCGACGAACGCGCGCGTCGACGCGGCGAGCGCGTCGTAGAAGCCCGGGGCCTCGGTGGCGGCGAGCGTCGCGAGCCCCGCGGCGACGGCGACGGGATTGCCCGACAGCGTGCCCGCCTGGTAGACGGGACCGAGCGGCGCGATCTTCTCCATGATGTCGCGCCGGCCGCCGAACGCGCCGACCGGCATGCCGCCGCCGATCACCTTGCCCAGCGTCGTCAGGTCGGGCACGACGCCCGTCATCCCCTGCACGCCCTGCGCGTGCACGCGGAAGCCCGTCATCACCTCGTCGAAGATCAGCACCGCGCCATGGCGGTCGCACAGCGCGCGCAGGCCCGCGAGGAATCCGGGCTTCGGCATGACGAGGTTCATGTTGCCGGCGATCGGCTCGACGATGATCGCGGCGATCGCGTCGGGGTCGGCGCGGAACGCCGCCGCGACGTCACGGCGTCGAGGTCGTTGTACGGCGCGACGAGCGTCTCCCCGGCGATCGCCGGCGGCACGCTCGCGGACGAGGGCTGCCCGAACGTCAGCGCGCCGAGCCCGCGCCTTCTGCCAGCAGGCTGTCGCCGTACTTCGTGGTAGCAGCCCTCGAACTTGAGGATCTTCGGGCAGCAGGTAGACCCGCGCGCGAGCCTGCTGGCGCGGACATCGTCGCCTCCAGTGCCCGACGGCCCAGGCGCACGACTCCGGCGACGGCAGCCGGCGCACCAGCGCATGGCCATCTCGATCTCGACTTCCGTCGGCGCCGAACGACGCACCGTGCACGGCGCCTCCTGCAGCGCACGTGCCGCGGGTGCGCAGCTGGCCGAGAATGGCCAGGCCCCACAGTGACGTAGTCGATGTAGCG
>JBGAMF010000109.1:0-13008 GCA_044223185.1 Casimicrobiaceae bacterium | reverse complement strand
GCCTCGGGCATCTCGTCGGCGCGGTAGCAGCGGCGGAAAAGCGCCGTGTGGTGCGGCTCCGGGTACAGCCGGCAGAGCTGCGCGTTGATGACGCAGTCGAACGCCCAGTTCTGTGCCGCGGTGAGGCGCGGGAACAGGCGCGTGTGGCCGAGCGCCACGTGGTGCAGCTCGTGCAGCACCAGCATCACGAGATCGTGGTCGGCCGGGCAGCGGTCCGCCACGAACACCGGGTTGAGCAGCAGCCGCGACCGGCCGCCCAGCGTCACCGCGGCGGTGGATACCGCGTCGGTCGCCTCGATGTCGAGCAGCTGCAGGAGCCGCGCGAACGCGGGCTGCGTCACCGGGAACGTCGCGTAGATGCGCGCCGCCAGCGCCGCGCCGTCGCCGCGGGCGCTCACGCGCACCTCCCCGCCGCGACGGTCGTCCACAGGTCGAGCGGCTCGCCGTCGACGGCCGACCACACGATCGGATCCGCGTCGCGCAGGAACAGGCTGCCGCGCCTTCGCGCGAGGATCGCGAGCGTGCGCACGAGATGGCGCAGCACGGTCCGCTCGCCGGCTTCGGCGGGGAGCAGCAGGCCGACCTGCGGCAGGCCTGCGGCGGCGAGCGACCCGCGGCCGGCGTCGCGCAGCCGGTCGGCCACCTTCGATCCGGCGCCGCCTTCGACTGCGCGAGCGCGCCGGGCTGCGCGCCGGCGTCCGGCCGCCTCTGCCTGCGCGTAGACGTGCGCCCGCCGGATGCGCCTGTGCATCTGTGCGGGTTCCACGCTGGCGAAGAAGCGGGGGACTGTCCCTGCCGCGAGGCCGGCAGCAGCGCCCGCAGGTCGAGCCGGCAGACGAACGCGAGGCCGGTGCCATCGGCGACCGCGTCGCCGGTCGCGCCGGCCTGCCGCGCGAGCGCCGTGAACTTCGGGATCGTGCGCGGCGGCGCGCTCATGTTGCGTGCGAGGGCGGCGGCGTCGGCGGTCACGCGGCCTCCCGCGCGCCGGCGCTCGCCGCGGGAACAGGCGCCGCCACTCCTCGTCGAGCGCGGTCAGGCGATCGGCGTCGAAGTCCTCCTTCTCGACCAGCGCCAGCGTCAGGAAGACGTTGGCGAGCCGGACATGCCGGCGTCCCCGCGCGCAAGGCAGGTGAGCCGCTTGTAGAGCTCGTTCCACCTCGGCATCGCCGCGCGTGAGGTCGCGACCGTGTGGTCCTTCTGCGCGCATCGCGGCGACCTTTGCCACGGGTGCCGCCAGCAGCTCGTACGCCGGCGCGTTCAGCGCGTCGCGCGCGGCGGCGAGCGGCAGCACGTGCTGCGCGAACAGGCAGCGGCGCGGGAGTCGACGCCGGCGAACGCCTCCGACACAGCGTCGAGAGCTCGGTCCGGTCCACGCCCTCGCCGTACAGGCGCAGGCCCTCCGCGACGCGCGCGACCGGATCGCGCAGTGTCCGCAGGCGGCGCATCGGCGCGCCCTCCGCCTCGCCTGCCAGCTGCACGGCCGCGCGGTGGATCGCCGTGACCTTGCCGTCGACGGCGCGTCCTGCGGAGCGCGCTGCGGGCAGCCGGCGCGCAGCGTCGCGAGCGCGCAGTCGGGGAGCTCCGGCGACCGCCTGAGCACGCGGCGCAGCCCGCACCGACGCGATGCCGCCGGCGAGCGACACGGCGCGGCGCCCGCTGATCGGCAGCCCCGCCTCGGCGAGCGGCGCCACCAGCGCGTCGACGTACTTCGCCGTCCACGCGCGGTCGGCCGCGTCCGCCGCCGCCGTCGCCTGCCGCGTGCGCTCGACCAGCGCGGCGAGGTCCGGCGGCGCCTCGGGCGACTCGCCGCCGCGGGCGATCAGCGCGATGCGGTCCTCCGGCGCGAGATCGGTGAGCGCCGGCAGCTCGACCACGTACGCGAACCGGTCGGCCAGCGCCGGGTCGAGCGGCAGCGAGCCCGCGTACGCGTCGTCGGGATCGGAGTCCGCCGTCAGCGGCGGGTTCATCGCCGCCCAGCGGTAGACGAGTTTCGGCAGCGCCAGCCCCTGCACGCGCTTCTCGTGCACGACCGAGAAGAGCTTGTTCTGCGTCTCCGGCCGGCAGCGCGAGATCTCGTCGAGGAACACGCTCTGCGCGTCCCACAGGTCGCCGGGCGTGCGCAGGTAGCGGATCGTGCCGTGGTCGGCGTCCGGCACCGGGTAGCCCAGCAGGTCGTCGAAGCTGATGAGGCTCGCGTTGTAGTGCCGGTGCGCGAGCCCGAGCGTGGCCGCCACGCGGTTGAGCAGCTCCGACTTCGCCGTGCCGTGCGGGCCGATCAGCAGCGCGGGCGCGCGTCGGCGAGCGCGGCGAGGACGATCGGGTCGAGGAAGTCGAGGCCGAAGACAGAGGCTGCGCATGAGCCGCAGCGGCGGGCGGCCCGGGGTCGTGGTGTCGTGCATGTCGCGAAGCTCCTGCGTTCGCGCCCCGTTTAGCGTCCTTGTTTAGCGTCGCGGCAAGTGGGAAGCAATGGCGGCGATGCTGGCCCGGCCGGGCCGCGGGTGCGGCCCGGCCGGGCCGCGGGGTGGCGGTTACGCGGCGGCACCCTCCTTCCGGCGCGGCGCAGCCCCCCCTGCGCCGCCCGTGCGGCCCCGGGACGCGCGGCCCGCCGGCGATCGCCGCGCGTCGAGCGCGGCGCGGCCATCGCGTGCCTCGCCGGAACCCGGCACGGCCGCCTCACCCAGATAGGCGCGCACGCACTCGGCCATCGTCCGGTCGTGGATGTCGAGCACGCGCCGCAGCGGCTCCTGGTAGCCGCCCGCGAGGTTCCACGCGACCGGCAGCCCGAGCGCGCGCGCCTCCGCGAACACGATCGCGTCGCGCTCCGCCAACTGGTCGTCGTCGAGGAAGCCGCCCAGCGGGTCGTCGACGTGCGGATCCGCGCCCGCCTGGTAGAGCAGCACGTCGCAGCCGGCGAAGGCCCGCACGAGCCGCGGCAGCAGCGCGAGGAACCGGCGCGCGTCGCGCGGGTAGTGCCTGCCCGCCGTCGCGTGCCGGATCCAGCGGCTCGCGCGGTGCCGCGCGATCAGCGCCTCCGTGCCGTCGCCGTAGTGGTAGTCGCAGTCGAGGATGCCGACCTTCGCGGCACGCGCCTCGGCGCGCAGCTTCAACGCCGTCACGACGAGCCCGTTGAACGTGCAGAACCCCGACGGCTGGTCCCAGCCCGCGTGGTGGAAGCCCGAGCACGGCGCCGCCGCGACGCCGCCGTGCGCCAGCGCGTGCCGCGCCGCCGACAGCAGCGAGCCCGTCGTCCACGGCAGCGCGGCCGCCACCTGTGCGCTGCGGTTGCCGAAGCCGTTGTCGCGCCGACCCGCCAGCACGGCCGCCACGAACGCGCGGTCGTGCGCCAGTGCGAAGTCGTCGACCGTGACCGGCTGCGGCGCGACGACGCGGATCGGATGGCCCCGCGCCTGCCAGCTCGCGACCACCTTCGCGGGCTTCTCCGCGCTGGGCGACATCGACGCCGTCACCGCGACCTGCGCGGGCGTGTAGAACACGGGGATCGTGGCGGCCGGAACGGCGGACCCGGCCGGGTGCTGCGACTGCGCTGCGTCACGTTGCATGACGACACCTCCTCTTTAGCGGGTTGCGCGGGATGCGCGGGGCCGCAAGCGGGAACAAACGCCCCGGCCCGTGACGGGGGCCAGCCGTGCAGCTTGCGATCAGTATCTCAGGTCAGTGGCTCATGGCGTGAGCCTCCCCGGCGGCGGTCCACCGGGCCCCCGCCCGCCCCTGCGCGAGCCCCGTCCCGAACGGACCGCTGCCCGGCAGCGCCGCGATCGCGTCGAGCGCGTGCCGCAGTTCCACGACGATCTCGCGGCCGTCGTGCGCGGCGAGATTGTCGCTCAAGGTCCGCTCGAGGCGGCCGAAGTACCAGCCCTGCCCGTCGCGCGGCGCCTTGAAGCGGTCCCAAACCGACTGCGGGTCGGACGCCGCGCGCAGATCGTGCAGGATCGCCCGCGCGTTGTGCAGCTTGTCGGCGGCCGAGACGAGGCACGCCTGCACGTTGGACTCCGCGGCCAGGTGCCCGACGTAGTCCTCCTTGCGCCGCGCCCAGTCGGGCTTCCTGGCCTCGAACGTGTCGGTGCACGCCTCGACGATCGCGGCCACGTCCGCGCCGAAGCGCGCCCGGACCTGCGCCAGCATCGCGCGCCCGCCGGCGTCCTCCGCCGCGTCGTGCAAGAGCGCCGCGATCGCCGCGTCCTCGGTCCCGTCGTGCTCGATCACCAGCGACGCGACCGCCAGCAGGTGCGACAGGTACGGGATCGCCGTGCCCTTGCGCACCTGCGCGGCGTGGACGACCAGCGCGAAGTCGACGGCGGCGGTGAAGCGGTCGGTCAACAGCGGGCTCGGCAGTTTCTCCATGGCATTGCTCCTCGTCGGGCACGCGTCTCGCGCCGGCGCGCCCGTGCCCGCGAGGGCGCGTCCGGTGGCGGCCGGCGGCGCTCGTGACGCCGCCCCGCCCCGCATCCGCCGCGGCACCCGCCGCGGCGTCCTTCCGTTCCACCACCGCCGGCCGAAAGCAGCCGGCCAGCCATTCGTCAGAGGTTCAGGCCCCAGGGGCCCCGCCGCCCGGACGGGCGGCGTGCGAGGTCTGACGCTTTAGCGGCACTTGATGAGTCGCCCGCAAGTGGTCGGTAAATCGGCGACGTACGATACGAAACTGCCAAAACGAAACAACCCGCCTGGGCGGAAGCCAAAGCGGGTTGCGGTTCCCCTTTAGCTGTTCACTCACTCCGGCGTCCGCAAGCAGGGAGGTAAATCGACGCACAGCATCATTATAGGATCCGAAGCACATTCCTTCAAGGCCGCTCGTCGGTGTGCCAGCGCACTTCGGCAGGGCGAACTTGCAAACACCCTCAAACTTGACAGTGCGGGATAGCAGAAATTCCCTGAGCCTGCCATCGGCGCCTGCCGTGCGCACTTGGCGGTGCCGGAGACCGGTAACGGTCCGGAACCTCGACCGACTTGGAGAAGCAATGCGCCGACTTCGGTCCGGGGTGCAGGCCGCGGACAGACGCCTTCGCTGGCACGAAGCCAATCCGCGCAGGTGAGTTCCCGAAGAGGCCGCTCGCGCCCGTCGTCGGCCAAATGGACGAGTGCAGTTCGTATAGCAATGCTATACAAATCGTGGCATGATCCGCTCGTTCCGCCACAAGGGGCTCGAAGCGTTCTTCCGGACAGGCAGCCGGGCCGGAATCGCGGCACGGCACGCCGTCCGGCTGCGCTTGCAGGTCGGAATGCTGGATGCCGCCACCGGCCCCGCGGACATGGACCTGCCGGGCTGGCGTCTGCATCCGTTGCGGGGAGAGCGTCAGGGGTGGTGGGCCGTTCGCGTCGACCGTACCTGGCGGCTGGTGTTCACCTTCCACGGCACCGATGCGATCGGCGTCGACTATCTCGACTACCACTGAACGCGCGCCATGAGCCGAATGCACAACCCCCCTCATCCCGGCGAGGTCCTGCGGGACGGCGTGTTCGCGGACACCGGCATTTCGGTGACGGACTTCGCAGACCGGCTCGGCGTGACGCGCGTCGCGCTGTCGCGGGTGCTCAACGGCAAGGCCGCGATCAGCGCCGGCATGGCCGTGCGGCTGGCAGCGGCGCTCGGCGGGTCGGCCACCGCGTGGATGCACCTGCAGGCCAACTACGACGTCTGGCAGGCGCAGCGGGCGCTGAAGCGGGAAATCGCGCGGATCGAACGGCTGGAGTTCGCACCGAACCCTCGCGCCTGAGGGGAACGCAGGAGCCAGCGCTCGCGTCGTCTGCTAATTGCATTGCAGCGTCGACCCGACCTGTCGGCACGCCTTGCCGTCGCTTCTGAAACACGTCGACCCCGACGAGGTGTACCGCCGCCCGCTCGCATCCCAGCACCCACCCGCGTCGCACGTAGTGACGACCCCCGCCCGGAAGGAGCCGGGCTCGGCGCGACCGGCGCAGACAGCCGCGCCTTCTCGTTGCGATACGCGCGGTCGGCTTCGCCCTGCATCTGGCCGCTGCGGGTCGGAATGTCCCGGCCGATGAGGTTGTGCGTCAGCGCCTTCTCCTGACCCCGCGTCCCTTGACCCTCGATCGGCACCTTGCCGGCATCCGGCGCGCCCCGCCCGTGCAGATGTCGTGCCCCGGCATGTACACGGAGCGACGCAGCACCGTCCCCGCCAAGGGACGCATCGGCGCAGCCAGCAGTCAGCCCCGCGCCGAATCGAGAATCGAACCGTCGACCGCCGCGAACCTCGGCGTCCCCGCGAGCTTCATCGCCAGCGTCAGCTCGCCGGTCAGGATCTCCAGCGCACGGCGGACGCCGGCCTCGCCGCCGGCAGCCGCGCCGAACAGCGCCGCGCGGCCGATGCCGACCGCGCAGGCACCGAGCGCGCGCGCCTTCAGCGCGTCCACGCCGCGGCGCACGCCGGAGTCGACCAGCACTTCGACCCGGCCCTGCAATGCCTCGACGACGCGCGGCAGCGCGTCGGCCGCCGCGACGGCGCCGTCGAGCTGGCGGCCGCCGTGATTGGACACCCAGACGGCATCGACACCCAGGCTCGCCATCCGCGCGGCGTCGCCCGGATGCAGCACGCCCTTCACGACCAGCTTGCGCGGCCAGCGTTCGCGCAGGCGGGCGAGGTCGTCGAAGTCGAAGGCCGCGTCGAGGTTCTGCCCGACCCGCGCGGCGATGGTGAGCCCCGCGCTCTCGTCGCCCAGCAGGCCGCGGACGTTGACGAATTCAGGGAACCCGCCGCGGAGCATGCCAAGCGCCCACCGGGGATGCGTCGCGCCTTCGATCAGGTGACGGCCGCGCATCCGCAGCGGGATCGCGATGCCGTTGCGCAAGTCGCGCTCGCGCTTGCCGCCGGCCGGCAGGTCGACGGTGACGACCAGCGCCTCGTAGCCCGCCGCGTCGGCGCGGGCCACGAGGCTCGCGTTCGCTTCGGGGTGGCGCAGCACGTACAGCTGGAACCACAGGCGCCCCGGCACCGCTTGGGCGAGCTCCTCGATGCCGATCGTGGCCATCGTGGAGAGCACGAACGGAATCCCGTGCGCGGCGGCGGCGCGGGCGAGCGCCAGGTCCGCGCCCGGCCACGCCAGCGTGCACGAACCCATCGGCGCGATGACGAACGGCGCGGCGGACGCCCGCCCGAGGATCTCGGCGGACAAGTCCGGCGCCGACACGTCGATGAGCACGCGCGGGACGAGGCGCAACCGCTCGAACGCCGCGCGATTTTCGGCAAGCGTCAGCTCGTCCTCGGCGCCGCCGTCGATGAACTCGAACACCAGGCGCGGCAGCCGACGCCTGGCGAGGCGACGCAGGTCCTCGATCGAAACGGCGCGCGCCAGCGCGCGCTCGAGGCGGCTCACGTCGATGGGCTCCGTGGTGATCGAGCGTCCTACGCCTGCGTCAGCGAACCGTGCCGCCGACGCTATCGCCGCACAGGTTCATCGTGCCCGGACACGGCGATACGTCGCGGTCGGCGGCATCGGGCACCCGCCGTGAGGATGTCTCCATCGTAGCGCAATCTGCCGTCCGAGGCCCGTTTCCAGCGCCTGGCGACGGTAACGAACCCTCGACCGTGAGCGCGAAGCCGGGGCCGGCTGCCCGCCTGCGGTCGCGCGGTGAGCGAGCGCGTCGCGCCGGACCGGCCGGCCGCGCTAGAAGCGATACGCCAACCCGATCGACAGCGTCTGCGCCCAGAAGTCCGTCGTGTTGAAGTTGAAGTTCGGCTGCGCCGCGCCGACGAGTGTGGCCGGCGGGTCGTTTCCGTACGACACGCTCTGCGTCGGATTGACGTTGCGGTTGATCTGCTCGCCCGGACGCGCGACGTTGCTCGCGTACAGGAACGAGTAGCCGGCGTAGACCGTGGCCTGCGGCGTGAGCCGGTAGCCCACGCCGACCGCGATCTCCGGCACCACGGCGAACGTGCTGCGCGAGTGCTCGCCGCTGTTCGTCGGGAGCGCGAAGTACCCGCCGGAGAACGTCTGCGTCGGCCCGTAGTCGGTGTAGTCGTTGGTCTCGAGGAAGCCGCCGACCGACACGCGCTGCTGCATCGTGCCCAGCGCCACCTTGCCCATCACGCTGCCGACCCACGGGCCGCGGTCGTACGCGGCGCGCGCGCCGACCTGCAGGCCGTAGAAGCGGTTGCGCGCGTCGAAGGCGTCGGTGGTGTTCCAGACGTCGGTGGGGTTGGGCGGGTTGAACGGGCTGCCGGTGGTGATCGTGTACGACTCGCGCAGCTGCAGGAAGCGGAACCCGCCGAGGAGGTCGACGCGCCAGCCGTCCTGCGGCGGGATCGCCCACGTCAGGTTGAGCTCGCCGCCGCCCAGGTTGTTCGACAGCGTCGCCTGCGCGCTGCCGCGGTACTCGGGCCACCAGGAGATCTCGGTGACGTTCTCCTGCTCGAGCGTCACGTCGAAGTACGGCAGCAGGAGATCGACGGAGCCGGGCTGGCCGGTGGAGCTCACGCTGCTCGACGTGCTGCGCGAGGGCACGTAGAAGCCGGTCGCCTCGACGCCGACGCGGCCGTCGACGCGGTACGCGGCGGTGATCCTGAAGCCGGCGTTGGGATTGGTGTCGACCGTGCCGCCGCCGAGCAGGACGTTGACGCCCGGGACGTCGAGGTAGTTGTCGGTGATCACGGGCACCGGCGTGGGGCTTCCCTTGAACCAGACGACGAGCGCCTCCGCGCTGACCGACCAGCGGCCGTCGCCGCCGCCCGGCGCGGGCGCGCCCTGCGCCAGCGCCACGCCGGACGCCATCGCCGCCGCGAGTACTGCTACCGCACTTGCCCGCACCGCCGCACGCGCCCAAATTGTCGACCCGATGGACACGCGGCCGCCGGCGCCCGTCACAGCGAGTACAGGAAGGCGCGCAGCTCGCGCGTCTCCTGCGCGTTGAGGGCGTTCAATCCCGAGACGACGCCCAGTTTCCTCACCGCCGGCCCGTCGTGCAGGAACGCCGCCTCGATCGCGTCGCAGGCGCGTCCGTCGTGCAACAGGAAGTCGCACGCCGGGTCGCCCGCGCTCTTCGTGTTCTTGTGCGAGTCGGTCACGAAGCGGTTGAAGCCCAGACCCTTCAGCGCCGGCGTGCGGACCTTCTGCACGAAGTTCCGGTACGCCGGCAGGACCACGCCGTCGCCGTCCCGGATGGGCTGCGTTGCAGCGCCGACCTGCGACAGGTAGCCCATGTCGTGCATCAGGAGGTCGGTCCCGATGTAGGAGAGGAACGGGCGCGCCGACCCCGAGACGCGCGTCGCCAGGCGGTCGCGGTAGTTCTTCGTCAGCATCGTTTCGTCCGGGACGATGTCGATCCTGCCGATAACGTGGCAGGTGTCGCACTTCAGGCGCCGGAAGTGCTTCTCGCCAGCGACGACCTCCGGCAGCCCGACCTTGAACTCCGAGCGGGTCGGATTGCCCAGCCAGCGCGCGTAGTCGGCCATCCGCTCGACGTCGCGCTCGGTCAGGTCGGCGTTGCCCTTCGACGTGACGCACGTCTTGTTGGCGGGGCCGCAGTTGGGGTGCGCGTAGCGGATCGGGAACGGCACCTTGGTGTTGGCGTAGAGCTTCTTGTAGCCCTCGCTCGTCGTCATGTTCATCTCGACGTACGCGGCGTTGGCGACCTGGTCCTCCAGCGACGCGCGATCGCCGAGCCACCCGAAGCGGCCGATGAAGCAGTCGGTCTGGCTCTTGGTCCGGCACTCCTTGAACACCTTGCCGCCGACTCCGTCGCGGGATCCCGCGTTCCAGATGACCTCCCCGGCGATCGCCTCGCCCAGCGCGGCGACCTGGCTCGCGCGGAAGCCGACGACGGCATTGCTCGGGATGGACTCGATCGCGCTCAGGTTGCCGAGGCGCTTGCCGTTGAGGAGCATGTACCCGACCGCGCCGCCGTCGATCGCCCCGCGGATGGCGGTGCCGTCGACCTCCGCGCAGGTGCCCGGCCACGGCTTGGTCGTGGGCGCGGGCGACACGAGCTGGCACGACGCGCTGGTCTGGAACGTTCCCAGCTTCACCTGCCGCGGCTCGTAGGTCTTGTTGAGCTCGGCGTTGACCCGCGGCACGTTGACGACCATCCGGCCCGGACTCGCGGCCTCGTAGCTCCAGTCGTAGCCGTAGCCCGGCGTGGTGACGTGGAAGCTGTCGCCGTAGAAGTTCATGACCTTGTTGTTGTAGTACATGTCGTCCGCCGGGAACGTCCGGGGCACGCCCCCGCGCAGGAACGTCGGGAACGCGAGCGGCTCGGAGTAGCGCGACGAGTCGAGGCGCGTCGTGTCGCGCTTCAGGTCGAAGAAGACGAGCTTCATCGGCCGGATCTGACCGGTGAACGTGTAGTCCTTGACCGGATAGGGGTTGTATTCCGCGGCGGTCATGAACTCCTGCAGCGCCGGGTCGAGCTTGCCCGCCGTGTTGATCGGCACCCCGCTGCCGTTGCGCACGTGGCACCCGTCGCAGGTGTTGTTGTGGAACGGCGACGGCGCCGACGCGGCGTCGAAGGCCGCGGCGAAGGTCCGCGCACCGAACTTCGTCGACACGCCGTGGATGGACGCCTCGTACATCTTCTGCGTCCGGTACTCGTTGTGCCACAGCACCTTGCCCCGGATGCCGTCCGCGAAGTTCCACGGATCCGACTCCATGTGGTTGCTCATCAGCAGCGTGTGGTAGAACTCGGTGTCCGTGTAGTTGCGGCCGTGGAAGGCGCGCTTGACGTCGGCGACGTTGGCGATGGGCAGGAACAGGCTGAAGATGCTCGCGTTGTGCACCTGCTCGTAGGCGGTCAGGCCGCTGGCGCCGGCGGGGTCCTTGTAGAACGACACCGGCATCTGCATGCCCGGCACGCCCGCGAACAGGAACGACGTGCGGCCGTACTGGTTGGCGACCATGCCGGCGGCCCTGACGTCCGGCCAGAACGACTCCGGCCACTGCTCCAGGTAGCCGTTGTGGTGGAGTTCGTAGTTGAGGCCGCACTGGCGCAGCTTCGCCGCGTCCCCGCTGGCCAGGTCGGCGAGCGTGCAGCGCCGCGGGTAAAGGTAGCTGCTGCCGCGCTGGATCGCGGTGTTGAAGCAGTTCGCGATCGTGGGCCCGTTCACGGTGACGTCGCAGCCCGCCTCGTACGCCGGCGCGTACTCGACGGGCGTGAACTGCCCGAGGAACGGGTTGAGCACGGCCGACGGGTAGAGGAAGGTCTCCCAGGCGACTTCCGCCCCGCTCCACGGAAAGTGCCGTTGCTGCTCGGCCGGGCTCACGTCGGTCGGGAAGCTCTTCAGCGCCCCGTTGAACCACGCGAGCAGGAAGCCGTTGTACTTGCCGTACTGGAGCTCGTTCGGATTCGACGGCACCGGACGCAGGTCGAACCCGGCCATCGCCATCGTGCACTTCGTCTCGCCGGGCTTGCAGTGGTTGGCGGGGCCGGTGGTCGTCGCCGGATAGACCGACCACGGCACCGAGTTCGGCCAGTCCGTCGCGCCCTTGCCCATCGGGTTGAAGCCGTTGTTCATCGGCGAGAAGTAGTCGCCGTAGCACACGGGGTCCTGCACGTCGTTGGCCGTGCCCGGGAAGAGCGAGTCGCAGTAGTGCGCCATGTACCAGGGCATCTGCGGCGCGTAGGTGCTGCCGTCGGTGATCGTGTACCCGCCGTAGTAGCCGCGGCCATCCGGCGGCTCCGTCCCGAAGGGACGCGCCTCCAGATCGACCTGGAAGGACTTGCTGCGCGTCCAGAAGCTCGACAGCTCCAGCGTGACTTCGATGCAGGGAAGCGCGGGGTCCTGGCACTCCTTGGCGGCCCGGATCTTCGGGTCCTGCTTCGAGTACGGCGTGTCGGTCCGGAGCGCGCCCAGGATGTTGTTGATCCCGACTTCGAGCATGCAGTCCTCCTGCGACATGCTCCTGCTCGTGCAGAAGGCCTTCTCCGCCGGTCCGAGCGCGTCGTAGGGAAGCACCAGGGCTTCGTCGATCTCGTTGCCCGCGAACGTGCCGAGCTTCTGGTGCCACGGAATGTCCGAATACCACTCCTTGACCACGGGCTGGCCATCCGGGGCGGGCCAGTAGGGGGCCCGGGTCAGGATCTGTTGAGCCGTCGCGACGACGACGACGGCACCCGCGGTCAATGCGGCAGCAATGGTCCGGATTCTCACGTGGTCCTCCCTCCTGCCTGTCGGCGCGGACGGCCCCGACGCTTCGGGACCGTCCGGGATCGAATCGAGGTGGTCGCCGGCTAGTTGCAGTGCAACGTCGACCCGACCTGCTGGCACACCCTCCCGTCGCTGCGCACCAGCGACGGCCCGGACGCCGTGTAACGCTGCCCGCCCGAATCCCAGCACCCGCCCGCATCGCACGTGGTGACGGTCGACGGCCCGGCGGGGGCCGGCCGTGGGGTGACCGCGGTCACGCTCGGCGTTGCGGGAGCCAGCAGGCGCGCCTTGTCGTCGCGCAGCGCGCGGTCGGCTTCCGCCTGCACCGCGGCGCTGCGGGTCGAAGTGTACCTGCCGGACGCGCCCGGCGTGGCGTTCCCCGGCGTGCCCTGGGCGCCCGGCCCCTCCTTCGGCGCCGCGGCGGCCGGCGCGACCGGGGGCGCCTGCGCGGCCTTGCGCGCCTGCTGCGCCTCGTGCTCCTGCATCGCCGCGCGCATCCGCGCGCGCTCGATCTCTTCCTTCGTCGGCCCGCCGGCGGGCGTCATGCGCTTGACCTCCGTGCCCGACCAGCACGGGCGATCGGAGTACTCGATCTTGCCGGCGCCGTTCTCACACTTGAACATGGTCTGCGCACTCGCGGTGTACACCACGAGGCAAGCGGCCAGCACGGGCACAAGGCGCCACGGCTGCGGCCGGACGGCGGCGGTGAATCCGAACTGGAGGTGGCGCACGTGATCCCCCGATGGCTGGGTAGCCGCGGCACCGCTCGACCAGCGGGACCTCCGGCATCCCGCCACAAGCACGGATCGTGCCCCGTGCCACCGCCGGGGGCCGCCGGTCGCGCCCAGGCCACGGGATTGCCGGCCTCGCCCGTCCGCGGCGCGGCCGCCGCTTG
>JBGAMF010000108.1:0-14215 GCA_044223185.1 Casimicrobiaceae bacterium | reverse complement strand
GAGCGGGCGCCGCGCGTGGTCAGCGCGAACCAGCGGCGCTCCGGCCCGGACGACAGCGCCGCGCGGCAGGCGGCGAAGTCGCGGTGGACGCTCACGCGCGCGTACTCGTGGTAGTCGAGGCCGGCGCGCTTCAGGTCGCGGTCGTCCATGCGGAACCCCAGCGGCTCGACCAGGTGCAGCTCGGTCGCCGTGTTGGCGGTCAGGCGGATGACGTTGCCGGTGTTCGGCGGAATCTCCGGCGCCACGAGAACGACTGCGAACATGGAACGGCGCGCCTTTCGGTGAAGTCACGACGGCGGCAGTGTACGCGCGACGATCCACGCGTCCACGCGCACGGCGCCGGCCGCGAGCGCCGCGCGCGCGGCCGCGGCCATCGTGGCGCCGGTCGTCATCACGTCGTCGACGACGGCCACCCGCCGGCCGGCGAGCGCGGGGAGCGCGACGAACGCGCCGCGCGGGTTGCGCAGACGGTCGCGGCGGCGCGCACCGGCCTGCGCCGGCGCGTCGCGCACGCGCGCGAGTGCCGCCGCCGCGGGAAGCCTGAGCCGCGACGCGACGCGCCGGGCGATCTCGCTCGCCTGGTTGAAGCCGCGCGCGCGCTGGCGGCGCGCCGCCAGCGGCATGGGCACGACGACCTCCACGTCGCTGCCCGCCACGGCGGCGGCGAGCGCGGCCGCGTGGACGGCGGCGTGCGCGCGCGCGCCGCCGTACTTCAGCGCCTGCACTCGGCGGTCGGCCGGGAACGGGTTGACGAACGCCGCGCGCGCCGCGGCGAACGGCGGTGGCCGCGCGAGGCACGCGCCGCACGGCCCCGCCCGGCGCGGCAGCAGCGGCGTACCGCGGGCACGACGGTCCCGGGCGCGGCAGCGCCGCGTCGCCGCGCCGCGCACACCAGCGCGCCGCCGGCCGCCGCCGCGCACAGCGCGCAGCGCCTGCGGCAGCGCGAGCGCACTTCGCCGCGCCCAGGAACGCGAGGTTGTAAAGGAATTGCGCGGCGGGATTTGACATCGTCGGGTAGGCTGTCGGGACTTTGCCTCGCCGTGGCCGATCCATGCTGATGCCGTTCCACCCCTTCCCGCCATCGTCCGCACGGACGAGGGACGGCGCGCCGTGACCACGTTGCTGCGGCCCCCGCCCGCGGCGGACGCCGCGGTGTCGGAGCCCCGCTGGCCGGTGGCCGCGGTCGCCGAGCTCTTCGCGCTGCCGTTCGCCGACCTCATGTTCCGCGCGCAGGAGGTGCACCGCGCGCACCACCCGCGCAACGCGGTCCAGCTGTCGACGCTCCTCTCGATCAAGACCGGCGGCTGTCCGGAGGACTGCGGGTACTGCCCGCAGGCGGCGCGCCACCACGCGGCCGTCGAAGGCGACGCGCTGCTCGACGTCGACACGGTCGTCGCCGCCGCCCGCGCGGCGAAGGCGGCGGGCGCGTCGCGCTTCTGCATGGGCGCCGCCTGGCGCGGGCCGAAGCAGCGCGACCTCGAGCCGGTGCTCGGCATGGTGCGCGCGGTGAAGGCGCTCGGCCTCGAGACCTGCGCGACGCTCGGCATGCTGAAGGACGGGCAGGCGGAAGCGCTGCGCGACGCCGGCCTCGACTACTACAACCACAACCTCGACACGGCGCCCGACTTCTACGGCGCGATCGTGTCGACGCTCGAGTACGCCGACCGCCTCGACACGCTCGACCGCGTGCGCGACGCCGGCCTTCACGTCTGCTGCGGCGGCATCGTCGGCATGGGCGAGACGCGGGCGCAGCGCGCCGGGCTGATCGCGCAGCTCGCCAACCTCGACCCGTACCCGGAGTCGGTGCCGATCAACCACCTGGTGCAGGTCGAGGGCACGCCGCTGCACGCGAAGCTCCGGGGCGAGGCGGCACTCGACCCGCTGGAGTTCGTGCGGACGATCGCCGTGGCGCGCATCACGATGCCGAAGGCGATGGTGCGCCTGTCGGCCGGCCGCCGCGAGCTCACCGAGCCCGTGCAGGCGCTGTGCTTCCTCGCCGGCGCGAACTCGGTCTTCTACGGCGACCGGCTGCTGACGACCGGCAACCCCGACGTCGACGCCGACCGCGCGCTGTTCGCGAAGCTGGGGCTGTCCCCACAGCCGTGAGCCCGACGGGCCGCCCCGAGGGCGAACACCGGAGCGCGGAGCGCGAAGGTCATTCGAGCAGCCCGACGGGCCGCCCCGAGGGCCGAGGTGTCCGATGAGCCGGAGCGCGGAGCGCGAAGGTCATTCGAGCAGCCCGGCGGGCCGCCCCGAGGGCCGAGGTGCCCGATGAGCCGGAGCGCGGAGCGCGAAGGTCGGCCTCAGGGTCGTCCTGCGCAGCGGATCGCCGAGCTCGCCGACGCGCTCGGGCGGCGCCGCGCGGAGGGCCTCGCGCGCACACGAAGGACGGTCGCCTCGCCGCAGGGTCCGCGCGTCGCCGTCGACGGCCGCACGCTCGTCGCGTTCGCGAGCAACGACTACCTGGGCCTCGCCAACGATCCCGCGGTCGTCGCCGCCGCGCGTGACGCCGCGCTGCTGTGGGGGGTGGGCGCCGGCGCGTCGCACCTCGTCTGCGGCCACATGGCGCCGCACGCGGCGCTGGAGGAGGAGTTGGCCGCGTTCGTCGCGCCGTGCGAAGGCGCGCGCGCGCTGACCTTCTCGTCCGGCTACCTCGCGAACCTCGCGATCCTCACGTCGCTCTGCAGCCGCGGCGACGCGGTGTTCGGGGACCGCCTCAACCACGCGTGCCTGAACGACGGCGCGCTGCTCGCGCGCGCGGAGCTCGTCCGCTACGCGCACGCCGACGCCGACGCGCTCTCGGCGCGCCTCGCGGCCAGCCGCGCGCCGCGCAAGGTCATCGCCACCGACGCCGTGTTCAGCATGGACGGCGACGTCGCGCCGCTCGCGCGCCTGCTCGAGCTCGCCGAGCGGCACGACGCGTGGCTCGTCGTCGACGACGCGCACGGCTTCGGCGTGCTGGGCGGCGGCCGCGGCCTCGCGCACGCCGGCCTTGCGTCCGGGCGCATCGTGTACATGGGCACGCTCGGCAAGGCCGCGGGGTGTCCGGCGCGTTCGTCGCCGCGCACTGGCGGTGATCGAGACGCTGGTGCGAGACGGCGCGCCCGTACATCTACACGACAGCAGCGCCGCCGCTGCTCGCCGCCGCGCTGCGCGCCGCGCTGGCGATCGTCCCGCGCCGAGCGCCGCGCGGCGCGACCGCCTGCACCAACATCGCGCGCTTCCGCGACGGCGCGCGCGTTGCCGTGGCGCGTGCTGCCGTCGGACACGGCGATCCAGCCGATCGTCGTCGGCGACAGCGCGTCGGCGGTTGCGCTCTCGGCGGGCCTTGCCGACCGCGGCTTCTGGGTGCCGACCGATCAGCGCCGATGGTGCTCGGCGAACACGCGCGGCTGCGCGTGTCGCGTCATCGAGCGCACGCCAGGCCGACGTCGACGCGCTGCTCGCGGCGCTCGCGGCGTGCGCGTGACGGACGCAACGGCGACCGTGCCGGCGGCCGGCGCGCTGCACGTCGAGAGCACGGGCAGCGGGCCGCCGCTCGTGCTGCTGCACGGGTGGGCGCTGCACGGCGGGCTGTTCGCGCCGCTCGTGCCTGCGCTGGCGCGCACGCACCGCGTCCACGTCGTCGACCTGCCGGGCCACGGCCACTCCCTCCCTGTCGAGCCGTACACGCTCGACGCGGTCGTCGCGCGGCTCGACGAGCGCTTCGCACGCGGCGCCGCTCACGGTGCTCGGCTGGTCGCTGGGCGCGACCGTCGCGCTCTACTGGGCGCGGCACGCGCCCGCCCACGTCGCGCGGCTCGTGCTCGTCTGCCCGACGCCGCGCTTCGTCGCGACCGACGACTGGGCGCACGCGATGGCGGCGGACACCCTCGCGCGCTTCGCCGACGAGCTCACCGTCGCGTACCGCCTGACGCTGCAGCGGTTCCTCACGCTGCAGGTGCAGGGCAGCGACGAGGGCCGCGCGACACTCGCCGCGCTGCGCGGCGCGCTGTTCGCGCGCGGCGAGCCCGCACCGGCGCGCTCGCGGCATTCGACCTGCTCGCCGCGGCCGACCTGCGCGCCCTGGTCGCGCGGTGGCCGCCCCGGCGCTCGTCGTCACCGCAGCCGCGACACGCTGACTACACCTGCGGCCGGCGCGTGGCTCGCGCGAATACGCCGGCCGCGCGGCGGTAAGGAGATCGAAGGCGCCGCGCACGCGCCGTTCCTGTCGCACCGGCGGCGCTGACGCCGCTACGCGCTCGAGGGCTTCCTCGATGCCCGCTGGAACGCTGACTTCCCCGCGCGCCTGATCCGCGCGAAGTCGACCCGCGCGGTGCGGCGCGCGTTCGCGCGCCCGGCGGCGACCTACGACGCGGCCGCGGTGCTGCGGCGCGAGGTCGGCGCGCGGATGGCGGCACTGACTCGACGTAGTCAGATTGAACACACCGCGATCCTCGACGCCGGCTGCGGCACCGGCGAGGCGGTCGGCGAACTCGCCGCCCGCTATCCCGGCGCGCGCGTGCTGGCGCTCGACCTGGCGCTGCCGATGGTCGCCGCGGCGCGTGCCCGCGCGACGGGGCAGTCCTGCTCGGCGGCTGCTGCCGGGCGCCGGCGCGCGCCGCGCGCCGTGGTTCGTCTGCGCCGACATCGGGTCGCTGCCGCTGCCGGGCGTGGCGTTCGACCTCGCGTGGAGCAACCTCGCGCTGCAGTGGGTGAACGACCTGCCGCGCGCGTTCGCCGAGTTCCGGCGCGTGCTGAAGGTCGGCGGCCTCCTCACGTTCACGACGTTCGGCCCCGACACGCTGCGCGAGGTCCGGCGCGCGTTCGCGCGCGTGGACGGATACACGCACACGAACCGCTTCGCCGACATGCACGACGTGGGCGACATGCTGGTCGAGGCGGGGTTCGCCGACCCGGTGCTCGACGCGGAGCCGATGACGCTCACCTACGAGGACCCGGCTGCGCTGCTGCGCGAGCTGAAGTCGCTCGGCGCGACCAACGCCACGCGCGGGCGCCCGCACGGTCTCATGGGCCGTGCGCGCTGGCAGAGGATGCTCGCGGCGCTCGACGCCAGCCGCCGCGACGGCCGCATCCCGGCGACGTTCGAGGTCGTCTACGGCCACGCGTGGAAGGGCGAGCCGAAGCGCACGCCGGAAGGGCACGGCATCGTGCGGTTCGAGCGGCCGGGGCGGCGGTGACGTCGAACCCACAAAGAGACGCAGAGACGCAGAGAAAACTGGTGCGCCGAGCGGACAGCCACCCGAATGCCGTGCGCGGCCGACCCGTGTCTCCGCTGCGTCTCTGCGCCTCTTTGTGAAAGCACCCGGGGCATGACGCGCGGCCTCTTCGTCACCGGGACGGACACCGGCGTGGGCAAGACGCACGTCGCCGTGGCGCTGCTGCGCGCCCTGGCCGCGGCCGGCGTGCGCGCCGTCGGGATGAAGCCGGTCGCGGCGGGCATCGACGCCGGCGCGGCCGTCGCCGCGGACGTCGCCGCGCTGGCCGCCGCCGACGGGCGCGACGTGCCGCTGCCCGACCGCAATCCGTACGCCTTCGTGCCGGCCGTCGCTCCGCACGTCGCCGCCCGCGACGCCGGCGTGGCGATCGACCTCGACGCCGTCGCCGCCGCGTACGGGCGCCTCGCCGCCGGTGCGGACGTGGTCGTGGTCGAGGGCGCCGGCGGCGTGCGGGTGCCGCTCGGCCCGGCCGTCGACATGCTCGACCTCGCGCGCCGGCTGCGGCTGCCGGTGCTGCTGGTCGTCGGCGTCCGGCTGGGGTGCCTCAACCACGCGCTGCTGTCCGCGGACGCGGTCGCCGCGCGGGGCCTCGCGCTGGCCGGATGGGTGGCGAACCGCGTCGACCCCGGCATGGCGCGCGCCGACGACAGCGTCGCCGACCTCCGCGCGCGGCTCCCGGCGCCGCTCGTCGCGGACCTCGCCTGGGGTGCCGCCGGGGCGGTGCCGGCCGGCGCGCTCGCGGCGCTCGGGCTCGCGCCCGCCTGAACGGGCGCCGGCGGCGTGCGCGCCTCCGGCGAAGCGTGCTAGTATCCGCCGCTTCGTGGCGCCGGCTCCGGCGCCGGCGCGCGCACCCGCAGGTCTGGTGGACCCCCCATCGCGAGCGTGGCGAGCCCGCGGCCCACCGGCCGGCCGGGAGCGCAGCGCAACGCAGCCGCACGGGGCCGGGTGCGCGGGGACGAAGCGGGCACGACGGGATCGGATCGGTGAGAGGGATCGGGGACAGCATGGTTCGCAAGCACAGGGGTAACGGGGCCGGGCGCCGCATGCTCGCGCTCGCCGCGGCGGCGCTGCCGCCGTCGCTCGCGCAGGCGGCGTGGGAGTGGAACTTCCAGCAGCCGGTCACGCCGATCGCGCAGCAGCAGTACGAGCTGCACTTGTTCATCTTCTGGATCTGCGTGGTCATCTTCGTCGGCGTGTTCGGCGTGATGTTCTACTCGATCTTCAAGCACCGGAAGTCGGTGGGGCACGAGGCGCACCAGTTCCACGAGAACACGACCGTCGAGATCGTCTGGACGGTCATCCCGTTCCTCATCCTTCTCTTCATGGCGTGGCCCGCGACGAAGACGATCCTCGCGATGAAGGACACGACGGCGCCCGACCTGACGGTCAAGGTCACGGGCTACCAGTGGAAGTGGGGCTACGACTACCTGCAGGAGGGGTTCGGCTTCTACTCGAACCTCACCACCCCGCTCGCGCAGATCGAGAACCGCGAGCCGAAGGGTCCCAACTACCTGCTCGAGGTCGACCGGCCGATGGTGGTCCCCGTCGACACCAAGGTCCGCGTCGTCATCACCGCCAGCGACGTGCTGCACGCGTGGTGGGTGCCGGCGTTCGGCGTCAAGCAGGACGCGATCCCCGGCTTCGTCCGCGACTCGTGGTTCCGCGCCGAGAAGGTCGGCGTCTACCGCGGGCAGTGCGCGGAGCTCTGCGGCAAGGAGCACGGCTTCATGCCGATCGTCGTCGAGGTGAAGTCCAAGGACGACTACGCGAAGTGGGTGGCCGAGCAGAAGAAGCAGGCGACCGCCGCCGCCGACGACCCGAACAAGGCGTGGACGCAGGCCGAGCTGATGACCAAGGGCGCGGCCGTGTACGCGGCCAACTGCGTGGCCTGCCACCAGGCCAACGGCCGGGGCGTGCCCGGCGCGTTCCCGGCCCTCGACGGCTCGAAGCTGGTCACCGGCCCGGCGGACCCGCAGCTCGCGCTGGTGCTGAACGGCAAGACCGGCACCGCGATGCCCGCGTGGAAGCAACTGTCCGACACCGACATCGCGGCCGTGGTCACGTACACGCGCAACAGCTGGGGCAACAAGGCCGGCGACGTGCTGCCGGCGGCGGTGAAGGTCGCGCGGCAGTAGCCCGCGGCGCCCGCGCAGCAACGACGCAGCACCGGACACCGTCAGGAGCCTACGCATGAGCAGCATCCCGCACGACCACGTCGCAGGGCACGACCACGGCCACGATCACCACCCGACGGGGATCATGCGCTGGGTCACGACGACCAACCACAAGGACATCGGCACGATGTACCTGTGGTTCTCGTTCACGATGTTCCTCGTGGGCGGCGTGATGGCGCTGACCATCCGCGCCGAGCTGTTCCAGCCGGGGCTGCAGGTCGTGCACCCGGAGTTCTTCAACCAGATGACCACGCTGCACGGGCTCATCATGGTGTTCGGCGCGATCATGCCGGCGGCCGTCGGCTTCGCGAACTGGATGATCCCGCTGCAGATCGGCGCGCCGGACATGGCGTTCGCGCGGATGAACAACTGGAGCTTCTGGCTGCTGCCGCCGGCGGCGATCCTGCTGGTCGGCTCGCTGTTCGCCCCCGGCGGCGCCGCGTCGGCCGGGTGGACGCTCTACCCGCCGCTCACCGTGCAGGCCGGCATGGGCATGGACCTCACGATCTTCGCCGTGCACATCATGGGCGCGTCGTCGATCATGGGCTCGATCAACATCATCACGACGATCCTCAACCTGCGCGCGCCCGGCATGACGCTGATGAAGATGCCGCTGTTCTGCTGGACGTGGCTCATCACCGCCTACCTGCTGATCGCCGTGATGCCGGTGCTGGCCGGCGCGGTGACGATGCTGCTGACCGACCGCCACTTCGGCACGTCGTTCTTCAACGCGGCCGGCGGCGGCGACCCGGTGCTGTTCCAGCACGTGTTCTGGTTCTTCGGCCACCCCGAGGTGTACATCATCATCCTGCCGGCGTTCGGGATCATCTCGGAGATCCTGCCGACGTTCTCGCGCAAGCCGCTGTTCGGCTACGCGTCGATGGTCTACGCGGTCGCGGCCATCGCGATCCTGTCGTTCATCGTCTGGGCGCACCACATGTTCACCGTCGGCCTGCCGACCGCCGGCCTGCTGTTCTACATGTACGCGACGATGCTGATCGCCGTGCCCACCGGCGTGAAGGTGTTCAACTGGCTCGCCACGATGTGGAAGGGATCGCTGACCTTCGAGACGCCGATGCTCTTCGCGCTCGGCTTCCTGTTCATGTTCACGCTGGGCGGGTTCACCGGCCTCGTCTGCGCGATCACGCCGGTCGACATCCAGATCCACGACACGTACTACGTCGTCGCGCACTTCCACTACGTGATGGTCGCGGGCAGCCTGTTCGCGTTCTTCGGCGGCGCCTACTACTGGCTGCCGAAGTGGACCGGCACCATGCCCGACGAGAAGGTCGGCAAGCTGCACTTCTGGCTGTCGCTCGTGTTCTTCAACGTCGCGTTCTTCCCGCAGCACTTCCTCGGCCTCGCCGGCATGCCGCGCCGCATTCCCGACTACGCGCAGCAGTTCGCCGACTGGAACATGATCTCTTCGATCGGCGCGTTCGGCTTCGGGCTGTCGCAGCTCGTGTTCCTGTACGCGGTGATCAAGTGCATCCGCGGCGACGGCGCGAAGGCGCCGGCCAGGCCGTGGGACGGCGCGACCACGCTCGAGTGGACGGTGCCGTCGCCGGCGCCGCACCACACGTTCGAGACGCCGCCCGTCGTCAAGTGACGCCCGCGCAGACCCTGCAGGGGAACGCGATGACCGCTCCCGCCGACCCGCAGGCCGCCGCCGCCCGCGCGCGCGCGTCGGCCGTGCGCACGGCGCTGGTGCTGGCGTCGATCGCAGCCGTGTTCTTCTTCGGCATCATCGCGTCGCACTGGATCGGCGGCGACACGGTCCGCATCGGCGTGGTCGGCGGCGCGGTGCTGCTGTTCCTGCTGTTCGGCATCGGCCGGCACCTGCGGAAGTAGCGTGAGCAGCGACGCCGCCGCGCTCCGGTCGTCGAATCGCACGCTGCTCTTGCGGCTGTCGGTCGTCGCGCTCGGCATGTTCGCGTTCGGCTTCGCGCTGGTCCCGTTCTACGAGCAGATCTGCCGCGTGACCGGGCTGCGCGACCTCGACCGCCCGGCCGCGGCCGTCAACACGCAGGTCGACGCGACGCGCACCGTGCGCATCGAGCTCGACGCCAACACGCACGGGATGCCGTGGCGGTTCGCGCCGGTCGAGCGCGTCGTCGACGTGCACCCGGGCGCGCTGACGCAGGTCACCTACGAGATCGTCAACGCGAGCGACCGCCCGGTCGTCGGGCAGGCGATCCCGAGCTACGGGCCGCAGCACGCGGCGCAGTACTTCCAGAAGCTCGACTGCTTCTGCTTCGCCACGCAGACGCTGCAGCCGGGCGAAGTGCGGCGGATGCCGGTCGTGTTCGTCGTCGACCCGGCGGCGCCGGCGGATCTCGCCACGATCACGCTGTCGTACACGTTCTTCGAGGTCGGCGGGGGCAGGACGTAGAAAACTTCTGATGGAAACGGGCCGGCGCAGCCGGCCCGTCTTTGAAAGTTGGGACGGAGTCTTTTGGAGATCGAACGATGAGCGCAGCCGCCAACGGCGCCAAGCCCTACTACTACGTGCCGCAGCCGTCGCACTGGCCGATCACCGGCTCGCTCGCGCTGCTGCTGATGGGCGGGGGCGCGGCGTTCTGGTTCAACGCCTACGCGGCCGGGCCGTGGATGACGGCGATCGGCTTCGCGATCCTCGTGTTCATGCTGTTCGGCTGGTTCGGCACGGTGATCGGCGAGTCCGAGGCGCGCCTGTACAACAGGAAGGTGGACCTGTCGTTCCGCTGGAGCATGAGCTGGTTCATCTTCTCCGAGGTGATGTTCTTCGCCGCGTTCTTCGGCGCGCTGTTCTACGTGCGCAACATCTCGGTGCCCGACCTGGGCGGCCTGTCGGCGAAGCTCCTGTGGCCCGACTACGCGGCGCAGTGGCCCACCAACGGGCCGTACGAGAAGGCGCAGTTCACGCCGATGGGCGCGATGGGCATCCCGCTGCTCAACACGATCATCCTGCTGACGTCCGGCGTGACGCTGACGATCGCGCACCACGCGCTGAAGGCGGGGCACCGCGGCGTGCTCACGGTCTGGCTCGCCGCGACGATCGTGCTGGGCTTCACGTTCGTCGGCTTCCAGGCGTACGAGTACATCCACGCCTACACCGAGATGAACCTCAAGCTGACGACCGGCGTCTACGGCTCGACGTTCTTCATGCTGACCGGCTTCCACGGCCTGCACGTGACCGTCGGCGCGACGATGCTGCTCGTCATGTTCTTCCGCGTGCTGAAGGGGCACTTCGACGCCGAGCACCACTTCGCGTTCGAGGCCACCGCGTGGTACTGGCACTTCGTCGACGTGGTCTGGCTGCTGCTGTTCGTGCTCGTCTACTGGCTGATCTGACGGCCGGCCGCGCCGGCCCCCGGGGAAGCCGCACGGCGCGCCGTGCGGCTTTTCGCTGCCGGCAGGCGGCTAGCGGACGCCGCCCGCGCCGATCCAGCCCATCCAGTACGAGAAGAGCAGGAACCCGATGAGGCTCACCGACAGCGCGACGCGCACCGTGAGCATCCAGACGACGCGCTTGCCGCGGCCGGCGTCGCGGTAGAGGAACACGAGCGCCGCGAGCAGCGCGGCGACGATCGCGATCAGGACCGCGACGACGACGATTTTCATGACAGCGTGACCGCGAAGACCCAGTTCCGGCCAGTGTACCAACATGCCGCCCCCGCGCCCGCCGCCGCGATGAACGGACCCGCCGCCGCGCCGCCGCGCCGCGCCCGCATCGCGCTCGTGCCGACCCTGGCCGCGCTCGCCGGCATCGCCGTGTGCGTCGCGGCCGGCAACTGGCAGCGCGACCGCATGGAGCAGAAGCAGGCGCTGCGCGCACAGCTCGACGCAGCGAACGCCGCGCCGGCCGTCGCGCTGCCGCGCGATGCGGACTGGACGGCGTGGCGGTACCGGACCATCGTCGCGGACGGAACGTTCGACGGCAAGCGGCAGTTCCTGCTCGACAACCGCGTGCGCGGCGGGCGCGCGGGTTACGAAGTCGTCGCGCCGCTCGTGCTCGGCGACGGCCGCGTCGTCCTCGTCAACCGCGGGTGGGTGCCCGCCGGCGCGACGCGCGCGGAACTGCCGGCAGCGCCGCCGCCCGCGGGCACGGTGCGCGTGCAGGGACGCCTCAACATCCCGCCGTCCGGCTACCTCGAGCTCGCGCGCGACGCAGCGCCGGGCGCGGTCTGGCAGAACCTCGACCCCGCGCGCTTCGCGCAGGCGACCGGCGTGGCGGTGCTGCCGGCGGTCGTCGAGCAGACCGTGGACGCGGGTGCCGGCGACGCGCTGGCGCGCGAGTGGCCGGCGCCCGACTTCGGCGTCGAGAAGCACCGTATCTACATGCTGCAGTGGTACGCGTTCGCGGCGACCGCCGCGGCGCTCTGGCTGTACTTCGCGTTCCGGCGGCGGCCGTGAGCCCGAAGGGCCGTCCCGAGGGCGAACACCGGAGCGCGGAGCGCGACGGCAGCTCATTCGACCCGAAGGGCCGTCCCGAGGGCGAACACCGGAGCGCGGAGCGCGACGGCAGCGCGGCGAGCGAGAGCGCGCCGCCTGCGCCGGGCCGGCCGACCGGCCGCCGCACGCTGATCGTGATCGCGCTGGTGACGATGGCGCCGATCCTGGCGTCGTACGGCGCCTATTACCTGTTCCCGCGCGACGCGCAGGCGAACTACGGCGAACTCCTGCCGACGCGGCCGGCGCCCGAGATCGCCGGCACCGCGCTCGACGGCGCGCCGTTCCGCGTGGCGGGCCTCGCCGGCAAGTGGGTGCTGGCGCTGGCGGCCGGGGGTGCCTGCGACGCGGCCTGCCAGCAGCAGCTGTACGCGACGCGCCAGGCGCGCGCAATCCAGGGAAAGGGCATGGACCGCGTGGTGCGCGTCTGGCTCGTCACCGACGATGCGCCCCCGCCGCCCGCGCTGCTGGCGCAGCACCCGGACGTCGTCGCGGCGCGCGTGGCGCCGGACGCGCTCGCCGCGTGGGGCCGGGGCGGCGACCGCATCTACGTCGTCGACCCGCTCGGCAACCTGGTGCTGGCCTTCCCGCGCGAGCCCGACGTCAAGGCGATGGCCCGCGACCTGACGCGGCTGCTCAAGGCGTCCCGCATCGGATGACGAGGCGGTGTAGAATGCCCGACCTTTCGCCGCGCACGATTCCCACCGTCACGCCCGTCACGCCATGACCGCCCTGGCCCTCGCCGAGTCCCGCTTCCGCCAGTTCCTGGCGCTGGCCAAGCCGCGCGTCGTGTCGCTCATCGTGTTCTGCGCGGTGATCGGCATGTTCCTCGCCGTACCGGGGCTGCCGCCGGCGGACGTCGTGTTCGCGGCCACCGTGGGCATCGCGCTGGTCGCCGGCGCCGCCGCGGCGGTGAACTGCCTCGTCGAGCAGAAGATCGACGCCATCATGCTGCGCACGCGCCGGCGCCCGCTGCCGCGAGGCGAGCTGACGTCGCTGCAGACGCTGGTGTTCGCGGGCGTGGTCGGCGGCGCGGGGCTGTGGGTGCTCTACCGGTTCGTGAACCCGCTGACGATGTGGCTGACGCTCGCCACGTTCGTCGGCTACGCGATCGTGTACACGGTGCTGCTGAAGCCCGCGACGCCGCAGAACATCGTCATCGGCGGCGCGTCGGGCGCGATGCCCCCGGTGCTGGGCTGGGCCGCCGTCGCGGGCGAGGTCGCGCCCGAGGCGCTGCTGCTGTTCCTCATCATCTTCGTGTGGACGCCGCCGCACTTCTGGTCGCTCGCGCTGTACCGGACGCAGGACTACGCGAAGGCCGGCCTGCCGATGCTGCCGGTCACGCACGGCGCGCGCTACACGCGGCTCATGATCGTGCTGTACACGGTCGCGCTGGTCGCCGTGACGATGCTGCCGTTCGCGATCCGCATGAGCGGCGTCCTCTACCTCGCGGCGGCGCTCGGCCTCGGGGCCGTGTTCCTCTGGCGCGCGGTGACGATGTACTTCCGCTACAGCGACGCGCTGGCCCGCGCGACGTTCAAGTACTCGATCCTCTACCTGGCGGCGCTGTTCTCGGCGCTGCTGGTCGACCACTACTGGCAGTGATGCGCCGTCTCGCGGCCGCCGCGCTCGTCGCCGCCGTCGTCGCGCTCGCCGCCGGCTGCAGCCCCGAGGCGCCGAGGTTCCGGACGTCGGACATCACGGGCTCGACGTTCGGCAAGGCGTTCGCGCTGACCGACCACACGGGCCGCGCGGTCACGCTCGCCGACTATCGCGGCAAGGCCGTCGTGATGTTCTTCGGCTACACGCAGTGTCCGGACGTGTGCCCGACCACGCTCGCCACGCTTTCGGCCACGATGAAGGCGCTGGGACCCGACGCCGACCGCGTTCAGGTGCTGTTCGTGACCGTCGATCCCGAGCGCGACACGCAGGCGCTGCTCGCGCAGTACGTGCCGGCGTTCGACCCGCGCTTCGTCGGCCTCTACGGCGATGCCGCGGCCACCGAGCGGGTCGCGAAGGAGTTCAAGGTTCTCTTCCAGAAGCAGCCCGGCGCCACGCCCGGCAGCTACACGGTCGACCACTCGGCCGGCGTCTTCATGTTCGACCCGCAGGGGCGGCTGCGACTCTACGCGAGCCACGGCCAGCCGCCGGACGCGTTCGCGCACGACCTCTCGGTACTGCTGCGCGCAAGCGCCGGCTGACGGCGCCGCGGTCGCGGGCACGCCGATGCCGCACTCGACGGACGCGCTGCTGGCTGCCGCCGCGGCGCACGCGGCCGCCGGCCGCGCGGCGCCGGCACTGCGCGCCTACGCGGACGCGCTGGCCCGGGACCCCGACCACCCGCTCGCGCTGCTGAAGGTCGCCGAGCACGCGCTCGCGAGCGGCCGGCCC
>JBGAMF010000005.1:0-74719 GCA_044223185.1 Casimicrobiaceae bacterium | reverse complement strand
CGGCCCTCTGGAACAGGAAAGGGGCAGACTCGCCGGCCGGCCCATTTTACGCCGGAGCGCACGGTTGCAGCGCCAGTGCAGGCGCTCGCCGCGGACACGCCTGGCGGCAGGCACCGGCACGTGCACGGACGCCGGTCGACCTCGTCGAGTCGGTGTCGAGTTACGATAGCGGGTCGCGGCGGCGCGGCGACCACCAGATCGCCCGCCGCCCGGTCGGGCGTCCGTGCGTGCCGCAATGCACGGGCCTCCGGATGGGGTGTCGAACGCGCGGTGGCGGCGTTTCGGGAGGTGTCATGTCGAAGTCGATGGTGCGCGCGTTGGTTCTTGCCCTCTTTGCCCTGGCCGGCGCCGGGCCGGCGCAGGCCGCGACCGCGGCGCGCGAGGGGACGAAGGCCGTCGTCGAGTTCACGGCGACGTTGAAGACGACCGGCAGCTTCGTCGACGGCCCCAATGCGAAGACGACGAGCGCGGTCAACCGCGTGCTCAAAGGCCGCTGCACGCTTGAGGCGGGCGCCGTCGGCCCGTACGGACTCGACGGGCCGACGAAGGCGCAGGAAAAGGCCATGAGCCGGAAGGACCCCGGCATGGCCGACCTCGAGCGCGAGCACGCGAAGTGCAAGGGCAACCAGGCGTGCCTGATGGCGCTCGCGCAGAAGATGTCGGCACAGGACTTCGCGCCGAAGGCTCCGCAGGTCGACGGAGCCGTCCAGGTGTGGTTCCCGAAGTCGTGCAGCGGCTCGTTCTCCGCCGACGAAGCGTACACGGCCGACATCAAGGACGGTCCGGGGCTCTCGTACCAGTCGAAGTCGACGGTCACCGGCTCGGCCCCGATTCCGGAGGGCGGCGAGAAGGGCTGGCTCGGCGTCTACGTCGAGCACGACCTCGCGAAGGACCAGACGCAGTACCGCTTCGACG
The DNA here is from genome assembly GCA_044223185.1 of Casimicrobiaceae bacterium. Lineage (GTDB taxonomy): Bacteria > Pseudomonadota > Gammaproteobacteria > Burkholderiales > Casimicrobiaceae > VBCG01. Next base: position 73,804 of record JBGAMF010000005.1, on the reverse strand, counting down.
AGGCCCCGGCGGTGCCGCTCGAGAAGAAGACCGTGCGCACCGGCTACCAGGCCGGGACGACGACGGCCAGGGTTCCGGTCGGACTGACGCAGCGGGTGTTCCCGAACCCGTGGGGCCCGGTCAAGGGTCCGCCGCAGGCGGGCGCGCTGACGAAGAGCGTCGACGGCGGCACGCTGACCGTCGAGTGGCAGGTCAGGCGCTGACGTCCGGGGCGCCCGGCGCCGGCGGCGCTCCGCGCGCCCGCATTTTCGCGAACGCCGCGAGCGCCCGCGCGTATTCGGCGCGGGCGGCGGCGGAAACCGGCGCGCCGCACTCGTAGCACGCGCCGGTCATGCGGTCGAACCAGCGGCAGCCGCAGTCGTCGCAGGCCAGTTCCGGCGCGCCGGCCGGGTTCGTGAAGATCACCGGCACGCTCCCATGAACGCGAAGCCGAGCGCGTCGAGCAGCTCGTCGAGGCCGCGCTCCTCGAGCACGCAGCGGCGCTTGCGCATGTAGCAGACGACGTGCCCGGCGCGGATGCCCGCGCGCAGCGTCGTGAACGTGTGGGCCGCCGTGGCCGCGCGCAGCTCCGCGAGTGCGGCGTCGTCCGCCGCCAGCACGATGTCCGCGCCGGTGGCCGCGTAGCCTTCGAACGGTTCGTTGCGCGCCGCAATCCCCGCCGCACCCGCTTCCCCGAACCAGCATGCGCGCAGGCGATGGCGAGCAGGCGTAAAGCGCGATGCGCACGCCCGGGTCAACAGCGCGAAGAGCTCGTGGTGGTGGTCCGCCGCGGCGAGCCACGCGGCGGCCGACCCAGCGGCGCGCCGGCCGCGGCCGGCGGTGCGTTGCGCAACGTGCCGGCGGCCTGCGTGGTCACGGGCACACACGCCCAGCCGGAAACCTTCCTGGATCGCCTGCTCGAGCTGCGCGGAGATCACCGCGTCGCCGGCGCCGTGCAGCTCGTCGACCATCCACTCGAACTCGTGGAACAGCGCGTGCGCGGGCGTCGCGCCGTCGGCCTGGATCACGGTGTCGGCGGCGACGAAGGACTCCTCGCCTTTCGCGTTGCGCACCCTGACGCCGTCGGCGCCGACTTCGACGAGCGTCGTCGACGTGAGGCACGCGATGCCGAGCTCCTCGACCCACGACGCGTGCCGCCACTTGAACGACGGCTTGACGTCGCCGGCGATGCGCTTGCCGGATTCGACGACGGTGACGTCGGCGCCCCGGTGCTTGCGCAGCGATTCGGCGACGGTCAGCCCGATCTTGCCGCCGCCGACGACGACGACCCGCGTGCCGGGCTGCACGCGGCCGTGCGCGACGTCGAGCGCATCCACCATCCGCTCGGCGCCCTTGACGTGCGCGTGCCGGCTGCGGTCGATCGTCGCGCCGGCGGCGATCACGCAGACGTCGTACCGGTGCAGCACGCTGCGCATGAACTTCGCGTGCACCTCGGTGTTCAGGCGCACCTCGATGCCGAGCTTGCCCGCCACCGCCTCGTAGTGCGCGATCACGGAGAGGAGGTCGTCGGGGCGCGCGAGGTCGTTGATCGCGTACGCGTACAGGTTGCCGCCGATGCGCGGCGCGCGGTCGAACACGGTGACGTCGTGCCCGCGCTTGGCCGCGGTGATCGCGCACTCCATGCCGGCAGGCCCGGCGCCGATCACCATCACCTTCTTCTTCACCGCCGCGGGCGTGACGTGGTACTCGGGCTCGACCTCGTGGCCCAGCGCCGGGTTCATCGTGCACGTGTACGGCAGGTCGCGGAAGAGGCGCGACAGGCAGTTGAGCGAGCCGATGCAGCGGCGCACCTCGTCCAGGCGGTCCTCGGCCGCCTTGTGCACGAGGTCGGGGTCGGCCAGCAGCGGCCGGCAGACCTCCCAGTAGTCGAACACGCCGTCGCGCAGGCACTCGTCGGCCATCCGCGGATCGGGCAGCCGGTTGCCGAACGTGACCAGCGTGTCCGGGAACAGCTTCTTCGCGCGCGCCGACAGGTAGTTCCAGTAGCCCGGCGGAATGTCGCGGCCGATCGACGACTCGGGCGCCTCCTGCCAGCCGACGGTCACGCTGATCATGTCCACGCCGACGTCCACGGCCTGCTGCATCAGCTCGAAGCACTCGTCTTCCGTGTTGCCGCCCCAGCGGTCCATCAGCTCGGCGCCGTTCAGCCGCACGACGAGCGGATTGTCGGGCGTGGCCTGCTTGATGCCGTCGATCAGCTCGCGCATGAAGCGGCCGCGGTTCCCGATCGAGCCGCCGTACTCGTCGGTGCGCTGGTTGGTGAAGCGCGAGTTGAAGTTGGCGAGCAGGTAGCCCATGAAGCTCGTCACCTCGGTGCCTTCGAATCCGGCGCGGATCGCCCGCTGCGCGGCTTCCGCGTGCTGGCGCACGCAGTCGCGGATCTCGTCCTTCGTCATCACCTTGGGCGGGCGGAAGTGCGGCAGCGTCTGCGGCGTCGAAGGGCTGGATGCAGTAGCCGAGATCGATCCCGCCGTGCAGGATCTGCTGGATCGGCATGGCGCCCTGCGCCTTGATGTCGGCGGCGATGCGCTCGAACTGCGGAAGGAACCTGTCGTCGAAGATCGCGACCTGCCGGAAGTACGCCTTGCCCTCGCCGAGCGGGTCGGGGTAGGCGCCCTGGTTGGTGATGATGCCGCAGCCGGTGCGCGCGATCACCTGCATCCGCGCGATCTCGCGCTCCGTGATGAAGCCGTCGCGCGTGTTGTAGTTCGACACGCAGCAGGCACCGTACTTGATGCGGTTCTTCACCTCGAACCGGCCGAACCGGCCGGGTGCGAACAGGTGCGGCAGCTTGGCGACTCCGGGTTGCATGCGACGGCTCCTCGGGTGGGTGGGGCGTCAGTGGTCGCCGTGCGCGGACCGTTCCTGCGCGAGCTTCTCGGCCACGGTGTCGCGCAACTGGCGCTTGAGTATCTTCCCGACCGGGCTCACCGGCAGCTCGGCGAAGAGCTCCAGCCGCTCGGGCAGCTTGAACGAGGCGATCTGCCGCGCGCGCAGGAACGCGACGAGGTCGGCGAAGGCGAGCGTGCGCCCCGGCAGCGGCACGACGCACGCGCAGGCTTTCTCGCCGAACACGGGGTCGGGCATGCCGACCAGCACGGCGGACTTCACGTCCGGGTGCGCGAGGATCAGGTTCTCGACCTCCTCGCAGCTGATCTTCTCGCCGCCGCGGTTGATCATGTCCTTGCGGCGTCCCTCGGTCCAGACGTAGCGGCCGCGGCGGCGGACGACGTCGCCCATCCGGTACCAGCCGCCGGGCAGGAAGGCTTCGGCGTTCCTCTCCGGCGCGTTGTAGTAGCCGCGGATCGTGTACGGGCCGCGGGTGACGAGCTCGCCCGGCTCGCCGTCCGCGACCTCGCGGCCGTCGTCGTCGACGACCATGATCTCGTCGTCGGCGCAGACCGGCGCGCCGGAGCTCTCGAGCAGCAGGTCGTCCGGGTCGTCGAGGCGGGTCATGTTGATGAGGCCCTCGGCGGTCACGTAGACCTCCTGCGGCGTGGCCCCCATCTGCTCGCGGATCCGCCGCCGCAGTTCGGGGGCGAGCCGCGCGCCGCCGTTCTGCACGACGGCGAGCGACGCGAGGTCGTGCTGCCCCAGCGCGCCCGAGTTGAGCCACGTCGTGATGAGCGGCACGGCGGCGGCGATCACGGTGACGCGCTCGCGCTGCACCAGCGGGAAGACGTCGGCCACGCCGCCGCCCGGGGCGAGCACGACGGTGCCGCCGTGGTAGAACGCGCCCAGCATGCCGGGCGAGGCCAGGTTGTAGTTGTGCCCGAGCGGCAGGATCGCGAGCAGCACCGTGCGTTCGGTGAAGCCCGCGGCGGCGCCGCACAGGCGGGCGTTGAGCACGTAGTCGTCGTGCGTGCGGGGAATCAGCTTCGACAGCGACGTGGTGCCGCCCGACAGCAGCATCGTCGACACGGCGAGACGGCGGCGGCGGCGCCCAGCGGTGGCGGCGGGCGAGCCAGCCAGCGCGCTGGCCGGGGCCGGGGTCGCCCGCCACCAGCACGTGCCGCAGCGCGGGAAACTCGCGCTGCATTTCGGCCGCCATCGCGCGGTAGTCGAAGCCGCTCGCGACGTCGGGGATCACGTAGGCGGCAGCCCCCGAGGCGCGCAGGAAGTGGCGCACCTCGGCCTGCCGATGCGCGCGCAGCGCGGTCACCGGCACCACGCCGACCATGTTGAGCGCGAGATAGGTGACGACGAACTCGGCCGAGTTCGGCAGCTGCAGCAGCGCGCGGTCGCCGCAGGCGAGGCCAAGTGCCGCGAACTGCGCGGCGCGCGCCTGGCAGCGCGCGAGCAGCGCCGCGTAGGTGAGCCGCTCGTCGCCGGCGACCAGCGCGACCCGGTCCGGCGCGCGGCGCGCGGCGCGCGCGAACATCGCGCCGACGGTCACGCCCTCCCACAGGCCGGCGGCGCGGTAGCGCGCCGCGACGTCCTCCGGCCAGCCGACGAAGCCCTCCATGGCGATCAGCCTCCCTGTGCGGCGGCGTCCGGGTGCAGCGCTTCGTACGCGGCGGCGAGCCGCGGATCGCGCCGCCGCACCTCGGCGTGGTCGACGCGGCCCGTGCGCGTCATGTAGCTGTAGGCGAACTCGACGGGGGCGAGCGCCGGCACGAGGCGGTCCATGTCCTCGTACCAGCGCAGGCTCGCGTTCGCCGCGTCCCAGATCTTCTTCATCGGCGGCATCCGGCGCTCCTGGAACAGCGCCAGCGCCGCCGGCACGTCGCGCGTCCCGGCGTCGCGGAAGGCCTTGCACAGCGCGATGGCGTCCTCCATCGCGAGCCGCGTGCCGGAGCCGATCGAGAAGTGCGCGGTGCGCAGCGCGTCGCCCAGCAGCACGACGTTGCCGAAGCTCCAGCGCGCGTTCGAGATGGCCGGGAAGTTGCGCCACTGCGAGTGGTTGGACAGGATCGGGTGGCCGTCCAGCTCCGGCGCGAACACGCGCGCGCAGTAGCGGATCGTGTCCTCGGCGCTCATCGCGGCGAATCCCGCGCGCTCCCACGTCGCGGCGGTGACCTCGACCAGGAACGTGCTGCGGTCGGGCCGGTAGCGGTAGTGGTGCGCGCAGAACACGCCGGCTGCCGACTCGCGGAACGTCAGCGTCAGGCTGGCGAAGGGCTTCGTGCTGCCGTACCAGATGAACCTGTTGGGCCGCCAGTCGATCGTCGTGCCGAAGCGCGCCTCGTTCTCGGCGCGCAGCCACGAGAACGCCCCGTTGGCGCCGACGACGAGGTCGGCGTCGCCTAGCCCGGCGAGTGTGGCGACCTCGGTGCCGAAGGCGATCGGCACGCCGAGGTCCTCGACGTACCGGTACAGCAGCGTCAACAGCTCGAGCCGGCCGATCGCGGCGAAGCCGTTGCCGGCGACCGGGACCGCCGTGTCGTTGTGCGCGATCGTGAGGTCCGGCCAGGTCTCGAGGTGCGGCGTCAGGGTCCGGTACAGCGCCTCGTCGTCGGCGCGCAGGAACTCGAGCGCGCGGTCGGAGAACACGACGCCGAAGCCCCACGTCGCGTCGCGCGGGCTGCGCTCGCAGATCGCGATGTCGTGCGCCGGGTCGAGGCGCTTCATCAGCGCCGCGAAGGCGAGTCCCGCCGGGCCTGCGCCCAGGATGCGGATCTTCATCGTGCGGTGAGCCCGAGGCCGCGGAGGGATCGATGATGCGGCGGCGGCGACGTTGCGTCCATGCAATGTAGCGTATATTGCACATCACCAACGTGAATGTATCTACATGGACCTGCGCGACCTCGACCTCAACCTGCTCGTCGTCTTTCACCACCTCGCCGTCGAGCGGCGGGTCAATGCGGTCGCGCAGGCGCTCGGCATCACCCAGCCGGCGGTGAGCAACGCGCTGCGGCGGCTGCGCCTTCGCCTCGACGACGAACTGTTCCTGCGCACGCCGCGGGGCATGGAGCCCACGCCGTTCGCGCAGCGGCTCGCCGGACCGGTGGCCGACGCGCTCGGCACGCTGCAGGTAGCGCTGCGCCAGCGCGCGACGTTTGACCCGGCCACCAGCACGCGCACGTTCGTGCTGGCGATGACCGACATCGGGGAGATCTACTTCCTGCCGCCGCTGATGGAGCGGCTGGCGCGCGTCGCGCCCGGCGTGTCCGTCAGCACGGTGCGCCAAACGGCGGCGGCCCTCAAGGAGGACATGGAGGCGGGCCGGGTCGACCTGGCGCTGGGGTTGCTGCCCGACCTGAAGAGCGGGTACTTCCAGCGGCGGCTCTTCCGCCATCGCTACGTGTGCATGTTCCGCCGGGGCCACGCGCTCGACAAGCGCCAGGTCACGCTGGCGGAGTTCTGCGCGGCGGACCACGTCGTCGTGGTGGCCGCGGGCACCGGGCACAGTCGCGTGGACGGGCTGCTCGACGCCGCCGGCATCCGCCGCCGCATCCGGCTCTCCGTGCCGCACTTCGTCGCGATCGGCCACCTGCTGCGCGAGACCGACATGATCGCCACGGTGCCCGAGCGCTTCGCGTCGCGCTGCGTGGAGCCGTTCGGCCTCACGTACGTCGCGCACCCGGCGAAGCTGCCGGAGATCGCCATCAACCAGTTCTGGCACGCCCGCTACCACCGCGAGCCCTCCAACCAGTGGCTGCGGGGCGTCGTGGCGGAGCAGTTCGCGGATCCGCGCGCGGCGCCCGCCGCGCGGGCCCCGCGCGTCGTCGTGGCGTGATGCACGCGCTCCGGGTGGCGCAGGACGCGCTGCGGCCCGGCATATCCCGGGGCCGCGCGCGCGAACCACCGATGCGCGCGCGGCCCGCGGCGGCGCGTCACGCGGCGGTGGCCGCCGCCTCCTGCTCGACCTGCTCGCGCACCACGCGGCGCAGCACCTTGCCGACGGGGCTCTTGGGCAGCGGCTCCTCGCGGAACTGCACGTACTTCGGCACCTTGTAGCCGGTGAGCGAACGGCGGCAGTGCTCGATCAGCGCGGCCTCGGTCAGCGCGGGATCGCGCCGCACCGCGACGATCTTCACGACGTGGCCGGAGCGCTCGTCGTCGGCGGCGATCGCCGCGGCCTCGAGCACGCCGGGGTGCGCCATCGCGACTTCCTCGACCTCGTTCGGGTACACCTTGAAGCCCGACACGACGATCATGTCCTTCTTGCGGTCGGTCAGCTTGACGTAGCCGCGCGCGTCGACGAAGCCCATGTCGCCGGTGCGCAGCCACCCGTCCGCGTCCAGCACGTTGGCGGTCTCCTCCGGGCGGCCCCAGTAGCCCTTCATCACCTGCGGGCCGCGCACGCACAGCTCGCCGGTCTCGCCGACGGGCACCTCGGCGCCGGCATCGTCGCGGATCGCGATCTCCGTCGACGGGAACGGCAGGCCGATCGTGCCGCTGTACTCGCGGGCGTCGAGCGGGTTGCAGCTCACGAACGGCGACGTCTCGGACAGCCCGTAGCCCTCGATCACCGGCTTGCCGGCAACCGCCTGCCACTTGTCCGACACCGCGCGCTGCATCGCCATGCCGCCGGCGAGCGCGACCTTCACCTGCTGCATCCCGATGTCGCGGAACCCCGGCGCGTCGACCAGCGCGCGATAGAGCGTGTTCACGCCGACGATGATCGTGAACGGCGTCTTCTTCAGCTCGGCCACGAAGCCGGGAATGTCGCGCGGGTTGGCGATCAGCACGACGCGGGCGCCCCACTTGAGCGTCGTCGCCAGCGTGACCGTGAGCGCGAACACGTGGTAGAGCGGCAGCGGCATCACGACGACGTCGCGACCCGGCTCGAACACCGAGCGCATCCACGCCGACGCCTGCTCGAGGTTCGCCACGATGTTGCCGTGGGTCAGCATCGTGCCCTTGGGGATGCCGGTCGTGCCGCCCGTGTACTGCAGGAACGCGACGTCCTCGGGCACGAGGTCCACCGGCGCGAGCGGCAGCGCGCGGCCTTCGGCGAGCGCCGCGTTGAAGCCGATCGCGTGCTCGATCCGCCACGGCGGCACCATCTTCTTGCCGTACTTGACCACGAGGTTGGTCAGCAGGCGCTTGATCGGCGGGAACAGGTCGCCGATCTCGCTCGTCACGACGGTCGCGACGGCCGTCTTCCCGACGACTTCCTGCACCGTGCGCGCGAAGTTCTCCAGCACGACGATGGCCCTGGCGCCCGAGTCGACCAGCTGCCGCTCGAGCTCGCGCGGCGTGTACAGCGGGTTGCAGTTGACGACGGTGAGCCCCGCCTGGAACGCGCCCAGCAGCGCCACCGGGTACTGCAGCACGTTGGGCAGCATGATCGCGATCCGGTCGCCCCTGGCGAGGCCGCGGTGCTGCAGGAACGCCGCGAAGTCGCGCGCGTGGCGCGCAAGCTCCGCGTACGTGAGGTCGACGCCCATGCTGCCGAATGCCGGCCGCTGCGCGAACCGCCGGCTGCCGTCGGCGAACACGTGCGCAATCGACGGCCACGCGTGCGCGTCGATCGCGGGTGCTACACCCGGTGGGTAGCTCTTCAGCCAGATCCTTTCCATGACTCCCTCCCTCGGTCGTCGTCGGGTGCGAACGGCGCTGGGCAAGGCGTCCGGGCGACCGTCGTCGACCCCGCTACCAGGTCATTTAGGACACGATGGGCGTCCGCTGTCTTGGACGGAAGTCAAAGGCCGTCGTCGACGGCGGGGATGCGCCGGCGGCGGGGCGCCGGCGCGGACAGGGCGATCGTGCCGGCACCGGCGGTGGCGCCGGCGGCCGCTACGGCCGGCTGCAGCGCGTGGCGTCGCCCCTGGCGTCGAAGTACTCGACCTGCGTGAGCGTGAGCCGCTCGACCGTCACCTGCCGTACGGTGCCGTCCGGCGTCTCGAACCGCAGCCGGTGCCCGTCGAGCGTCCAGCGCGCGGGGACGTCGGGCCGGACGATCGGCACGTCGCTGCGCTTGAAGTCGTCGCCCAGGTACGCGAGCGTCTGGTCCTCGCGGAAGCTCCAGTAGGTGGAGCTGCCGTTGTTCTGGTTGGTGCAACGCCACGGCCCGTGCAGCAGGCTCGCGTTCAGCGCGGGCGCGCCGGAGGACGCGGCCCGCGCGGCCGCCGGCGTGCGCGCCGGCGCGGTGGCGGCGGGCGGCGGCGTCTTGCGCAGCCCGCGCACGAGTTCGTCGACTTCCGGGGCGAAGTTCAGCGCCGCGGCCAACAGAAGCACGGTTCCCCCGACCGGCAGTGCCAGCTTGCCGTACTTGCGCGCAAGGCGCCGCCAGGCGGGTGTTGGCGGTGCCGCCACCGGGGGCTCGGTCGGCAGTTCGATGTGGCGCGACGCCGGCAGCGCCGGGACGGTGACCGGGTCCAGTCCGCCGGCGTTGGGCCCGTGGAAGTCCGGCTCCAGCGTCACCGACGCGCCGATGGCACGCAGCGTCGCGGCGATCCTCTCGGCGTCGGCCTGCGCGACCTGGCGCTTGATGACGTTGGGCGTGCTGCCGAACAGGTGGTCGGTGACGCTCGGCGGCAGTCCCGTGACCCGCGTGAACTGGTGCTTCACGTCCGTCAGGTTGACCCCCTGCGGGACGTGTCCTTGCAAGACGATTCGGTAGAACATGGGCTTGCCTCGTGCCCGCACATGCGCGGACGGCGGCCTGCCGCTCCGGCGCGGGTTTTCACAGGGGAAAGCAAAGGCCGTGCCGATTGTGTCCTACATGGGGATGCACGGCACTGGCTCCCTGCCGGTACGGGCCTGCCGCCTCCGACATCGTCCGCAGGCCGTGATGCCTGCGCCGCGACCGGTCGCAGCGACGCCTTGGCAGGTGCCCGCCACGCGGGGCAGCCGCAGGTCCCCCCGCCGCGCGGCCCGCGGTCCGCGCCGGCCGCGCGCGGCGCCTTGCCGCCCCGCACGCCGCCAATGCAAACTCGCGCCCGTGAGCGCGCCAGCCTCCGCGGCAACCGACGGTTCCGCCTTCTACACCGGCCTGCCTTCCTTCGCGAGCTTCGGCGAAGTCGTCCAAGGCGGGCACTACCGGCCGCTGCCCGCCGACTGGTGGGTCGGCGTCACCGACGTCGTCGCCTCCACCGCGGCGATCGGCGCCGGCAGGTACAAGGCGGTGAACATGGCCGGCGCCGCGGCGGTCAGCGCGGCGATGAACGCGCTCGACGGCGCCGCTTTCCCGTTCGTCTTCGGCGGCGACGGCGCCACGCTCGCCGTCTGGAGCGACGCCCGGGCGGCGGTCGCCGGCGCGCTCGCGCGCACCGTGCGCTGGGTCGCCGACGAGCTCGACCTCGAGCTGCGGGCGGCGCTGGTCCCGCTCGCCGCGATCCGTGCCGCCGGGCACGAGGTCGGCGTCGCGCGCTTCCAGGCGTCACCCGACGCGTGCTACGCGATGTTCGCGGGCGGCGGCGTCGCGTGGGCGACGGCGCAGATGAAGGCGGGGCAGTTCGCGATCGCGCCCGCGGACGCGGGTGCGCGTCCCGACCTCACGGGACTGTCGTGCCGCTGGACGCCGATGCCGGCCGTGAACGGCGCGATCGTCTCGCTGCTCGTGCAGCCGCGTGCCGGCGTGGACCTCGCGGCGGTCGAGCCGCTGATCGCGCGCGTGCTGCAGCGGGTGGCGGGTCTCGCGCGCGAGGGCGACCCGGTGCCGGGCGACGGCCCCGTATTCGCGTGGCCACCGCAGGGACTGGACCTCGAGGCGCGCGCCAGCCGGCGCGAGGGCGAGGCGCTGTGGCGCCAGCGCGTGCGGTTGTGGTTCCTCACGCTGGTGGAACTGTACCTGGACCGCACCGGCGCAAAGCTCGGCAGCTTCGACCTCGCCACCTACCGGCGCGTGTCCGCGCGCAACGCCGACTGGCGCAAGTTCGACGACGGGCTGCGGCTGACGATCGACTGCGACGCGACGACGCTCGCGGCGCTCGAGGCCGACCTGCGCGCGGGCGCCGCCGCCGGACTGATCGACTACGGGCTGCACGCGCAGGCGAGCGCGCTCATGACCTGCATCGTGCCGTCGCTTGCGCGCAACGACCACATCCACTTCATCGACGGCGCCGACGGCGGGTACGCGCGCGCCGCCGAGCGCCTGAAGGCGGGGTCGGCCGCGCCGCCCGCGCAGCGTGGTCGATGACGGCCGGCGACGACCTCGACGGCGCCGACGTCCGCCCGCACGACTCGCGCGTCGTGCGCGCGCTGCTGATCGCCGCGGGCACGCTGTGCGTGGCGCTGGGGGTGATCGGCATCTTCCTGCCGGTGCTGCCGACGACGCCGTTCCTGCTGCTCGCGGCCGCGTGCTACGCGCGCGCCTCCGAGCGCTTCTACCTGTGGCTCGTGCGCAACCGGACGTTCGGGCCGACGATCCGCGAGTGGCGGCGGCACCGCAGCATCCCGTATCGGACCAAGGTCGTCGCCATCGCGCTGATGTCGGCCACGATCGCCGTCTCGATCGCGCTGTTGACCCGCTTCCCGCTCGCCCAGGGCGCCCTTGCCGTCGTGGGTGTGGTCGTCGGGGCGTGGCTGTACCGGATTCCCTCGCGCGACCGCCGTTGACGCGCCCGCCACCGGGTCCCTGAGGCGCCCGGCGGGCCTGGTCTTTCGGCGGCACCGCCCGCCGCCGCGGCTTTGGTTCGACTTTCACGAGATTTCAGGGCCGTGCCAACGACCTGAAGCGGCATCGGGACGACGATGGGGGTGTCGATCCCGACACCGGCCCGCGGTGCCTCAATACCGCGCAGGGAGCCTCCAATGAGAACCATCGCTTGCGACGGCATCGCCGCGAACTCCGCGCGGCTCGCACTCCTCGTCCTCTGCGGCCTCGTGCTGCCGGTCCCGTCGGCACCGGCGGCGGACTTCGACGTCACGCTATGGCCGAACGGCGTCGTGCCGTATCGGTTTCAGCAGGCCCGGTTCAACGACCCCCTCGACTGCGCCGCCGACACTCCGGAAGCGCCCAAGGACAAGGAACTGTGCGACGTCCACAAGGACCGCGTCCGGGCGATGATGAACGTCTGGCACGACGCGCTGCAGATCGCCGATCCGACGGGCAACACCGTCGAGTACGTGCGCTTCCGCGAATGCACTCCCGGTGTCGACTGCCCGGACAGCCACGTCGTCGTCCGCTACAACTTCCCCCGCGAAGGCAACAACATGTGCACGTACTGGGTGGGGGACGACGAGCGCGTCGGCCGCAACCCGAACGGGGAGACGACGCTGCACTTCACCCACCACACGATCGCGATGCAGCCGGAGAGCGTCGTGCTGCACGAGCTCGGCCACTGCCTAGGGATGTGGCACGAGCAGAACCGCGAGGACGGCGTGCGCTGGCTCGATCAGCGCGCGACGCCCGTGTTCTGTGCAGCCAATCCGAACAAGTGCAACGCGAACGTCTGGGACCTGGAGCCCGAGCCGCCGACGCTCGAGCCCATGCTCGGCAACTACGACTACGACTCGATCATGCACTATCCGTCGTGGATCACCACCAGGACCGGCCCCGGCAACGACGACGTGACGCGGGAACGTGCCTTCACCGACGCGGTGGGCAACGACTTTCTCGGCGACAACTGGAAGCCGGCGCGGCCGCTGATCGTGTCGACGCGCGACGTCTCGCGCGTCCTGCAATACCAGGCGTACGAGTACGACCGCCGCCACGGGTTCTTCCGGTCGCTCAACCGGATGCCGGCCGATCGGGACCTGCTGCCGAACCCGTACCTCGACGAGGCCAACCGGGTGGCGGCCGTCGGTTCGCCCGCCATCGCCCACCAATCGCCGGGGAACTACGACGTGTTCGCGCGCGGCAGCGACCTCAACCTGTACTGGAAGTCCTTCCGCCGATACACGGAAATCGTCACGTCCCTCGACAGCATGCCGCACCCGGTCGTACGCGATGTGGAGTCGAACTGGCAGGCGATCGCGTGCTGCTTCGCGTCGGACCCGGCGGCGGTGTCGCGCGGGCGCGGCCTCATCGACGTCGTGGCGATCAGCAACCGCGGCGCCGTCCAGCGCATCAAGTTCGCCGATGGCGAGTGGGCAGCCCCCCTGACGCTGCGCGGCGGCGCGCCGACCGGCGGCATCAAGTACGCCGGGGGCTGGCACTACGTCGCCCCGGCCATCGCCTCGCGCGCGGCCGACCTGCTCGACGTGTTCGTCGTGCGCGGCGACGGTCGCCTCGCGGTGACGACGTGGCGCAACGGCAACTGGGAGGCGTGGCAAACGCTGGGAATCACCGACTACGACGTCGCCGCACGGCCGGCGGCCGTGGCGCTGTCCGCCACGAAGGTGCAACTGGCGATCAACACGATCAAGGCCAACGGCCTCGCGATCTACCTCTACGAGCCGGTCGTGACGTTCGGCGGGGCGCAGTCGGCCTTCGATCGCGGTGTCCTCAAGGGCAACGTGCAGGAGTACTCGCCCCCCGGCCTCGCCCGGCAACAGGGCTCGTGGAGCCGTTACCGGGTCCTGGTCACGAACTTCCAGGGACGAGTCTCCGTGCGTGAAGAGGGCGGTCGCTGGCGCGACATCGGCGGCATTCCGAGGCCCGGAAGCGGTCCGGCAGCCGTGGCCTCCGGTGACGACACCTACCTCACCGTGATGAACGGCGAAGACGCGCGCGGCTGCAGCAATCGGCTTTGCGATACCGTGCACGATCCGGCCGCAGTGCCCGACGCGTACATCCAGCCCGGCGGCCTCTGGATCCGCCGCTTCGAGTAGGCGCCCCGGCGCCGGCGGTGGCTCCACGGTGGCCATCGCCGGCGTCGCCCCGGTCCTGGCCGGGACTCAAATTGCGCGCAGGCAGCGGGGTCGGCGCGGACTTCGTATCATGCGGGTCATGGACGCCTGGATCGCGGCCTTGCTGCACGCGCTCGCGCTGCCGAAGTACGGGCTGTCCACGGTGTTCGTGGTGGCGCTCGTCTCCGCCACGCTGTTGCCGATGGGCTCCGAGCCGGCGGTGTTCGGTCTGGTCAAGCTCAACCCCGACCTGTTCTGGGCCGCCGTGCTGGTCGCCACCGCCGGCAACACCATCGGCGGCGCGATCACGTGGTGGATGGGGTACGGCGCCGAGCGCGTGTACGAGCGGGTCACGCACAACCCGGGTGTGGCGCATCCGCGCGCACTGGCGTGGCTCGAGCGCTTCGGCCCGCCGGCGTGCCTGCTGTCGTGGCTGCCGGTCGTCGGCGACCCGTTGTGCGCGGTCGCGGGCTGGCTGCGGCTGCCGTTCTGGCCGTGCGTCACCTACATGGCGATCGGCAAGTTCCTGCGCTACGTGACGATGACGGCGCTCCTGCTGTGGGTGTTTCCGGGCACGTTTTCGCCGTAGGCGGACCGATCCTCAGTCCCGGTCCGCGAGGGCGAGCGCGAACGCCTGATCCTCGGTCAGCGCCGCGCCTTCGGCGCGCAGCCGGGCGCGCGCGTCCTCGGTGAGCGTCGCCGGGACGCCTTCCTCGGCCCACGCGGTCCACCCGGCGTCGGCGAAGCCCGCCCGCGTGCGCGCCGCGTAGCCGACCAGCCGGACCGCCGCCTCGTGCCGTCCCCGTGCCGCCGTCAGCCGCGGCAGCACCTCGAGCAGGATGTTCTGGTCGCCTTCCCGCCGCAGCAGCGCGTAGGCGCGCCGCGCCTGCGCCAGCGCCTCGTCCAGCGCGCCGGTCCGGTGCAGCGCCGAGGTCAGGTTGTGCAGCATGTGGCCCGCGGTTCTGCCGGCGCCCAGCCGCTCGAGCTCGGCGATCACCGCGCGCAGGGCGGGGACCGCCCGCGCGGGCTCGTCGCCCCAGGCGTCGCAGGTGGCGACGTTGCCGAGCGCCAGCTGCTCGCCGACGGGAATGCCCGCCTCGCGGTTCAGGTCCGCCTGCCGCTGCGCGTGCGGCCGCGCGTCCGCGTGGCGGCCCTGCCGCAACGCGACGATCCACTGGGCGAACGCGAGCCGTGCGCGCCACTGCGGCCTCCACTCGGGGCGCTCCAGCGCGGCGGCTTCGGCCAGCGCCAGCTCGGCGGCGGCGAAGTGGTCGCGCCGCGCGCCGATGGCCGCGCGGACGATCGACGCTTCGTAGAGCCGCTCGCGGTCGCCGAGCGCGCGATAGAGATCGGCCGCGCGCGCGGCGGCGGCGAAGCAGTCGCCGTCCGCCGAGAATATGCCCATGTTGGCGAAGGTGAGCCAGAAGCGCGCGGCCTGCGCGTCCGGCGTTGCCGCCGTAACGTCGGGCACGAACGCGCGGACGCGCCGCAGTCCCTCCGCCTGGCTCGCGCTGCCGAGCCAGATCGGGCTCGACTCGGCGGCGAGCGTCAGGCCGAGCGCGCGGTCGCCGTCCGGGCCCGCCGCCCACTCGAGCGCGGCGCGCACGTTGTCGATCTCGGCGGGGAAGGTCGCTTCGTGCGTGCGGTCGAACGACAGGCGGCCCGCGCCCGCGCGCGTGAGCAGCGCGGCGACCGCCTCCGCGTGCCGGCGCAACACCGCCGGCATCTCGCCCGAAGCGGCGAGGGCCTCGACGGCGAACGCGCGCGTGGTCTCGAGCATCCGGTAGCGGGGCACGCCGGCGCCTTCGGCGATGACGAGCGACTTGTCGACGAGCTGCCCGAGCGCGTCGAGCACCGCCCACTCGTCGAGTTCGCCGTCCGCGGCCACCTGTTGCGCCAGTTCCAGCGTGAAGCCGCCGGCGCACGCGCCCAGGCGACGGAAGACCACCTGTTCCTGCGCGCCGAGCAGGCCGTGGCTCCACTCCAGCGCCGCGCGCAGCGTCTGGTGCCGGCGCAGCACGGTGCGGGCGCCGGCGGTCAGCAGGCGAAAGCGCTCGTTCAGCCGTCCGCGCACTCCGTCGACGCCGAGCAGCGGAACGCGTGCCGCCGCGAGCTCGATCGCAAGGGGGATGCCGTCGAGCCGCGCGCAGACGTCGGCGACCGCCGGCAGCGACTCGGCGGTGAGGCGAAAGCGCGGATCGGCCGCGGCGGCCCGCTCGGCGAACAGGGCCACCGCGCCGCACCGGGCGGCGTCCGCGAGTGGCGCGTCGGGCGCGGGCACCGCCAGCGTGCCCAGCCGGTACGTGTGTTCGCCGGCCACCTTGAGCGGCTCCTGCGACGTGACGAGGATGCGCACGCCCGGCGCGCGCTGGACCAGCGCCTCGACGATCGGGGCCACGGCGTCGAGCAGGTGCTCGCAGTTGTCGAGCGCCACCAGCAGCCGGCTGTCGGCGAGCGCGGCCGCGAGCGCGTCCGCGGCAGGGCGGTCGGGCGCCAGGCCCACGCCCACGGTGCGGGCGATCGTCGCCGCGACCAGGCCGCCCTCCGTCAGCGCCGCGAGCTCGACCCACCACGCGCCGTCGGGAAAGCGGTCGGAGAGGCGCGCGGCCACGGCCAGCGCGACGCACGTCTTGCCGATGCCGCCGGCGCCGACGATCGCGACGACGCGATGCGCATCGACGAGGTCGCTCACCTCGGCCAGGTCCGCGTCGCGGCCGAAGAGCGGCTGGGTCGTCGCCGACAGGTTGCCCGGCGATGCGTGCGACGGTGCCGTGGCCGGCGCGGCCGCGGGTGCCGGTGCGGAGGGCGGCGGAAGCGGCGCGTCCGCGGCGAGCGGCTGCGCGAACTTGTAGCCGCGGCCCGGTATCGTGGCAATCGCGTGCGGCCCGAGCAGCTTGCGCAGCGCCGCCACCTGCACCTGCAGGTTGTTCTCCTCGACGACGAGGTTCGGCCAGACGAGTTCCAGCAGCTCGTTCTTCGCGACCACGCGGTCGCGCCGCTCCACGAGCGCGAGCAGCACGTCGAACGCCCGCGCGCCGAGCTTCGCCGGGCGGCCGCCGACGTCGACGCGGCGCTCGGCGGCGTCGATGACCGTGTCGCCGAACCTGTACGGCGCGGGTGCCTGCATTGCGGCGACATTACTGTAGAGTGCGCCGGCGCGCCACAACCGGCTATACTCCGCCCGCGCCGCGACGACCGCGGCGCCTGCCACCCGATGCGCAACCCCGATTCGACCCTCCCGGCGCCCGCCGCCGCCCTGCGGCGCGCCGCCCGCGCCGCCGCGCACGCGCTGATGGCGGCGCTCGTCGCCTTGGCGGCGCTGCTGGTCGCGACGGGCCCCGCGCGCGCCGCCGACCCGCCGCGGTTCACGCACGCGCAGCTCGACCAGATGCTGGCGTCGATCGCGCTGTTTCCCGATCCGCTGCTGGCGCAGGTGCTGATGGCCGCGACGTATCCGTCCGACGTGGCGCTGGCCGTCGAGTGGGCGTACGCGAACCGGCAGCTCACGGGCGACGACGCGGTCAAGGCCGTGCAGGACAAGCCGTGGGACCCGAGCGTGCAGTCGCTGGTGGCGTTCCCGCAGGTGCTGGCGATGCTGGGCGAGAAGCCCGAGTGGGTGCAGGACCTGGGCGACGCGTTCCTGGCGCAGCCCGGCGACGTGATGGACTCCGTGCAGTTCCTGCGCGCGAAGGCGAAGGAGGCCGGCAACCTCGCGACCAACGAGCACCAGGTGATCGCCGTGGAGCCCGCGCCACCGCCTCCGCAGGTCGTCGTCGTGAACGCGCCGCCGCCGCCGACGCAGATCATCACGATCGCGCCGGCGAATCCGCAGGTGATCTTCGTGCCCGTCTACAACCCGGTGTGGGCGTTCGGGCCGTGGTGGCACCCGGGGTTCCCGCCGTGGTTCTTCCCGCCGCCGCCGCGCTGGGGCTGGAGCGCGGGGTGGAACGCGGGATTCTGGTGGGGCTTCGGCATTGGCGCGTCGAACGCGCTGTGGGGCGGCGTCAACTGGCGCACGCGCGACGTCAACATCAACGTCAACCGCTGGAACAACATCAACGTCAACCGCCGGATCGACTCGCGCGACCGCGACGTCAACTGGCGGCACGACGCGCGCAACCGGCACGGCGTGCCCTATCGCGACGCGGCGAGCCGCGAACGCTTCCAGAACGCGCTTCCCGACCGCGCGGCGCGCGATGACTTCCGCGGTCGTGACGACCAGCGCGCGCGGGCGCAAGCCGCGCTGGCGGATCGCGTCGGCGCCGACAACGTGAGCCGCGACGCATTGCGCAACGTCGACCGCAGCCAGTTGCCGCAGCGGCCGGGCGGCGCCGACCGTCCCGGGGTGACCGCGCCTGCGCGGCCGGACCTCGGGCGGCCGCAGGACCGCGCGGGCAGCATCGACCGCTCGCAGGTGCAGGACCGCATGGCGGGCATCGACCGCTCGCAGCTGCAGGATCGTGCGGCGGGCGTCGATCGCTCACAGGTCCAGAATCGCGCGGCGAACATCGATCGTGCGCAGGTCCAGAACCGCGCGGCGGGGGTCGACCGCTCGCAGCTGCAGGATCGTGCGGCGAGCGTCGATCGCTCGCAGATCCAGAACCGGGCGGCCAGCGTCGATCGCTCGCAGGTGCAGAATCGCGCGGCCACCGTCAACCGCGACAACGCGCTCCGCGGCGCCGGCAACGCGCAGCAGGTGCGCCAGCAGGTGGACCGCGGCAACGCGAGCCGGCAGGCGATGCAGGCGCGCGCACCGGCCGGTGGCAACGTCCAGCGGCCGTCCGGCAACGTCCAGCGACCCAGCGGCGGACGGCGATGACGACGACGCTGGCGATGAATGGCAAGGCGATGCGCAGCGCACTGATCGCGACCGCGGCCGCGCTCTTCGTGGCCGTGGGTGTCGCGCTACCGGCCGTCGCCGCCACCCAGAAGGCCTTCGCGACGCCGGACGCGGCGGCGGAGGCGCTGGTCGACAGCCTCGCGCGGCACGACGATGCGGAACTCGCCGGCGTGCTCGGCCGGGACTGGCGGCGCGTGATGCCGGCCGGCGACGTGAGCGAGGGCGATCGCACCGACTTCCTCGCGGCGTGGGCGAAGGGCCACCGCATCGTGGCCGCGGGCGAGGGCCGGGCGAAGCTCGAACTTGCCGACGGCTGGACGCTGCCGATCCCGCTCGCGCGCGGCAGCGCCGGCTGGGTCTTCGACACGGCGGCCGGCGCCGACGAGATGCGCACGCGGCGCATCGGTCGCAACGAGCTCGCGGCGATAGAGGCGATGTACGCGTACGTCGACGCGCAGCGCGAGTACGCGACGCAGGACCGCAACGGCGACGGCGTGCTCGAATACGCGCAGCGCATCCTCAGCACGGCCGGCCGGCGCGACGGGCTGTACTGGCCCACGGCCGCCGGCGAGCCGGCGAGCCCCGCGGGCCCGCTGCTGGCCACTGAGGACCTGAAGGACGGCTACCACGGGTACAAGTTCCGGATCCTCAAGGGGCAGGGACCCGCCGCGCGCGGCGGCGCCCGCAACTACGTGAACCGCGCGGGGCGCATGACCAACGGCTTCGCGCTGGTGGCGTGGCCGGCGCGCTACGGCGAGACCGGCGTGATGACGTTCATCGTCAACCACGACGGCGTCGCGTACCAGAAGAACCTCGGCCCGGCGACCGTCGACGCCGTGCGGGCGATCACGCGGTTCGACCCTGACGCGTCCTGGAAGGCGCTGCCGGCGCCGTAAGCGTCAGGCCGCGCCCGTCGCGCGTACGTCGGCGGCGGCAACGAGGAACGCGCCGAGAGGCAGCCACGAAGACGCGTGCTCGGCGCCTCGGGCCACGCGTCCACCGCCGGGCAGCAGCACGGCCGTGGCGAACGTCAGCGAGGCCACCGGCAACCCGGCGAACAGCGCCCGGACTTCACGCTCCGTGTGCCAGTGCGCGCCACGATACGCACCGGTGCCGCCGCCGCGTCCCTTCTTCGCGTACAGCAGGCTGCGCCGGTGCAGCAGGCCCAACACGATGCGCGTGCGCGTCACGCGCACCATCTCCGTGACGGCGCGGCGGGCATCGGCGACGAAGCACAGCGCCGTGACGCTGACCGTGCGGTCGAACGCGGCATCGGGAAAGGGCAGGGCCTCGGCGCGGCCGGCGCAGTAGCGCGCGCCGCCGTCGCCGCGTCGGCACGCGAAATCGAGCCAGGCTCGGTTTGGGTCGACGCCGACGACGTCGAGCGGGCACTCGGCGGCGAAGCGCCGCGTGAAGTAGCCGGTGCCGCAGCCGACGTCGAGCAGGCGCTCGCCGGGCTGCGCCGCCAGCGCCTGGCGCAGCGCTGCGAACTCGACGCCGCCGATCCACGTGCCGCGCGGCGTCGCGTACCACGCGTCGTAGTCGGCGGCGGTCGTCACGTCCGGTCCGCGCGCGGCGCCGTGCGCGTCAGCGACCGCAGCACCCCGGTGCGCAGCACGCCTGCGGCTTCACCGCGCGCACGAATGCGCTGACGAACTTGCCGTCGACCTCGTCCGCGATGGCGTTGGCATCGATGCCCTCGGCCGTCAGGAACGCGCGGGCGTCCTCGCCGCCGTAGACGCGCGTCACCTCGACGTCGACGCCCGTGAACCCGGCCGCGGCGAGCTTGGCGCGGTAGTCGGTGTCGGACAGCGCGCCGGCGATGCAGCCGGCCCACAGCTCCATGTTGCGGCGGATCGCCGGCGGCACCTCGCCCCGGACGACCACGTCGGACACGGCGAAACGCCCGCCCGGCTTCAGCACGCGGAACGCCTCGCGCAGCACGCGGTCCTTGTCGCCGGACAGGTTGATCACGCAGTTCGAGATGATCACGTCCACCGTGTTGTCGGGCAGCGGGATGTGCTCGATCTCGCCCTTCAGGAACTCGACGTTGGGCAGGCCGCTCGCTCGCTTGTTCTCCTCGGCGAGCGCCAGCATGTCGTCGGTCATGTCGAGGCCGTAGGCCTTGCCCGTGGGGCCGACGCGCCGCGCCGACAGCAGCACGTCGATGCCGCCGCCGGAGCCCAGGTCGAGGACGGTCTCGCCGGGCTTCAGCTCCGCGAGCGCCGTGGGGTTCCCGCAGCCGAGCGAGGCCGCGAGCGCCGCGCCGGGCACGGTGCCGGCCTGCGCGGCGTCGTACAGGTTGGAGGTGATCGGGTCGCAGCAGCGGTCCGCACCGGGCGCCGGGCCGCAGCAGCCACCGCCGCCGGCGCGCGCCGCGCGTGCGGCCTGCCCGTACTTCTCCTTCACCACATCCCGGACGTCGTTCGTAGCTGACATGGGCGATTCCTTTCGTCGGAGTGCGGCCCTGGCCGTGCGGCGGACCGGCGGCGTGCGCTGGGGGCGATCCCCATCGATTCCACAATTCCAGAATACTCGAATTATGAACGATGTCAAGCGGTCGCCGCCGATTCGACGCAACCGGCATGCCGGGCAGGGCGGCGCCTGCTTCCGGTCACGCCGTTAGCCAGCCCCGGACCTCCGCCTGCGTCGGGATGCGCCCGCTGCTGACCAGCTTCCCGTCGATCACGAGGCCCGGCGTGGCCAGCACGTCGCAGGCGACGATGTCCTTCATGTCCGTCACTTTCACGAACTCCGCGGCCACACCCGTCGCCGCGGCGGCCTCGCGCGCGATCGCCTCGAGCTTGCGGCAGTTGGCACAGCCGGGGCCGAGTATCTTCACCGTCTTCATTGCCGTTCTCCTTGCGGTACGTGGTCGTGCAAGTGCAGGCGTGTCGAGCGGCTCGACGACCAGGCGAGCAGCGCGGCGAGCGAGCCGAGAAAGCCCGCCAGCCCGAGGGCGATCCAGGCCGGATTCACGCCGTCGACCCAGGCGCCGTACAGCAGCCCGGCGACGGTGCTGAACACCGCCACCAGGCCCACGTAGGTGAACGTCTTGCGTCGGCCGATCACGGCGGCCACCATCAGGATGCTCTGCAGGCTCAATTCCGGATCTGCCATCAGATAGGCGAGCAGCGG
The DNA here is from genome assembly GCA_044223185.1 of Casimicrobiaceae bacterium. Classification (GTDB taxonomy): domain Bacteria; phylum Pseudomonadota; class Gammaproteobacteria; order Burkholderiales; family Casimicrobiaceae; genus VBCG01. The sequence goes on along the minus strand of JBGAMF010000005.1, from coordinate 52,203 downwards.
CCCGGGGTGCATGCCGAGGTCGAGGAACATGCGCGCCACCGGGACTTCCACCAGCGTCGGGAAGTACATGAACACGCCGAACGTGACGGCCGCGGCGTTGGCGAGCACGTCGTTGGTGCCGGCGATGGCCTGGATCCACTCGGGCCGGATCAGCTGCCTGACGACACCCACGACGAATACGCCGACGACCAGCAGCACGAAGATCTGCCTGACGAAACGCCACGACTCCCAAAGCCAGCCGCGCCAGGCCTCGGTGTCGAGTCGACGCGCGCAGTACGCAACGGCCCCCATCGCCAGTCCGACGGCCAGGGCCCGGCCGGTCAAGGTGACGTCGAGCCCTTCGGCCACGGGCGTGAACTTCAGCGCGGCCACGAGCAGCGTCGCCACGGTGAGGCCGAGCGCCACCCACGTCGAGCGGTTGGCGCCTTCGACGATGTTCTCGAGTCCCCTCCACGCGGCGACGCCGATGAGGGCAAGCAAGAGGATCAGCAACGAGCCCTGTACGCTGACACCTTCCTCGCCACGCGCGGCGTCGAACGGCACCCACTCGTACAGCACGTCCTGCCACGCCTGTGCCCACGGCAGCGGCAGCGTGGTGGACGCGACCTCCGCCGCCAGCGGCGGGACCTTGAGCGTGCCGGCGACGAGTACCGCCACCAGCGACATGAGCACGCCGATGGCGGCCGGGCCGACGCTCGCGCGCTCGGCGAAGAGGGCGTCGGTCTGCGCGTCGTGGACGGCGTCGTCGCGCGCGAACAGCATCGCCATCAGCATGCCGATGCCGATCCCGAACAGCAGGCACAGCACCAGCCGCGCGAGCGCGAACTCCGCGCCGAGGACGCCGCCGGTGTAGGCGAGCGCCAGCACGTTGCCGGCCGGCGCGAAGAACAGGAACGTGATCGCCGGCCCCAGTCCGGCGCCTTTCCGGTGGATGCCCGCGAACAGCGGCACGATCGTGCACGAGCAGACGGCCAGCAGCGAGCCCGCGGCCGCCGCCGCCGGGTACGAGACGCGGCGTGGCGCATTGCGGCCCAGCCAGCGCGTGATGCTCGCCTTCGGAATCAGCGTCGCCAGGGCGCCGGCGATGAAGAACGCAGGCAGCAGGCACAGCAGCACGTGGGCCGCGAGGTACGCGGCGAGGTTGCCGGCGCCGCCGCTCAGCAGGTGCAGCAGGGTGTCCACGTCGCTCCCCGCCGTCGTCGCCCCGCGCCGGTCGTCACCGGAGCCCGGCCTCGTACCAGCCCTTGCTGGCGTTGACCACCCGCACCACGAGCAGCATCACCGGCACCTCAATCAGCACGCCGACCACGGTGGCCAGTGCCGCGCCCGACTCGAAACCGAACAGGCTGATGGCGGCGGCCACCGCCAGCTCGAAGAAGTTCGACGCGCCGATCAGCGCCGACGGGCACGCGACGCTGTGCTTCTCGCCGACCGCACGGTTGAGAAGGTACGCGACCGAAGAATTGAAGAACACCTGGATCAGGATCGGCACGGCCAGCAGGGCGATGACGAGCGGCTGCTGCAGGATCGCGTTGCCCTGGAACGCGAACAGCAGCACCAGTGTCGCCAGCAGCGCAGCGACCGACCACGGCTGGATCCGCGCCAGCGCGGCGTCGAACGCCGGCTGCCCGCGCGCGAGCAGGTGGCGGCGGATCGCCTGCGCGAGGATCACCGGGATGACGATGTAGAGCGCGACCGACGTCAGCAGCGTCGCCCACGGTACCGTGATGCTGGAGATGCCGAGCAGCAGGCCCACCACCGGCGCGAAGGCGAAGATCATGATCACGTCGTTCAGCGCCACCTGCGACAGCGTGAAGTACGGGTCGCCGTTGGTGAGCCGGCTCCAGACGAACACCATCGCCGTGCACGGCGCGGCCGCGAGCAGGATCAGGCCGGCGATGTAGCTGTCGATCTGGTCGGCAGGCAGGAGCGGCGCGAACAGCACGCGGATGAAGAGCCACGCGAGGAACGCCATAGAGAACGGCTTGACCAGCCAGTTGATCGCCAGCGTCACGCCGATCCCCCTGACGTGGCCCTTGACCTGGTGCAGCGCGCCGAAGTCGATCTTCAGCAGCATCGGGATGATCATCACCCAGATGAGCAGGCCCACCGGCAGGTTGACCCTGGCGAACTCGAGCGCGCCGATCGCCTGGAACGCGCCGGGCAGGAGCTGGCCGAGCGCGATGCCGGCGACGATGCACAGTGCCACCCAGGCGGTCAGGTAGCGCTCGAAGAAGTTGAGCGGCGCGAGCGCCGCCGGGACTGCCATCGATTCGCCGCGCGCGCTCATGTCCGTGCCGTCACGCGCCGAGCGCGCCGATGCGCGACAGCGCGGACTCGAGCGCCGGTCGATCGTGCTGCAGCGCATCGAGGGGGAGGGCGAGGAACGCTTCGATGCGCGCGCGCAGCGTCCGGTACGCGGTCTCGAACGCGGCGTCGATCTCGGCGTCGGTGCCGGTCGCGTGCGCCGGATCGTCGACACCCCAGTGCCCGCGCACGGCGGGTCCGAGGTACGCGGGGCACGCCTCGCCGGCGGCCCTCGCGCACACGGTCACCACAACGTCGGGCACGACGGGCAGCGCGTCCCACGACTTGCTGGCGAGGCCTGCGGTGGCGATGCCTTCGCGCGCGAGCAGCGCGAGCGAGCGCGGGTGCACGGCGCCCGTCGGCCGGCTGCCCGCGCTCTGCGCGCGCCAGCCCGCAGGCGCGAGGTGGTTGAACGTCGCCTCCGCCAGCACGGACCGGCACGAGTTGCCGGTGCAGAGAAACAGGACGTTCATTGCGGAAACCCCTGCGGCGGCGTCGCCGTCGCCAAGGTACAGATTGATTATTTGACGAACATAGAAATGATAGGCGCTCGCCGCGTTTGTGTCGAGGGCGAACCGGTGCCACGGCGGCGAACTTCGCCGGGTCTTGACCCCGGTCAACGTACGGGCGCGACGCCTGCGGCCGCCGCTCCGCGCACCACGATCACTTCGCCCGCAGCCCGACGCGATCCAGCACGAACTGCGCGACCGCTTCCGGCGCGCCGAGGGCGAGCACCGGCAGCGGACAGTCGACCGCGCCGTCGGCCGCCACCGCGACGACCGACGGGCAGGTCGGCCACAGCATCGGCCGGCCGAGCGACGGTCGAAACACCTCGATCAGCGGGATCGGCGCGCTGCGGAAGCCTTCGAACAACACGACGTCGACGTGCGCCATCCGCCGTGCGAGCGCGAGCGGATCGGGCTCCGGCGCGTCGGCGTTCTCGTGCAGCAGCGCCCAGCGCCGGTCGCCGACCATCATGACTTCGCGGCAACCAGCTTCACGGAAGCGCCACGAGTCCTTGCCGGGACGGTCGAGGTCGAAGCCGTCGTGCGCACGCTTGATCGCCGAAACGGCGAACCCGTCGCGGCGCAGGCAGGCGACGACGTCGAGGATGAGCGTGGTCTTGCCCGCACCCGAGCGGCCGACGAAGCCGAACAGCGCGGGTGCGGCGGGCGCGCGATCGGTCATGCGGGAAGGTCGCGCGCCGTTTGCGGCGTCAGCGCACGTTCACCGGGAGCGTCGATTGTCGTTCGGGTGACAGACGATGGACTTCGGCCACCGCGCGCCTGCCGACGCGTTCGGCGCCGCCGCCGCTGCGCGTCACGTAGCGCGCCGCCGTTTCGGCGGCGTTACGACCACCGTTGCAATCCCGCGCGGCGCGGGCGCGCAGCGCGGATCGCAGGCCGCGCTCGACCGGCAGCAGTTCTCGGTCAGGTAGCCGACGACGCCGTTCATCGCGTCGACGTCGGCGCTGTACCAGACGAAGCGGCCGTCCTGGCGGGGCGCGATGAGGCCGGCGCGCGTCAGTTCCTTGAGGTGGAACGAGAGCGAGGCCGGCGCCATCCCGAGCCGCTCGGCGATCTTCCCGGCCGTCAGCCCCTCCGGCGTGTGTTCGACCAGCAGCCGGTACGTGTCCAGCCGCGTCTCCTGCGCGAGCGCGGCCAAGGCAGCGAGGATCTCGTTCTTCTCCACGGTTGTTCAACTATACGAGTGTTTTGACAATCGTCAAAGGGTTGGCGGCGATTGCGGCGTCCAATGATACCGGCGCGCGCGGGCACCCCTGGAAAGCGAGGAGTTCGCCGGCGCCGGACCGCGCGAACGCACACGAGGGGACGATTCGATGAGACTGACCAGACGGCAATTCATCCAGGCGTCGGCCGCGACGGCGGCATGGCTCATGGCCGGCTGCGCGACGCAGGAGGTGGCGCCGGCGACGAGCGCGATGGCCGTGCGCAAGCCCAAGGCGGCGAGCCCGGCGAAGGGCGAGTGGGTGGGTTCGGTGTGCCAGGGCTGCACGCAGTGGTGCGCGATCCAGATCTTCGTCGAGGATTCGGGCCGCGCCGTGCGCGTGCGCGGCAACCCGCTGTCGAACACCAACCACGGCTACGTGTGCCCGCGCGGCCACCTGATCCCGCAGCAGGTGTACGACCCCGACCGCGTCAAGGTGCCGCTGAAGCGCACCAACCCGCAGAAGGGACGGGGGGTGGACCCCAAGTTCGTGCCGATCACGTGGGACGAGGCGCTCGACTCGATCGCCGACCGGATGATCGCGCTGCGCAAGAGCAACGAGGCGCACAAGCTCGTGTACATGCGCGGCCGCTACTCGGCGACGTCGACGGAGCTCCTGTACGGCACGCTGCCGAAGATCTACGGCACCACCAACTACTTCTCGCACAGCGCGATCTGCGCCGAGGCCGAGAAGATGGGGCCGGGGCTCACGCAGGGCTTCTTCGGCTACCGCGACTACGACCTGCCGAAGACGAATTGCCTCGTGGTCTGGGGCTGCGACCCGCTGGCGTCCAACCGAATGGTGCCGAACACCATCGTCAACTTCCACCAGATCCTCGCGCGCGGCACCGTCATCACCGTCGACCCGCGGCTGTCCAACGCCGCCGCAAAGTCGCACGAATGGGTGCCGATCAAGCCGGGCACCGACGGCGCGCTGGCAGGCGCGCTCGCGCACGTGCTGCTGACCGAAGGGATGTGGAGCCGCGAGTTCGTCGGCGACTTCAAGGACGGCAAGAACCTGTTCGTCGCCGGCCGGACCGTCGACGAGGCGGCGTTCGTTGAGGGCGCGAACACGTTCGGGCTCGTGAAGTGGTGGAACCTCGAGCTCAAGGACCGCACGCCGGCGTGGGCTGCGGCAGAGACGCTGATCCCGGCCGAGCAGATCGTCCGCATTGCCCGCGCGATGGGCAAGGCGGCGCCGAAGACCGCCGTCTGGATGGGGCCGGGGGTCGCGATGAACCCGCGCGGCACCTATTCAGCGATGGCCGTGTACGCCCTCAACGGCATCCTGGGCTCGGTGGACGTCGAAGGCGGCGTCTGGCAGTCGAGCAGCGTGCCGATCGCGGCGTTTCCCAAGTCCGACGCGTACCTCGACGACGTCGCGAAGGGCGCCGGAAAGTTCAAGAAGCTCGACGGCCGCGGCGCCAAGGACATGCCGGCGATGATGAACGCGCGGCCCGGCAGCGGGGTGGTCACCAACAACGTCGCCAACGGCATGCTGGCCGACCCCGGCGCGTGCAAGGTGTTCATCTCTTCGTGGTCGAACTTCAACTTCTCGTGCACCGGCGCGCAGCGCTGGGACAAGGCGATGGCCGCCGTCCCGTTCTTCGTGCACATGGTGACCAACCCATCGGAGATGACGCAGTTCGCCGACATCGTGCTGCCGGCGACGTTCAACTCGGCCGAGGGCTGGTCGGTCGTCACCAACATGGGCAACGGCTACGGCTACGCGGCGCTCCAGCAGGGCGCGGTCCGCCGGCTGTGGGACGTGAAGCAGGAAGAGACCGAGGTGATGTGGCTGCTCGCCGAGAAGCTCAAGGCGAAGGGCTTCCCCAACCTCTTCGACTACTACTCGAAGGAGTTCAAGGACCCCGAGACCGGCAAGCTGCCCACGAGCGCCATGGAGTTCTCCGAGATCGCGGCCAAGATCTCCAGCGCGTCGCTGTGGATGCCGAAGGAGCCGTTGAAGGGCGACGCCCCGCTCGCCGGCTGGGCCGACTTCCGCAAGAAGGGCATCTTCAGCGGGCCGCGCTACACGCTGAAGAAGGGCTGGGGCGGCAAGTTCGCCACCGCCACCAAGAAATTCGAGTTCTACAGCGAGACGGCGAAGAAGGGCCTCGACGAGCACGCGAAGAAGTACAACACGACGGTCGACGACATTCTCACCGTCAGCGGCTACGTCGCGCGCGGCGAGCTCGCGTTCGTGCCGCACTACGAGCCGCCGAAGCGGCACGGCAGTCTCGCGGACTTCCCGTTCACGTTCATCGACTACAAGTCGCGGCTGAACCGCGAGGGACGGTCGGCCAACCTGCCGTGGTACCAGGAGTTCAAGAAGGTCGACCCGGGCGACGTCGCGTGGGACGACGTGCTGAAGATGAACCCGTCCGACGGCGCGAAGCTGGGCCTCGCGACCGGCGACATCGTCTCCGTGACCTCGCCCAACGGCTCGATGACCGTCAAGCTCAAGCTGTGGGAAGGCGTGCGGCCCGGCACGGTGACCAAGTGCTACGGGCAGGGCCACTGGGCGTACGGCCAGGTGGCGGCGAAGGAGTACGGCAAGGCGCTGCCGCGCGGCGGCAGCAACAACGACGTCCTCGTCGACGACTACGATCGCCTGTCCGGCTCGACGGCGCGCAACGGCGGCTTCACCGGCGTGCGCATCGCCAAGGCCTGACCCACCACCTGCGCCAACGGAGAATCGAGATGGCAAGACTCGGAATGGTCATCGACCTGCAGCGGTGCGTGGGTTGCGGCGCCTGCGCCTTCGCGTGCAAGGCGGAGAACAACACGCGGGATCGCGCGGACGGCCAGAGCTACAACTGGGCCGACTTCGTGATGAAGACGGAGGGGGCGTTCCCCGACACGACGCACTGGGTGATGCCGGTGCTGTGCAACCACTGCACGGACGCGCCGTGCGTCAAGGCGTGCCCGGTCAACCCGAAGGCGATGTACAAGACGCCGGAGGGCATCACGATGCACGACGACGACCTGTGCATCGGCTGCAGGCTGTGCCAGTACGCGTGCCCGTACAGCAGCGGCTCGCTGGGCGCGGACAGCCTGGACGGCGCCGCCTACAGCGTGATCAGCTTCAACCCGAAGGACGCCAGCACGCAGCCCAAGTGGACCGCCGAAGTCGCGGTGATCCCCGGCGGCACGGCCACCGGCGCCATGACCGCGAAGGCCGCGGGCGCCACCCCACCGGCGAAGAACCTGTGGCCGGCAGGCGACGTCGACCCGGTGCGCAAGGCGGGCGTGGTCGAGAAGTGCACGTTCTGCTATCACCGGACGAGCAACGGCATGCAGCCCGCCTGCGTCGAGGTGTGCCCGTCCAAGGCGCGGATCTTCGGCGACCAGGAGGACCCGAACTCCGAGATCGCCAAGGTGCTGAAGGCGCAGAAATCGTTCCGGCTGCAGGAAGACAAGGGGACGAAGCCGAACGTGCACTACGTCGGCAAGTACAGCGCGCGGGGCTAGCGCCGCGCGGCGACCCTCACCCCGGCCCTCTCCCGCACGCGGGGAGAGGGAGCGCAATGGCGAGGCGCCGCGCCCGATCGGCACGTCGACGCGTCGGTGCGGCACGGCTTCGCGGCGGTGCGGCACGATGACGCGGGCGGGTGAACACGGCGTTGCGCCGCGCCGGCTCCGCACCGCGCCGGACTTCTCCCTCTCCCCGCACGCGGGGAGAGGGTTGGGGTGAGGGGCGCCTCCTATACACTCCGAACCCATGCCCGACCACGCCTACGACCTCGCGCAAGGCGCCGCCCGCGCCGACCTCTGCCGTTACCTCGCGGCGTGCTACTACGAGCCGACGCCGGCGTTCGCCGAGGAGCGCATGTTCGCCGCGATGCTCGCGGTGGCCACGACGCTCGGCGCCGCGTACGCGGAACCGGTGCGCCGGCTGGGGGAGGCCTTCGCCGGCACCGCGCTGCAGGACCTGCTCGTCGATTACACGCGGCTCTTCATCGGCCCGATCGGCACGCTGGCGAAGCCCTACGGCTCGGTGTGGCTCGCCGGCGACGTCACGCTGATGCAGGACTCGAGCGTCGCCGTGGAGGCGCTGTACGAGGAGGGCGGCTTCGCGCTCGACCAGGAATTCCGCGAACTGCCCGACCACGTCGCGGCGGAACTCGAGTTCCTCTACCTGCTCATCCACGAGCAGAACGTCGCGCAGGCGCGCAGCGACCTTCCTGCCGTGCACGGCAATGCGGACCTGCGCCGGCGGTTCCTTGCCGCGCACCTCGGGGCGTGGGCACCGCCTTTCGCGCACGCCGTGGCGGCGGGTGCGCAGACCGCGTTCTATCGGGAGCTGGCGGCGCTGACGAAGCGTTTCGTCGCGGACGAAACCGCAGCCGTGCGCGAGTGACGCGCGGCCGCCGGCCGCGGGCGGTCAGGACCGCGCCAGCGGCTTGCGGAACGTGACGACCGACGAGCCGGGCGCGTGCTTGGTCGCGCAGCTGCCTTCGCCCGCGCCGGCGTCGCGCTCGGCCTCGGTGAGCAGGTTGATGACGTCGACGTAGAACTTCTCCTTGACCATCATCAGCGCGGTGAGACCGCCGTCGTTGCGGGCGAACACGTCGGCGCCGGCGTGCAGAAGCGTCTCCACGACCGCCGCTTCCCCGTAGCCGGCCGCGAGCATCAACGGCCGGATGCCGTAGCCGATCCGTGCCTCGACGTCGGCGCCGGCGTCGATCAGCGCCTGCACGACCTCCGGGTACCCGCGATCGGCATCACCGTTGTGGACGGCCTTGTGCAGCGCGGTCCAGCCGCCGGCGTCTGCGGCGTTCACGTCGGCGCCGGCGGCGAGCAGCGTGCGGACCAGCGCGAGGTCGCCCGCGTGCGCGGCGTGCATCAGTGCGGTGGTGCCGTCGTCGTCGCGTGCATCGGCGTCGGCGCCGGCGGCCAGGGCAGCGGCGACGGCGGCGGCGTCGCCGGCGGCGACGGCGGTCAGCAGGGGATTCGGCATGGAGGACTCCGTGGGCGGCGCGGTCAAGGCCCTATCGTACCGGCCGCGATCGTCGGGTCAAGCGGCGCTTGCAACGGGCGCGTCCGCCATTACAATCGGACCGCCGCACGCGCCGCCCGGTGCGTGGCACATCACACGCCAACTGGAGGACACCCCGTGCACACGTTCAGCAAGCTGCTCGTCGCCGTGGCCGCGTTCGCGGCGGCGTCGCTCGCCCTGGCGCAGGACAAGGTCGTCTACCACATGGACGGCGGGCTCGCGCAGGCGACGAAGGGCGTGCGCAACATCCGCAACCACCTCGACACCGACCCGAAGGCGAAGATCGTCGTGGTCGCGCACGCGGAGGGCGTGGACTTCCTGATGGAAGGCGCGAAGACGACCAACAACCAGGAGTTCGCGGCGCTGGTCGGCGACCTGATGAGCCGCGGCGTCACGTTCGAGATCTGCGAGATCACGTTGAAGAACCGCAACCTCACGAAGGACCAGTTCATCCTCGGCCCGACGTTCACGCCGTCGGGCGTCGTGCGCATCGCCAACCTGCAGGCGCGCGAGCAGTACGCGTACATCAAGCCGTAGCGACGCAGCCGGTGCGCCGCGCGGCGCTGCCCGCGCCAGGGCGTTCCGGCGGCGCGTGACGACGGGACGTGGCAAATGACTCACCGGGCCGACGTGCGGCGCCGCCGCCTGCTCGCCGGCATGGCCGCGGCCGCCGCCGGTGCGGCGTTGCCGCGGCTGGCCGCTGCCGCGCCGCCGCTCACGCGTGGCGTTCCGGCTTCCGGTGAAGCGCTGCCGCTGGTCGGCCTCGGCAGCTGGATCACGTTCAACGTGGGCGCCGACCGGCAGGCGCGCCGCGAGTGCGCCGATGTGATCGCCGCGTTCTTCGCCGCGGGCGGCCGGATGATCGACTCGTCGCCGATGTACGGCTCGTCGCAGGACGTGATCGGCAGCGCGCTCGCCGGCCTCGGCATGCCGCCGGCGCTGTTCTCCGCCGACAAGGTGTGGATCGCGGGCGGCGCGCGCGGTCCCGCGCAGATCGCGCAGTCGCTCGCCGCGTGGCGGGTCGCGCGCTTCGACCTGCTGCAGGTGCACAACGTGCTCTCGTGGCAGGAGCACCTGCCGGCGCTCTTCGCGATGAAGGCGGCCGGGCAGATCCGCTACGTCGGGATCACGACGTCGGAGGGCCGGCGGCACGCCGACGTCGAGGCGATCATGGCGCGCGAGCCGATCGACTTCGTGCAGGTCACCTACAACGTGCTCGACCGCGAGGTCGAGCAGCGCATCCTGCCGCTGGCGCGCGAACGCCGGATCGGCGTCATCGCCAACCGGCCGTTCCGCGAGGGCGCGTTGCTGCGGCAGCTCGCGCGGCATCCGCTGCCGGCGTGGGCGGCGGAGATCGGCTGCACCACCTGGGCGCAGGCCGTGCTCAAGTTCATCGTGGCGCACCCGGACGTGACGTGCGCGATCCCGGCGACGACGAGTGTCGCGCACGTCCGCGAAAACCTCGCGGCGGCGTCGTCGCCGCTGCCGGATGCCGCGCTGCGCCGGCGCATCGCCGCCGACGTCGGAAGGCTCTGATGCCCGAGTGGTGGACGTACACGCCGGGCGACTTCCTCATGTACTCGCCGCGCGTCTACGCCCGGCTGCTCGCCGGGTACCAGCGCGACCTCTGGCCCGCGCAGGCGGGCGCGCTGGCCGTGGCCGTCGCGGTCGCGGCGCTGGTCCGGTCGCGGGTCGAATGGCGGGGACGCGCCGTGTCCGCCATGCTCGCGGCCGGATGGGCCTTCGTGGCATGGGCGTACTTCGTGGAGCGGTACGCGACGATCGACTGGGCGGCCAGCTGGTTCGCGGGGGCGTTCGCCGTGCAGGCGCTCCTGCTGCTGGCCGTCGGCACGCTGGGCGGGGCGCTGGTGCCCGACCCGCGCGCCGGCCGCGCGGCGCGTGGGGCGCAGGCGCTGCTGCTGTTCGCGCTGTTCGTGCAGCCGGCGCTGGGCGCGGTGCTGGCCGGGGACGTCGCGATGGCGGCGCTGGCCGGCGTGCTCCCGGATCCGACGGCCGTGGCGACGCTGGCCTTCCTGCTCATGGTGCGGGGCCGCGCGCGGTGGATGCTGCTCGCGACACCGCTGCTCTGGTGCGTGGCGAGCGGCGTGCTGGCGTGGGCGCGCGGGTCCGCGGACGCGCTGGTGACGCTCGGCGCGGCGGCGCTGGCCCTCGGGTTGGCGGCCGCGCAGCGACGCGACCCGGAACGACCCTAGGCTAGAATGACGCGGCCTTGGCGGGCGGGCTGGTGCGCACCGCGATGACCGGATCGGGCATGGATGCGTGCGGAGACGTGAGCTAGTGGCAGCCCGGGACCGCCTCGCGCGCATCGCGCCGGGCTGGCCGGCGCTCGCCGGCTACCGGCGCGACGACTTCCCGCACGACCTCGCCGCGGGGCTCGCGGTGGCTGCGGTCGCGATCCCGGGAAGCGTCGCCAACGCGCAGCTCGCGGGCTTCTCGCCGGTGGTCGGGCTCTACGCGAGCACGCTGCCGATGATCGCGTATGCGCTGTTCGGGACGTCGCGGCAGCTGATGGTCGGCCCGAGCGCCGCCAGCGGCGCGATCGTCGCCTCGGCCGTCGCGCCGCTCGCCGGCGGCGACGACGCGCTGTACCTCGCGCTGGCGACCGCGCTGACGGCGATCGCCGGGCTGCTGTGCATCGGCGCCTCGTTCCTGCGGCTGGGCGCACTGGCCGATTTCCTGTCCAAGCCGATTCTCGTCGGATTCATGAACGGCGTCGCGATCAACGTCGTGCTGAGCCAGGTCGGCGTGCTGTTCGGCGTCCGCGTCGAGGCGGACCGCATCCTGCCGCGCATCTGGGAGTTCCTGGGCAGCCTCCCCGCCACGCACGTGCCCACGCTGCTCGTGGGCGCGACGTCGATGGCCGTGCTGATCGCGGCGCCGCGCCTCGTCCGGCGGTTGCCCGCTGCGCTGATCGCGATGGTGATCGCGGGTGTGGGCGTGCAGGCGCTGGGCCTCGAGGCGCAGGGCGTGCGCACGATCGGGCCGGTCCCCGGGGGCTTCCCGCTGCCGGCCATCCCTGCGTTTCCGCTCGACCTCCTGCCGACGCTGGTGGCGGAGGCGGCGGGGCTCGCGCTGGTGCTCTTCTCGTCGTCGATGCTGGCGGCGCGCAGTTTCGCCGACCGCAATCGTTACGACGTCGACGCCGATCGCGAGATCGCGGCGCTCGGCGTGGCCAACCTCGCGGCGGCGGTCGTGCAGAGCTTCGCGGTGCAGGGGACGAACTCGCGGACCGCGGTCGGCGAGGTCGCCGGCGGCCGCACGCAGGTGACCGGCGTCGTGGCGGCGCTCGTGATCGCCGTCGTCGTCGCGCTGTTCACGTGGCCGCTGCAGTTCATTCCCCGCGTGGCGCTGGCGGCCGTGCTGGTGGTCGCCGGTGCGTCGCTCTTCGACTGGCGCGCGATGCGCGCGATCCGGCGCATCGACCGCCGCGAGTTCTGGATCGCGCTGGCGGCGACCGTCGGGGTGATCCTGGTCGGGGTGATGAACGCGATCCTCGTCGCCGTCGTGCTGGCGCTCGTGAACTTCGTGCAGCTGTCCGCGCGTCCGAAGGTCGAGCGGCTGGGCGAGATCGCCGGCGAGCCGGGCCTGCATTCGCTGGAACGCCATCCGGAGGCCACGGTGCCGGCGGGCCTCGTGCTGTTCCGCTTCAACGGCGCGCTCATCTTCTTCGGCGCCGCGTACTTCAAGCGCGAGGTCGCGAAGGCCGTCGCCGACACCGGGCCGGGCGTCCGCCGCTTCGTGCTCGACCTGGCGCCGGTCACGATGATCGACGCGACCGGCCTCTACGCGCTGCGGGAGGTGTTCGACGACCTGCGCGCACGCGGGATCGAGACGTGTCTTGCCGGCCGCGCGGCGGAGTGGACGGAGTGGGCCGCGCAGCGCGGGCTCGAGCACGAGATGGGCGAGCTGCGCTTCTTCGCGTCGATGGGGCAGGCGGTTGCCGCGTATCGCGACGAGGTGCCGGCGGGCGGGGAGGGGCGGTCGTAGCCGGCCCCTCACCCCAGCCCTCTCCCCACTGCGTGGGGCGAGGGAGCTGCGCCGCGCTGTGCGGCGGGCGAGCGCGCCGGCGCGGCAAGCAGTGTCGTGCCGGGGTGAGGGAGCGTGTCGGCGAGGAGCGCCGCGTCATGCTCCCTCGCCCCACGCAGTGGGGAGAGGGTTGGGGTGAGGGGCGAACGCCTCAGCCCGCCGCCGCGCCGAGCATGAGTCCGTTCGGCGTCGGCTCGGCGATCTTGCGCAGGCGGTTGCGATCCGTGTGGTGGAAGACCTCGTCGCGGCCCAGGATCTTGAGCACCGTGTCCTGCTCGTACGACCACGTGCCGTCGTCGTGGAAGTCGACCCTGATCGTGTACTCGAGCGTGCGCTTCGCGTGGTCGAGGAACGGATTCGAGCAGGTGCCGTTGGTCGGCGAGCCGAACGTGCAGACGAGCGCGAACGACGAGGCGTCGGACGCGGCGTAGCCGATCGCCATCGCGATCTGCCCGCGCGGAATCGTGTGCGTGTGCACGATCATGCCGGTCGCGGGCTCCCACAGCCAGTAGCCGACCTGGTCGTGGAACGTCGCCGGCCGGTTCGGCCGCAGCACGTGCGTGTGGTAGCGCAGGCCGTACAGCAGCTGCGGGCCGTTCAGTTGCGGGTCGCACGGCTGCAGCTCGTAGCGCTCGACGTACGCGTCCTTCTTCGAGCCTTCCTCGCCCAGGTGGACGTCGAGCCCGCGCGCACCCTCCCAGATGCCCGCCATCCGCGCGAGCGGCCCGAGGTTCGCCAGCGTGTCGAAGTCGACCTCCGCGGGCTCCTTGAAGATGTCGGTGGGGAACGCGTGCTGCACGATGGCCTCCGTTGCGGGTGCGGGAACGCCGGCGGTGCGGTCACCGCCGGTTGGCGCGCCGGACGTAGGATCCGACGCGGCCGATCTGCAGGCGCCACCAGCCGAAGTGCTCGGTGACCGCCTTGTACAGCGACGCGCCGACCAGCGTGCCCAGCGCGATCGACGTGATCGCGAAGAGAACGGTGATCATGCCGTCGATGCCGGCCGCACGATCGGACAGCAGCTGCGTCGCGCTCATGAGGCCGAGCGAGCCCGGCACCACCAGCCAGAAGGCCGGCAGGAACGTCACCATCGCCGGCGGGCCGCGGAAGCGCGTCTGGATCAGGTAGCCCAGCGGCGTTGCGACCAGCATGCCGAAGAAGCCGGAGAGCTCGTTGGAGAGCAGCGCCGCGGAGAGCCGCTGCGCGGCGAACGCGGCCAGCAGCACCAGCAGCACCCACAGCAGCGAGTTCTGCGGCGCGGAGAAGTGCAGGTACACGCCGAGCCCGAACACGAACACCGCCACCCAGGGCCCCCACGCGCCCCAAGGCAGCGGCGCGGTCTTGGCGGCGGCCTCGACGAGGCTCTCCGGCGTGTAGCCGACGAGCAGCGCGCCGGCCGCGAAGCCGAACGCGAGCAGCACGAGCTGCACGAAGCCGGTGATGAGCCGCGAGGAGCCGCTGACCATGTCGCCGTAGGCCAGCTCGACCATCCCCATCGACAGCATCGCGCCCGGCAGGAACGTCACCAGCGGCGGCACGAGGACGTACAGCGGGTCGACCGGCAGGCCCTGCTGCAGCGCGAGGAACGTGAGCGACGACACCAGCGCCGCCGCGACGACCGGCGTGGGCACCGCGAGCACCGGCCGGTTCTGGTTGACGAGCTTCAGGAGGCCGACGAGCGCGCCCAGCACGACGGCGGCGAGCAGGTTGAACAGCGACGGCTTCAGCACCATCGCGAGGCCGAGCGTCAGGATCGCATGGCCCGCGAACGTCCCGGCCCATCCGAAGCGGGCGTGCTTGCGGAGGATCTCGGACAGCCGTTCGATGCCCTCGCGCGCCGTGACGCCGGCCCGCTCGGCCACCTGCGTCAGCGCGTAGACGTCGGCGATCTGGTCGAGGCGCAGCCGGTGCGTCGGACCCTCGGCCAGCGTGACGCGCTCCTGTTCGCCGTCGTGCAGGCTCACGAACACGGCGGTCGGGAACACGACGACGCGCGAGCGGCGCATCCCGTACGCCGAGGCGATCCGCCGCAGCAGGAGCTCGACCTGCGCCGTCTGCTCGCCACAGGCGAGCTGCGCCTGGCCGAGCCGGAACAGGAATTCGAGGATCGCCTCGGTGTCCGGCGCGGAAGTCGTCATCGGGCGATCGTGACCGGGCGCCGCCGCGTGCGGGTGCTGACCCGCGCGCAGCGTCGCCACATTGCCGCGGGCGTCAGGCCGCGCGCACGCCCGCCCGCCCGAACAGGAAGGACGAAACCAGCGGCACCGGCCGCCCGGTCGCTCCCTTGTCGGCGCCCGACACCGACGCGGTGCCCGCGATGTCGATGTGCGCCCACTTGTAGGCCTTCGCGTACTTCGACAGGAACAGCGCGCCGGTGATCGACCCGGCGGCGGGGCCGCCCAGGTTGCTCATGTCGGCGAAGTTGGACTTGAGCTGCGGCCAGTAGTCGTCCCACAGCGGCAGCTGCCACGCGCGGTCGCCGGTCTCGGTGCCGGCCTTGAGGAGTTCGGTGGCGAGCGCGTCGTCGTTGGCCATGAGCCCGGAGGCGTGCGCGCCGAGCGCCACCACGCAGGCGCCCGTCAGCGTGGCGAGGTCGACCACGCAGTCGGGCGCGAAGCGCTCGGCGTACGTCAGCGCGTCGCACAGGACGAGGCGCCCCTCGGCGTCGGTATTGAGGATCTCGATCGTCTGCCCGGACATCGAGCGGACGACGTCGCCCGGGCGGCTCGCGTTGCCACCGGGCATGTTCTCGACGGCCATCACGAGGCCGACGAGGTTGATGGGCAGGCCGAGGCGGGCGACGGTCTTGAAGATGCCGATGGTCGCGCCGCCGCCGCACATGTCGTACTTCATCTCGTCGAGGTTGGCCGACGGCTTGAGCGAGACGCCGCCCGTGTCGAAGGTCATGCCCTTGCCGACGAGGACGATGGGCTTGGCCGAGCCGCCCTTGCCGTACTTCATCACGATGAACTTGCACGGCGCGTACGAAGCGCGGCCGACCGACAGCGCCGAGCCCATGCCGAGCTTCTCCATGTCGGCGCGCTCGAGCACCTCGACGTCGAAGCCGAACTCCTTGCCCAGTGCACGCGCCGTCTCGGCCATGTAGGCCGGGTTGCAGACGTTGCCGCCGAGGTTGCCGAGGTCCTTGGCCAGCGCCATGCCCTCGGCCACGGCGACGCCGCGCTTGATGCCGGCCTCGATCTCGGCGTCGGCCGTGCCGGCGGTGACCGCCACGATCTTGCGCACGCCCTTCTTCGCCTCGTCCTTCTTCTGGCGCGGGTAATCGAACCGGTAGGCACCGTCGGCGAGGATGCGGGCGGCCGTCTCCGCGCACCAGCCGAGCGAGCGGCCCGGGGCCGCCAGCGTCATCGGCAACGCGGCGTCGGTGGCCTTGCCGTTGGCGAACGCCTTCGCCATGCCGACGAGCGCGTCGCGGAACTGCCGGTCGCCGAACGACTCGCGCTTGCCGAGGCTCACCACCAGCACGCGCTCCGCGGCCACGCCGCCGGGCTCGTGCAGCAGCAGCGTGGAACCCGCCGCCTCGTCGAGGTCGCCACGCTTCAGCGCGGCGGACACCTTGCCCTGCGTCGCGGCGTCGACGGCCTGGCCGGCCGCGGTGAGCGTGCCGTCGGCGAATGCCCCGATGGCGAGGACGCCTGCCTTCTGCTTCTCAGGGGCACCGTTGACGATGGTAATTTCCATGTGCGAACTCCGTGGATTGGGTGAAGGAGCGGCCGCGACGAGGCCGGGCCGCGGGATGCGGGCGCGGGGCCTAGAACCGCCAGATCATCGGGATGTAGAACACCGCAACGACGAAGAACCAGGCCATGCAGACGATGCCGAGCTTCCAGTAGTCGCCGAACTTGTAGCCCCCCGGTCCCATGATCATCAGGTTGACCGGCGTGGCGACGGGCGTGAGGAACGACGCGGCCGCCGCCACGCAGACGCTCATCAGCACCGGCTGCGGCGAGACGCCGAGGTCGAGCGCGGCCGCCACGGCGATCGGGATGATGATCAGCGCGGTGGCGGTGTTGCTGATGAGCTGGCCGAGGATCGCGGTCAGCACGAAGAGGCCGGCAAGCAGCGCGTAGGGGCTCAGGTGTCCCACGAGGCCGACCAGCTTGTCGGCCATCAACTGCGCGGCCCCGGTCTCGGCCATCGCCGCCGACAGCGGCGTCATCGCGCCGACGAGGATCACCGTCGTCCAGTTGACCGACTTGTACGCCTGGTCGACCGTGAGCACGCGCAGCAGCACCATCGCGCACGCGGCGCAGAGGCCGGCGATCGCCGACGGCACGATGCCGGTGGCGAGTGCCGCCACCATCAGCACGAGGATCGCGATCGCCGCCTTGGCGCCGGCGCCCATCGGCACCGCCTGCCGGCGCACGACGTCCGGCGAGTCGACGACCAGGACCTCCGGGTCGGCGAGCCGCTGGTCGAGCGCCGACCACGTGCCCTGCAGAAGCATCGTGTCGCCGACGCGCAGCTCGGCCTTGCCGGGGGGCAGGTCCTCGCCGTTGCGCTGGACCGCGAGGATCACGAGGTCGCCGCTTTCGGTGACCATGCCGGGGAACACCGTCGTACCGACCAGCGCGGAGCGCGGAGGAATCACGACCTCGGCGAGGCCGGAGGTCCGGTTGAACAGGACGTCGGCGGCGTTGCCCTGCTCGTTGTCCGGGCCGAAGCCGAGATGCAGGTCGGTGGCGAGCTTCGCCGCGGCATCGGCGTCGCCGCGGACGAGGATGAAGTCGCCCTCCGCGAGCGCCGGCCGGGTGAGCGGCCGCCCGGCCGCGCCGCCCTGCACGCCCATGAACGTGAGCCCGGGGTAGGTCTCCATGACGGAAACGTCTTCGCGCGTCTTGCCGATCGCCGGGGAACCCGCTCGCACGCGCAGCTGGAACACCCCGCTGTCGAGCCGGTACTGCTCGACCAGCGTGCGCGCGTGCTTGGACAGGTCCGTCGGCATCGACGCGCCGCCGCGGTTGGGCAGGAGCTTCGGGCCCAGCAGCACGAGGATCAGCATGGTGCCGGCCAGCAGCGGCACGCCGGCGATCGCGAACTCGAAGAAGCCGAAGCCGGTGCCGGTGGCGGCGAGCGCGTTCTCCGACACCAGCACGTTCACCGGCGAGCCGGTCAGCGCGAGGATCGAGCCCGCGTGCGACGCGAACACCATCGGCATCAGCAGCTGCGACGGCGAGCGGTTGAGCTGCACGGCCATGACGACGACCACCGGCAGCAGTGCGGCGACGGAGCCGTTGAGGCTGATCAGCGCGGTCAGCGACGCGCACAGCAGCATGATGAGGACGATCTGCCGCACGCGGCTCTCGCCGGCCTTGGCGATCAGCAGCTGCCCGGCCCACGCGGTGACGCCGGTGACCTCGAGGCCGGCGCTGACGACGAACAGCGACGCGATGAAGATGGTCGTCGCGTCGCCCAGGCCGCCCAGCGCCTGCGGCAGCGTCAGGATGCCGGAGAAGTACAGCGCCAGCGCCGTGCCGAGCGCGACCAGCACGACCGGCACCTTCTCCGTGATGAAGAGGACGATGACGACCGCGATGATCAGGAAGAGGAGGGTGATGTCGCTCACGGTGGCGGCCGGTCGTGGGAGGAGGGGACGGGCGGGGAGACGTCAGCGCTTCGGCGGTGCGAAGCCGGCCGCGAGCTCGGCGAGCAGCCGCGCGCCGAAGCCCGTGGCGCCGCGCGAGCGCCACGATTCGTCGGCGGTGACCTGCATCGGCCCGCAGATGTCGAGGTGCGCCCACGGCGTGTCGCCGACGAACTCCGACAGGTACAGCGCGGCGGTGATCGCGCCCGGCGCCGCGTCGCCCATGTTCTCCATGTCGGCGACGTTGGACTCGAGCTGCTTGCGGTAGCGCCGGTCGAGCGGCAGCTGCCACACCGACTCGTCGGTGCGCCCCGCAGCGGCCTTGACCTGCTCGGCCAGCCGCTGGTTGTTGGCGAAGACGCCGGCGATCTGGTCGCCCAGCGCCAGCATGCACGCGCCGGTCAGCGTGCCGATGTTGACGATCGCGTCGGGTTGCTGCTCGGTCGCCAGCACGAGGCCGTCGGCGAGCGCGAGGCGCCCTTCCGCGTCCGTGTTGTTGATCTCGATCGTGCGGCCGCCGCGCTGCGTCAGCACGTCGCCCATCTTCATCGCCGACCCCGACGGCATGTTGTCGGTGCACATCAGGTACCCGGTGACGGTGGCCTTCACGCTGAGCGCCGGCAGCGCCGACATCGCGGCGAGCACCGCTCCCGCACCCGACATGTCCATCTTCATCACGCCGTGCATCGGGTCGCGCGGCTTGACGTTGATGCCGCCCGAGTCGTACGTGAGTCCCTTGCCGACGAGGATCAGGTGGCCGTGGCTCTTGCCCTTCGGACGGTAGGTCATGCGCACCATGCGCGGCGGCTCGACGCTGCCGGCGTTCACGCCGAGCAGGCCGCCCAGTTCGAGCCTGGCGATGCCGTCGCGGTCGAAGACCTCGATGGCGAGGCCTTCCTTCTTCGCGATGCGCCGCGCGACGTCGGCCAGACGCTCGGCCGTCAGGTGCTTGGGCGGGGCGTTGGCGAGGTCGCGCGCCAGCGCGCCCGCGGCCGCCATGATCCGGCCGCGCTCCGCGCCCGCGGCGGTGGCGCGGCCGCGCTCCGCCGTCGTGACCAGGGAGACCTGTTGCACCGGATTGCCGGTCGGCTCGCTCTTCAGTGCGTCGTACCGATACCGCGCGAGCAGGATGCCTTCGACGACCGCCTGCGCCGCGACGTCGGGCTTCGCGCGGCCGGCATCGGCCAGCGACGTCGCGAGGTGCGTGCCTTTGGCGGCCGCGCGCGCGAACGCCGCCGCGGCGTCGCGCAGCGCCGACGCATCCGCCTTGCCCGCGCGGCCGACGCCTACGGCCACCAGCAGCGGACCACCCGCTTTCGGAACGAGCAGCGCCTGCCCGATCTTGCCGTCGAAGCCGGCCGCGGCGAGCGTCGCGCGGTCGAGGCCGAGGTCCTTCGGCACGGCGCCGTCCTCGGCGACCGGAATCCCGACCGCGTCGGCACCGGGCGGGGCCGAACGCACGACGCGGACCGCCACCTGCGCGAACTGGGAATGCGAAGGAACCGGGTCGAAGCCAGCGACGGGCAGCGTGATCTTCTTCTTCATCGGGGCCGGACCTTTCGGAAGTTCGTTTCTGGGTGCATCGGACAGCGTGGCCCCGATGCGTGTGACGCGAACGCGACGCCCGCGCCGGAAGGGGATATTTCAGTTTGCAAGCATCACGACGCGCCCGCGCGACGATCGGCAATTATGCTGCCGCCGCGCCGCGAACGCAATGCGACGGCGGGCTGGCGCCGCATCGCGCACTTGGCAAACGCGCGGCAGGTATCGCACACTAGCGGCCTTCCCGAACGAGTCGACGCGCGCGCCGTCCCGACGCGCCGTTCAAACCCGCCGGCGCACAGCGCGCGAAAGGATCCACCATGGCAATGGAACATCACTCCGTCAGGGCGACCAAGACGGGGATGGACAAGGTCCTCGACATCGTCGAGCGCGTCGGCAACAAGGTGCCGCATCCGGCGGTCATCTTCGTGATCCTGATCGGTATCGTCATCGTCCTGTCGCACATCCTGTACCTGGCCGGCGCGAAGGTGACGTATCAGGTCGTCAACCCCGACACGCACAAGATCGAGACCGCGACGACGATGGCGCGCAGCCTGCTGACGGTCGAGGGCATCCGCTTCATGTTCGTCGGCGTCGTGCAGAACTTCATGAACTTCCAGGCGGTCGGCGTGATCATCGTCGCGATGGTCGGCGTCGGCGTGGCGGAGGCGTCGGGCCTCGTCAACGCGCTGATCCGCAAGCTCGTCGTGGTGTCGCCGCCGTGGGCGCTGACGTACATCCTCGTCTGCGTCGGCATCGTGTCGAGCCTCGCCGCGGACGCCGGCTACCTCGTGCTGATCCCGCTGGCCGGCGCGGCGTTCATCAGCGTGGGCCGCCACCCGCTCGCCGGGCTGGCCGCCGCGTTCGCGGCGGTGGCGGGCGTGTTCCTCGTCAACGTGTTCATCGTGCCCATCGACGGCATCCTGGTCGGCATCACCAACGACGCGATCCACATCGTCGACGCGAACAAGAGCGTGTCGCTGACGTCGAACTTCTGGTTCTCGGCGGCCTCCGTCGTCGTCATGACCATCGTCGTCGCGCTCATCACCGACAAGATCGTCGAGCCGCACCTCGGCAAGTACACCGGCGACGAGGTCGCGGAGAGCGCGGAGATGTCGGCGGAGGAGACGCGCGGCCTTCGCTTCGCGTTCTGGGGGCTGATCGGGGTGATCGCGTTCCTCGCGCTGCTGACGGCGCCCGAGGGCTCGCCGCTGCGCAACCCGGAGACCGGATCGATCATCGGCAACTCGCCGTTCATGAACAGCCTGATCGTGTCGATCGCGCTGCTCTTCTTCGCGACCGGCACCGCCTACGGGATCGGCGCCGGGACGATCAAGAACACCAACGACGTCGTCAACGCGATGATCAAGGCGATCCAGAGCCTGGGGGGCCTCATCTTCCTGCTGCTGATCATTTCGCAGTTCCTCGCGTACTTCAACTACACGAACATGACGACGCTGGCGGCGCTGTCGCTGGCCGACCTGCTGCAGCAGATGAACCTCGACGCGCTGTGGCTGCTGCTCGGCTTCGTCGTGGTCGTCATGATCCTCGACCTCATCATCACCGGCGCCGTGCCGAAGTGGGCGCTGTTCGCGCCGGTGTTCGTGCCGCTGCTGATGCGGCTCAACGTGCCGCCGGACGCCGTCCTCGCCGCTTACCGCGTCGGCGACTCGCCGATGAACGCGATCACGCCGCTCAACGCCTACTTCGCGATGATCGTCGTGTTCTGCCAGAAATACGAGAAGGACGCCGGCGTAGGGACCGTGGTCGCGCTGATGCTGCCCTACGTAGGCATCATCGCCGGCGTGTGGCTGGTGCTGCTCGCCATCTGGCAGATTCTCGGGCTGCCCTGGGGCGTCTAGCCGGCGGCGGACACCCCTCACCCCGACCCTCTCCCCGCTTCGCGGAGAGAGGGAGAGGTCGTCGCGGCGTCAAGTTTGCGGGCGTTGGAGCAATCGAGCCTGGCTCGGTTTCCCGCGTCGCGCGGCGACGGTGTGGTCATCGCGGCGTCAAGCTTGCGAATGATGCGGCTTCGTGCGCGCTCGCGCCGAAGGCTGCTCCCTCTCGCGCAGGGGGGAATCGAGCCTGGCTCGGTTTTCCTGGCTCAGGGGGCAATCGGGGGCAATCGAGCCTGGCTCGGTTTCCCGGGCCCGGCTCGGATCAGAAGATCGGGGTCCGCGTGTCGGCGGAGCCCAGCGGCTTCGGTGCGATCGCCGCCGCGGCGTCGACCCAGCCGCCGCCCATCGCCGCGTAGACGTTGACGACCTGCGTCGAGCGGTCGGCCTGCACCCGCACCAGCGCGAGCTCGGCGGCGAAGAGCTCGTTCTCGGCGACCAGCACGTCAAGGTAGCTTGCGATGCCCTTGTCGAAGCGCAGCCGCGACAGCCGCGCGAAGTCGCGCAGCGCCTTCACCCGCAGCGCCTGCATCGCGGCCTCCTCGACCTTCTCCTGCGAGCCCGTCAGCGCGTCGTTGGTCTCGCGGAACGCGTTGAGGATCGTCTGCTGGTAGAACGCGAGCGCCGCGCGCTCCTGCGCCTCGGCGCCCTTGACCTGGCCCTCGATCGCGCCGAACGTGAAGATCGGGCCGGTCAGGCCGCCGACCAGCGCCCACGTGCTGGCGGGGCCGGTCAGGAAGTCGCCGAACGCGGTGCTCACCGAGCCCAGCAGGCCGGTGATGGAGATCGTCGGGTAGTAGAGCGCGCGCGCCGCGCCGATGTTCGCGTTCGCCGCGACGAGGTTCTGCTCGGCCTGCAGGATGTCCGGGCGGCGCTGCAGCAGCGCCGACGGGAGGTCGGCCGGAATCTGCGGCGGGATGAGCTGGTCGATGGATTTGCCGCGCGCGACCGGCCCGGGGTTCTTCCCGAGCAGGATCGAGATGAGGTTCTCCTGCGCGGCGACCTGCTGGCGGATCGCGGGGATCGCGGTGAGCGCCTGCTGGTACTGCGACTGGATCTGCGACACCTCGGTCTGCGACACGAGGCCCGCCTTGAAGCGCAGCTCGAAGATCCGCGCGGTCTCGCCGAAGTTCTTCGCCGTCGCTTGGGCGATCTCCAGCTGGCGGTCGAACGCGCGCAGGAAGACGTAGCTGGTGGCGACCCCGGAAACGACGGACAGCACGACGCCGCGCTGCGCCTGCTCGCTCGCGTAGACCTGCGCCTGCGCCGCTTCCGTCTGCCGGCGCACCCGGCCGAAGAGGTCGAGCTGCCACGAAGCACCGAGCGACGCGTTGTACAGCGTGAAGGTGGGATCCGCCGGCTCGGGGATCGCCGGACGCCCGACGCGGCTCGAGCGCGCGCGGGTGGCGTCCGCGCCGTAGCCGACCTGCGGGTAGAGCTGCGACCGCGTGGACGTGAGCGCGCCGATGAACTGGTCGACCCGGGCCGCGGCGATGCGCACGTCGCGGTTCTCGCGCAGCGCCGTGTCGATGAGGTCGTTCAGCACCGGGTCGCCGAACTGCTCCCACCACTTCGTGTTGGCGACGTCGGCGGCCTTCGGGTAGTCGATGCGCCACGCGGAGGGCGTGTCGACCGCCGGGCGCGCGTAGTCGGGCCCGACCGTGCAGCCGGCGGCGGCCAGCGCGAGCGCGGCCACGAGCAGCGTTGTCCTCATCCTGCGTCTCCTTGCGCCTGCGGGCGTGGGCCGCCCCGTCGTATCGCCGGGGCGCGCACGCGCATTTTCGCACGCGGGCGCGGCGGCACCCAAAGTAAAATGGCCGGTACTCGCCAACCGCGCGGACGTGCGCGGCACGCGGCGATTCGCCGGAGCACCGGCAACGCGCGGACGCGCGCATCGACGGTTCGGGAGCGGCAGCGATGGGACGTGGCGGCACGTGGATGGGAGTGGCAATCGGGGTGGCGCTGGCCGGCGTCGGCGGGCCGGCGCTCGCGCAGTCGAGCGTCTCCTACGGGCGCATCACCGCGGTGCAGATGATCACCGAGTCGGACGCGCGCGCGCGCACGGGCGGGGCGATCATCGGCGGGACGCTGGGTGCTGCGGTCGGTTCCGGCCGTTCGGGCAGCAACCGCGCGCTGGGCGGCGTCGGCGGGGCGTTCGCCGGTTCGCAGATCGGCCGCCTCGCGAGCCAGCGGCAGGCTTTCGAGTACACGATCCTGATCGGCGGCACGTCGACGATCACGATGGTCACCGACCAGGCGGGCAAGCGCGTCGGCGACTGCGTGGCCGTCGAGCGCGGCGCGTTCAACAACCTGCGGCTCGTCGCGGACGCCAAGTGCGCGCCGCCGGCCCGGCAGGCCGCGGCACCGGCGGCCGCGCCGCCGCCGCCGACCAGGCCCACGCCGTCCGAGCAGCGGCAATCCGACGCGTGCGTGCAGGCGAAGGAGCAGCTGCTCGCCGCCGACACCGACGACGCGTTCGACCGCGCGGAGCGGCGCGTCCGCCTGCTCTGCGGCGAGTGAGCGCGGGTCGCCGCGCGGCAGGGCGCGGCGCGCGTGCGGGCGGCAGGACGACGCCGCCGTCGTCGGCGATCCGGTCGCGCTGGCCGGGTCGCGGGCAAGGACTCGACCGCCGGGCGCGCTACGGGTGTCCCGACGGTGGCGGAGGCCGTCAGCCGTGCCACGCGGTCGTCGCGAGCCCGATCGCCAGCGCCGTGCCCGCGAGCAGCGCGGTCGCGACCGGCCACTGCCGCAGCGCACGGTCGGCGCGCACCGCAAGCGGCGCCAGCGCCCCCGCGCGGCGGGCGGCGGCGTCGCCGAGCACGACGACGTCGCCGTCGGGAATGCGCGGCAGGCACTCGCCCCAGCGCGCGAGCGCCAGCGCGAGCAGCGCGCCGACGGCCACCGGCCACGCGCCACTCCACAGCGCGGCGGGCGCGAAGGTGGCCAGCGGTGCGCCGAGCGGCAGCGCCGCGTAGAGCGCCCACGGGACGACGATCGACGCCAGCGCAAGCGCGAGCCACGGCAGCGCCAGTCCCGGTGCGGCGCGCGCGTCGGGCGCGGCGGAGGCCACCGTCCGCACGCGGCGAACGAAGTGCAGCATCAGCAGCGTCGTCCCGATTGCCGACGCCGCGGCCGCGACCGCGATCCAGCCGCCGCCGAGCGGATCCTTCACCGCGTACTTGGCGATGAACCCGCCGGTGGGCGGCAGCCCGCCCAGGCCCACGGCGACGACCGTGGCGAGCGCCAGCGTACCGCGCAGCCGGTGCGCGCTGGTGGCCGCGACCACGCCGACCAGCAGGAACATCGCGCCCTTGAGCAGCACGTGATGGCCGGCGTAGAACGCGGCGAGCAGCGGCGCCGCGGCATCGCCGTTGGCGACGCCGGCGCCGATGACCGCGGCGACGAACCCCATCTGGCTGACGCTCGAATAGGCGAGCACGACCTTCGGATGCTGCTGCGTGATGCCGATCGCGACCGCGTACAGCGCCGTGCCCATCCCGGCGACCGCGAGCAGCGTGCCGGCGCCGGCGAGCGCCGCGTCGACGGGCACGAACCGCAGGAGGCCGATGATGCCGGCCTTGACGACGGCGCCGCTCAGCACCGCGGAAGCGGGCATCGGGGCGGCGCCGTGGGCGAGCGGCATCCACACGTGCAGCGGGACGAGCCCGGCCTTGATGCCGAAGCCGGCGATCAGCAGCGCCAGCGTCGCGTCGCGCAGCGGCATCGCCGGCAGCGCCGCCGCCGCGTCGCGGATCAGCAACGAACCGTCGGGCGTGGCGCCGGCCAGCAGCACCATCGCGGCCAGCACCAGCGATTCGGCGAACAGCGCGAGTCCGACGTAGAGCGCGGCGGCGCGCCGCGCGCGCGGCGTCTCGTCGTGGAACACGAGCCCGGTCGCGCCCAGCGTGAGCAGCGCGAGCGCGAGGTAGAGCAGCGGCATGTCGGCGGCGACGAAGACGCCGAGGCAGCCGGCTGCTCCCAGCAGCCAGCATACGGCGAACCGGCCGGGATTCGCGGCGCCGCGCTGGTACGTCGTCGCATACGCGCCGGCGGCGATCCACAGCAGCGCGGCGACGCCGAGCAGCAGCGCGCCCGGCGCGTCGAGCGCGAGCGTCGGCCGGTACAGGCCGGCGCCGAACGTGGCCGGCGGTGCGTGCGCGGCCAGCAGCGCGGCGAGGAGGCCCGGCACGGGCGCGAGCGCGAGCAGCGACGGCATCCGCGCGCGCAGGCCCGGCAGCACGCACGCGACGGCCAGCGCGAGCGGCAGGCCAGGCGTGGCGACGAGCAGGACGTCCGTCAGCATGACTCCCCCCGAACGGCGCTGCGCGCCGCTCCCCCCAGAGGGGGGCGAGCGCCTTGGGGCGGCCCGGCGGCGCTCATCGCACGTCGGTCGGCTGGCGCATCTTAGTTCCGGGCCACCAGCCAGACGCCGAGGATGATGAAGCCGATGCCGAGCCAGCGCGTGACGGACACGACCTCGCCGAACAGGTAGTGCGCGGCCGCGGCGTTGATCACGTAGCCCAGCGACAGCATCGGGTAGGCGACCGAGACCGGCACCCGGGACAGGCCCATGATCCAGACGACGAGGCTCACCATGTAGCAGGCGACGCCGAGCACGAAGTGGCCCTGCGTGCCCATCCGCCACAGCGTGTCCCACCAGTTGTCGCGCGTCAGCGTGATGACGCCGAGCGCGTTGGTGCCGGCCTTGAGCAGCAGCTGCGCGCCGGCGTTGAGCACCACGCCGGTCATCAGGAAGGCGAAGGCGGACAATGTCATCGTCGGTTCCAGCTAGCGGCGCGCGACGAACACGCGGCGCGGGTCGCGGGCGAGCTCGCGCATCGGCACGCCCTTGCGTGCGAGTTCGGCGGCGGTCCCGGGCGTCATCAGCGCGTAAGCCTGCGGTGCGGCGTTCCACGCCTCGATCCACGCCGCCTCGTGGTAGCCCTTGTGCGGCTCGAGCAGGAGTCCCGGCCCCATCTCGTCGCGGTACTCGACGAGCGGCGTCGGCCGGCCGAGGTAGAACGGGAGCGTCTGGTCGTAGGACGCCACCTGGTAGACCGGATGCGCCGGGTCGAGCGCCTGGCCGTTCGCGCGCTCCGCGTCGGCCAGGATCGGCTGCGCCGAGCGCACGCGCGCCCAGGCGTCGTGGCCGACGAGCGCCACCTGCAGCCCGATCAGCATCGACAGCGAGAGCGCGGCGACGCCCCACGCCTTGCCGGCGGGCGTGTCGCGCCGGAACAACGCGACGGCCGCGATGCCGCCGGCGCCCCACGCGGCCAGCGCCGCGGCGAACCACGGGCCGAACGCCGCGTAGATCGCCACCGGCGTGTTCTCGCTCCCGAGCGACGCCGCGAGCGGGGGCCACGCGAACGGGTAGAGCGCGAGGAATGCCGTCGCGCCGACCGCGAGCGGCAGCGCGATCCACGCGAGCGTGCGCGCCGGCAGCCGCGTCAGCTCGAAGCCCAGCACCAGCGCGAGCGCCGGGAACATCGGCAGGATGTACGACGGCAGCTTGGACCCGGACACGCTGAAGAACACGAACACGAACGCCGCCCAGACCACGCAGAAGCGCTCCCACGAGAAGCCGTTCGCGGCGACGGGCGCCGCGCGCCAGCTCCGCGGCAGCGTCCACGCCCAGACGAGCAGCCACGGCATGATGCCGAGCACGAACCACGGGACGAAGTACCACCACTCGCCGCCGCGGTTGTGCGACTCGGTCAGGAAGCGCTCGAAGTGCTCGCGCACGAAGAAGAAGCGGGCGAAGCCCGGGTTCGCGCGCTCGACGGCGACGAACCACGGGGCCGTGAGCGCGAGGTAGAGCGGAACGCCGGCCAGCGCGTGCAGCCGGCGCCACGGCCCGGCGTCGCGCGTGACGGCCGTGTAGAGGACCAGCGCCGCGCCCGGGATGAGCAGCGCGACGAGGCCCTTGGTCAGCGTCGCGCCGGCCGCCGCCGCCCAGGCGAGCAGCATCCAGTTGCGCTGCGCCGCCCGCGACAGCGCCGGGCGCTGGGCGAGCAGGAACCCGCACAGGGCCAGCGTGAGCAGGAACGACAGCACCGAGTCGAGCGTCAGGAGGTGCGCGAGGCCCGAGTGCCAGACGCTGCCGGCCAGCGCCAGTGCGGCGAACGCGCCGGCGTCGGCGCCGGCGAGCCGCGCGCCGGTGAAGCCGACGGCGACGACCGCGAGCAGGCCGGCGACGGCCGCCGGCAGGCGCGCCGTCCACTCGTCGACGCCGAGGGCGTCGAAGGTCGCCGCGCCCAGCCAGTACTGGAGCGGCGGCTTCTCGAAGTACTTGAGGTCGTTCAGGCGCGGCGTCACCCAGTCGCCGCTCACCGCCATCTCGCGCGCGATCTCCGCGTAGCGGCCCTCGTCGGCGTGCTGCAGCCGGCGCGCGTCGAGGCCCGCGAACCACGCGAGCACGACGATCGCCGCGAGCGCCCACCACGCGCGCCGGGACAGCGCGGAGGACGGGGCGGGCGGAGCGGGGGAAACGGGCACAGGAACGCGGGCGGGGGCGGCGCCGCATTCTACCGCGCCGACCGGGCGCACCGGCCGCGACCTTGCGCCGCGCCGGGGTTTGCGCATACCATCGGCTCGATGCGCCCCGCGTTCGCCCGCTCCGCCTGTTGTCCGGCCACCCGCCATCGGCGGCGCCCGCGCGCGCGGGCCTGACGGCCGCAACTCCCGTCCGCAAAGCCGCCGGTTCCGTCCCGGCGGCTTTTTTCGTTTACGAAGGCAACCGATGCCCGCACCGCTCTCTCTCTACGACAACTACACGCGCACGCTGCGACGTTTCGAGCCGTTGGACCCTGCGGGTCCGGTCGGCCTGTACACGTGCGGGCCCACCGTCTACGACTTCCAGCACATCGGCAACTTCCGCACGTTCCTGTTCGAGGACATCCTGAAGCGCGTGCTGCGCTGGAACGGCTACGCGGTCCGGCACGTGATGAACGTGACCGACGTCGGCCACCTGACGTCCGACGCCGACACCGGCGAGGACAAGATGGAGAAGGGCGCGCGCCGCACGGGCAAGACCGCGTGGGAGATCGCGCAGCTGTACACGGACGACTTCGTCGAGAACCTCGCGCGCCTCAACATCGAGGACGCCACCGTGCTGTGCCGCGCGACCGACCACATCCGCGAGCAGGTCGAGTTCATCGCGGACCTGGAGCGCAACGGGTACACGTACACGACGTCCGACGGCGTCTACTTCGACACGGGCAGGCAGCCGGACTACGGCCACCTTGCGCGGCTCGACGTCCACGGCCTCGACGCCGGCCGGCGGGTCGACGTCGGCGAGAAGCGGCGGCCGACCGACTTCGCGCTGTGGAAGTTCTCGCCGCCGGGCGAGCGCCGGCAGATGGAGTGGGACAGCCCGTGGGGCCGTGGCTTCCCGGGCTGGCACATCGAGTGCTCGGCGATGGCGCAGAAGTACCTGGGCGACTGGTTCGACATCCACTGCGGCGGCGAGGACCACATCCCGGTCCACCACACGAACGAGATCGCGCAGACGCAGGCGCGGGTGGGGACGCGGCTCGCCAACTTCTGGCTGCACGGCTACTTCCTGCTGCTCGACAACGCGAAGATGGCGAAGTCGGCCGGCGAGTTCCTGCGCGTGGAGTCGCTCCTCGAGCGCGGCTACGACCCGCTGGTGTACCGGTACCTGTGCCTGACCGCGCACTACCGGACGCAGATGAGCTTCTCGTGGGACGCGATGGACGCGGCGGCGACCGCACTCGACCGGATGCGCAACGGCGTGTACGCGCTGCGCGCGGAGCCGCCCGCGGCGGCGGACGCGGCAAGCATCGACCGCTTCACCGACGAGGTGAACGACGACCTCAACGTGCCGCGCGCACTGGCGGTGGCGTGGGACGTGCTGCGCGGCGACCTGCCGGGCGCCGTGAAGCGCGCCACGCTCGTCAGGTTCGACGACGTGCTGGGGTTGGGTCTCGCCGCATGGGTGCCGCGGGAGGCCGTGGTGCCCCCCGAGGTCCGTGCACTGGCCGACGCGCGCGCCGCCGCCCGTCGCGCGAAGCGGTGGGCCGAGGCCGACCGGCTGCGCGCCGACCTCGCGGCGGCGGGCTGGGACATGGAAGACCAGCCCGACGGCTACCGGCTGAAGCCGCGCTGACGGCGCCCCGCCGCCCGCGCCGGGCGTTTCGTCGGCGCGGGCGCGCCCTTTTGCGGCCGATCCCGCCGCTTCGTCGCATGGCCGTTGAGCGGCCGCCGCGCGCCGACCACAATCGCCTCGTCACCTGAACCGGCCGGCGCGTTGCCGGTGAATCCGGAACCCCGGGTCGCCGCATCCAACGGGTCAGGAGCGCCGGAAACGCCCACCAGGAGCGGCTCCGGAGCCGGAAGACACCGCACAGACACGAGGACGCCATGATGAACGCCACGACGAATTACCGCTTCCCCCGGAAGGCGCGCGCGCTGCGGCCGGTGTTCGGCCTCGCGGCAGCGTTCGCCGCGGCCGCGACGCTCGGCCTCGCGGTCGTCGCGCCGACGCTCGTGGAGCGCGCCGAGCCGGTGCCCGCCGGCGTTGCGCGTGCCGCCACCGCTCCGACCGAGGTCGCTATCCTGCCCGGGACCATCGAGGTCGTCGCCACGCGGACGCGGTCCGCCGCCGCGACGGTCCACTACGTGCCCGCGAGCTTCGGTCCGCGCGGCTGACGGGAACCACCGTGGCGAAGGGCCGGGCGCACGCGCCCGGCCCTTCGCGTTTGCGGCCGGCGCAAGTGTGCCGCCGCGGCGTCGTCGCGACGCGCGCGCCCCGCACCGGGAACGGGGATCGGCTGTGCCCCCGGAAGCCGGCCGCAAGCGAAGCCCTGCACGAGCGGCGACGTCGTGTGATCGGGCGCCGTCCGGATGCACAACGCTCGTTGCGCCTTTGCAGTTCCGGCTGCAAAGGGCGCGGCGCCGACGTCACCTCATGGCCCGCCCGCACGGACGCCTTTTGCAGACGCCCCCTAGAAGCGCTCGACCCGCCCCGAATAGAGGATCGGCCCCTGCGGGGCACCGGTCTGCGAGCCCCCGGCCTGCTCGAGGCTGACCGCGAGCGCCGGTACGCCGGCCAGCGCCACGCCTGCCACGTCCGGCAGCGCCACGCGACCCGTGCCCGCCGCCGGGATGACGCCTAGCGACCTCGGCGCGGAGCCGTCGGGCAGCATCCACAGTTCCAGCGACTTGTCGGGCGGCACCGGCGTGCCGCCGACGACCTTCACGGCCAGCGTCCGGCGGTCGCGGGCGATGGTCGCGACGACGGCCGGCCGGGCATCGGGGCCGGCCAGGACGACGACGAGCGGCGGCCCCTGCGTGTCCGGGGGCGGCGCCAGCAGCGCGGTGCCAAGCACCAGCGCGGCGGCGAGGCTCGCCAGGGCGAGTCCGCGCCAGAAGCCGACGCGGGTCCACCACGGGCCCGGCGCCGGCGGCCGCACCGGCGCCAGGCCGAGGCGCAGCGCGATGACGCGCCAGACCCGGGGGGGCGGCGTGACCGGCGGCGCGGTCTCGGCGAACGGCGACAGCCGCTGTTCCCAGGCCCGGATGGCGACGGCCACCGCAGTGTCCGTCTGCGCGATCCGGGCGAGGCGCCGGCGCGCGCGGCCCGGCAGCGTGCCGAGCACGTACTCGGCGGCGAGCGCGTCGAGCCGGGGCATGCGGTCGGGGCGGGACAGGTTCACGGGGTGCGCGCGTAGCCCGCGCGGTCGAGGCAGTCGCGCAGGCGTGCGAGCGCGCGGCGCACCCACGACTTCACGGTGCCGAGCGGCTCGTGCAGGTGGGCGGCGAGCTCCGCGTGCGACAGCCCCCGGTAGTACGCAAGGGCGATCGCCTGCTTCGGGCCGGCGTCGAGCGCGTCCACGCAGTCGCGGACGGCCGCCGCTTCCGCGCCGGCCACCAGCATTTCGGCGGGCGTCATCGTGTCCGCGGGCAGGTCGCGCTCCGGCGCGTCGTCGTCGTCGTCGGGGGTGAGCGACTCCGTCGCGAGCTCGCGCCGGCGGAGGTGGTCGAGGCAGCGGTTGCGCACGATCGTCGTGAGCCACGTGAGCGGCTGGCTCTTCGCGACCTCGTAGGATCCCGCGTGGTGCCAGACGTTGACGTACGCCTCCTGCACGATCTCCTCCGCGGCCGCCGCGCTCCTCAGGATACGCAGCGCGGCGCCGTACAGATGCGCCGACGTCTCGCCGTAGAGGTCGCCGAACGCGGCCTGGTCGGAGAGCGCGACGCGCGACAGCAGGTGGGCGAGGCGGGCGTTGCGGTCCGAGGACGGCGGGACGGCCACCGCGGTCAGCGCTGCTTGCGCCAGAGCACGTCGTCGCGGCCGGCGGCCCGGTTGCACACCCGCGCGAGCACGAACAGGAGGTCGGACAGCCGGTTCGCGTAGACACGCGCACGCTCGCCGATCGCCTCGGTGGCCGCCGCCGCG
Source organism: Casimicrobiaceae bacterium (assembly GCA_044223185.1). Classification (GTDB taxonomy): domain Bacteria; phylum Pseudomonadota; class Gammaproteobacteria; order Burkholderiales; family Casimicrobiaceae; genus VBCG01. The sequence continues at coordinate 19,654 of JBGAMF010000005.1, read as the reverse complement.
ACCAGCGTGCGCTCGGCCCGCCGGCACACGGTGCGGGCGACGTGCGCGAGCGCGGCGGCGCGCGTGCCGCCGGGCAGGATGAACTCCTTCAGCGGCGGCAGGTCCGCGTTGAAGCGCTCGACGTCGGCCTCGAGGCGCGCGACGTGGCCGTCGTCGACGAGCGAGGAGCCGGGGATCGACAGCTCGCCGCCGAGGTCGAACAGGTCGTGCTGGACCGCGACCAGGCAGTCGGCGACCGCGGGCGGGAGCGGCTCGGCGAGCAGCACGCCGATGGCCGAGTTGAGCTCGTCCACGGTGCCGATCGCGGCGATCCGCGGCGCGTCCTTCGGCACGCGCGAGCCGTCGGCGAGGCCGGTGGTGCCGGCGTCGCCGGTGCGGGTGACGATTTTCGACAGCCGATGGCCCATCGGGACGTCCGTGTCGGCGAAGGCGGGAACCCGGCCGAGCGTATCCAAATCGGCCGTGGCGGGCAAGCGACGGCGACGCCGCACGCGCCGGATCGGTTTGCTACGATTTGCTCCATCCGGCGCATCCGCACGCCGCGAGAGGTTTCCCATGAGCCCGTTCGAACGCGATCTGCCCCGCCACGCCGCCAACTACGCGCCGCTTTCGCCGCTGTCGTTCATCGCGCGCACCGCGTACGTCTGGCCGGAGCGCGTGGCGGTGATCCACGGCGCGCGCCGCTACACGTGGCGGCAGGCGTACGACCGGTCGCGCCGGCTCGCCTCCGCGCTCGCGCGCCGCGGGATCGGCGCCGGCGACACGGTCGCCGCGATGCTCGCCAACACCCCGGAGATGCTCGAGGCGCACTTCGGCGTGCCGATGACCGGCGGCGTGCTCAACACGCTGAACACGCGCCTCGACGCGGAGGCGCTCGCGTTCATGCTCGAGCACGGCGAGGCGAAGGTGCTGCTGACCGACACCGAGTTCGCGCCGGTGATCCGGCAGGCGCTCGCGCGCGTGCAGCGGCGCCCGTTCGTCGTCGACGTCGCCGATCCGGAAGGTCCCGGAGGCGACCGGCTGGGCGAGGCCGAGTACGAGGCGTTCCTCGCAGGCGGCGACCCCGCGTACGCGTGGCAGCCGCCGGCCGACGAGTGGCAGGCGATCTCGCTCAACTACACGTCGGGCACGACCGGCAACCCGAAGGGCGTCGTCTACCACCACCGCGGCGCGTACCTGAACGCGCTGTCGAACATCATCGACTGGGGGATGCCGCGCCACTCGACGTACCTGTGGACGCTGCCGATGTTCCACTGCAACGGCTGGTGCTTCCCGTGGACGATGGCGGCCAACGCCGGCACCAACGTGTGCCTGCGGCGGGTCGAGGCGAAGGCGATCCTCGACGCCATCCGCGACCACGGCGTCACGCACTACTGCGGCGCCCCGATCGTGCACGCGATGATCGTCAACGCGCCGGACGCGATGAAGCGCGGCATCGACCACCGGGTGGCGGCGCTGGTCGCCGCGGCGGCGCCGCCGGCCGCGATGATCGAGGGGATGGAGCGCATCGGCTTCGACCTCACGCACGTGTACGGGCTCACCGAGACCTACGGGCCGGCCGCCGTGTGCGCGAAGCAGGCGGAGTGGGCGGACCTCGACATCGGCGCGCGCACCGAGCGCAACGGCCGGCAGGGTGTGCGCTACACGGCCGAGGAGGGCATGACGGTGATGGACCCGCAGACGATGCGCGAGGTGCCGTGGGACGGACAGACGATGGGCGAGATCATGTTCCGCGGCAACGTCACGATGAAGGGCTACCTCAAGAACCCGACGGCCACCGCCGAGGCGTTCGCCGGCGGCTGGTTCCACTCGGGCGACCTCGCGGTCATGCAGCCGGACGGCTACGTGAAGATCCGGGATCGCAGCAAGGACGTGATCATCTCGGGCGGCGAGAACGTGAGCTCGCTGGAGGTCGAGGACGCGCTCTATCGCCATCCGGCCGTCGTCGCGGCGGCGGTGGTCGCGCAGCCCGATCCGAAGTGGGGCGAGACGCCGTGCGCGTTCGTCGAGCTGAAGCCCGGCGCCGCGGCGACCGAGGCCGAGCTGATCGCGCACTGCCAGCAGCTGCTCGCGCGCTTCAAGGCGCCGAAGCGGATCGTCTTCTGCGAGCTGCCGAAGACGTCGACCGGCAAGATCCAGAAGTACGTGCTGCGCGAGCGCGTGAGGTCGGCGAGCGCGATCGAGTGAAATCGGGATCTGAAGCAGGGGGCGAAGCCGCAATGCTGGCGTTGAGGATGCCCTCCCCGGTGGCGCAACGGCTGCCGACGCCGGTAGTGCGGCTCTGCCCCCTCCTTCAGTCGCGCAGGTGCGCGAGGTCGAGCGCGCGCGTCTCCTTGACCTCCTCCATCACCGCGTACGAGCGCGTCGCGCGGATGCCCGGCACCCGCGGCAGCGCGTCGCCCAGGAAGCGGCGGTACGCAGCCATGTCGGGGACGCGCACCTTGACGAGGTAGTCGAAGCCGCCGGCCACCATGTGGCACGCCAGCACCTGCGGGAGCGCGAGCATCGCGTCGCGGAAGCGGCCGAACGCGTCCTCCGACGTGCGGTCGATCGCGATCTCGATGAACACGGTGAGGCCGAGCCCGAGCTTTCCGGCGTCGAGGTCCGCGCCGTACCCGCGGATGACGCCAGCGGACTCGAGCGCGCGCACGCGCTCGGCGCACGGCGTGGGCGACAGCCCCACCGCCCTGGCGAGCGCGACGTTCGGCATGCGCCCGTCGCGCTGCAACGCGGCGAGAATCGCGAGGTCGATGGCGTCGAGCGCCTTCATGCGGGCTCCTCCTCGGCGAGGGACAGCAGCGACGCGTTGCCGCCGGACGCCGTCGTGTTGACGGTCAGCGTGCGCTCGGAAACGAGCCGCCAGAGGTCGTAGCCGTCCGGCCCGGCGGCGACCACGGGGACGAGCGGACCGTCGCGGGCGGCCACGCCGACGCGGAGCGCCTGCACGCGGTCGGCGGCGCCGGCGACGAGCACGGCGTCCGGCGCGGCCGCCAGCACGTCGTCGGCGAGCTCGCCCGCCGCCCCGACGGCGGCACGCGCGCGCTCGCCGGCCGCGGTCCGGGGCAGCAGCGCGACGTTGCCGGTCGCCGCGGCCGCCCGCGCCTGCGCGACGAGGTCCGCCTCCGACTCCGCCACGCACGCCACGCGGCCGCGCGGCTTCAACGCCAGCGTGTTGGCCTCGCCGGTCGGACCCGGCAGCGCGACCACGGTCGCGAGGTCGGGGGCCGCCGCCGCACCGGGCCGCACGAGGCGGCGCAGGAAGTGCGGGCCGCCCGCCTTGGGTCCGGTGCCGGAGAGCCCCTCGCCGCCGAACGGCTGCACGCCGACGACGGCGCCGATCATGTTGCGGTTGACGTACACGTTGCCGGCGCGGACCCGGCCCGCGACGAAGTCGACCGTCTCGTCGATGCGCGTGGCGACACCGTGCGTGAGGCCGTAGCCAAGCGCGTTGATGGCGTCGACGAGCGGCGGCAGCTCGCCTTCGCGGTAGCGGACGACGTGCAGCACGGGGCCGAAGACCTCCTGCGTCAGCGCGGCGAGGTCGGGCAGCTCGATCAGCGTCGGCGCGAAGTACGTCCCCCGCGCGCACGCGGCCGGCAGCGGCAGCGCGACGACCGTGTCGCCCGCCGCGCGCCGGCGCGCGACGTGCGCGGCGAGCCGCGCCTGCGCGTCGGCGTCGATCACCGGGCCGACGTCGGTGGCGAGCGCGCGCGGGTCGCCGACGGCGAGCTCGCGCATCGCGCCGGCGAGCATCGCGACCAGGCGGTCGGCGACGTCGTCCTGCACGCACAGCACGCGCAGCGCCGAGCAGCGCTGGCCGGCGCTGTCGAACGCCGAGGCGATCGCGTCGACGGCCACCTGCTCGAGCAGCGCCGAGCTGTCGACGATCATCGCGTTCTGGCCGCCGGTCTCGGCGACGAGCACCGGGTCGTCCGTGCGGTGGGCGAGGGTGCGGTTGACGATGCGCGCGACCTCCGTCGAGCCGGTGAACAGCACGCCGGCGATGCGCGCGTCGGCCACGAGCGCGGCGCCGACGGTCTCGCCCGGCCCGGGCAAGAACTGCAGCGCGGCGGGCGGGACGCCGGCGCGGTGGAAGATCCGCACGGCCGCCGCCGCCGTCAGCGGCGTTCGCTCGGCCGGCTTCGCCAGCACGGGGTTGCCGGCCGCGAGCGCGGCGGCGACCTGGCCCGCGAAGATCGCGAGCGGAAAGTTCCACGGCGAGATGCAGACGAGCGGCCCGCGCGGCTGCCCGTGCGCGAGTTCGGTACGCGCCTGCACGGCGTAGTAGCGGCAGAAGTCCGCGGCCTCGCGGATCTCGCCGACCGCGTTGCCGACGGTCTTCCCGGCTTCGCGGACGGCGAGCGCGACCAGCGCGTCGCGCTCGGCTTCGTTGAGGACTGCCGCCCGCTCGAGGCCCGCGGCGCGCGCCGCGGCCGTGGTGCGCGACCACGCGCTGCCCGCGACGGCGGCGGCGTCGACCGCTGCGACGGCGTCGACCGTGTCCGCCGCCTCGACGGTGCCGACGACGTCGGTGCGATCCGCGGGGTTGACGACCGGAACGCGCGGCCGCGCGCGCGCCGCGGGTTGCGCGAGGACCGGCGCCGCCTCGTGCCGCGACCTGTCGCCGGCGAGCCGCGGCTCGAGGTCGCGCAGCACCGATTCGTCGGAGAGGTCGAGGCCCTGCGAGTTGCGGCGGTCCGGAAACAGTGCCGCCGGCACCGGGATGCGCGGGTGCGGCGCGCCGCCGGTGGCGCGCGCCCGCGCGACCGGATCGGCGACGAGGTCGGCGAGCGGCACCGCGGGATCGACGATGCGGTTGACGAACGACGTGTTGGCCCCGTTCTCCAGCAATCGGCGGACGAGGTAGGCGAGCAGCGTCTCGTGCGAGCCCACCGGCGCGTAGATGCGGCACGGCCGCGCGGGGCGGATGCACTCCGGCACGAGGTCGTAGATCGACTCGCCCATGCCGTGCAGGCACTGGAACTCGAACTCGGCGTCGCCGGCTGCCGCGTGCACGGCGGCGATCGTGAACGCGTTGTGGCTCGCGAACTGCGGGTAGATCGCGTCGGGCGCGGCGAGCAGCGCCTTCGCGCACGCGAGGTACGCCACGTCGGTGTGGACCTTGCGCGTGAACACCGGATAGCCGGGCAGGCCGTCGACCTGCGCGCGCTTGACCTCGGCGTCCCAGTACGCGCCCTTGACCAGGCGCACCATCAGCCGGCGCCGGTGGTGGCGGGCGAGCGCGACCAGCCAGTCGACGGTCGCGCGCGCGCGCTTCTGGTACGCCTGCACGACGAAGCCCAAGCCGTCCCAGCCCGCCAGCGCGGGGTCGGCGGCGAGTGCTTCGACGACGTCGAGCGTGAGGTCGAGGCGGTCGGCCTCCTCGGCGTCGACGTTGAACCCGAGGTCGCGCTCGCGCGCGAGCCGCGCGAGCGCCGCGACGCGGGGTACGAGTTCGGCCAGCACGCGCCCGCGCTGCGCGCGCACGAAGCGCGGGTGCAGCGCCGACAGCTTGACCGAGATGCCCGGGCCCGCGCGCACGCCCGCGCCGCCGGACCCGGCGCCGAGCGTGCGGATCGCGTGCGTGTAGTCGGCGAAGTAGCGGTCGGCGTCGGCGGCCGTGAGCGCCGCCTCGCCCAGCATGTCGTACGAGTGCCGGTAGCCGCGCGCGGCCCGCTCGCGCCCGTTGGCGATCGCCTCCTCGATCGTGCGCCCGAGCACGAACTGCCGGCCGAGCAGGCGCATCGCGAGGTCGACGCCCTTGCGGATCAGCGGTTCGCCGCCCTTGCGGAGCAGCGACCCCAGCGCCTGCTCGAGCGCGCCTTCGCTGCGCGAGTCGACGAGCCTCCCGGTCACGAGCAGGCCCCACGCGGCCGCGTTGACGAACAGCGACGGGCTGCGGCCGACGTGCGCGCGCCAGTCGCCGTCGGTGAGCTTGTCGCGGATCAGCCGGTCGCGCGTCGCCGCGTCGGGAATCCGCAGCAGCGCCTCGGCGAGGCACATCAGCGCGACGCCCTCGCGCGAGTCGAGCGAGAACTCGAGCATCAGCGCGTCGACGCCGCCCGCGCGCTGGCGCTCGGCGCGGACGCCCTCGGCGAGCGTCGCCGCGGCGCGCTGGACGGTCGCCAGCATCGCCGGCGCGAACGCGGCCTCCGCGAGCAGCGGTCCGATCGCTTCGGGTTCGCTGCGCCGGTAGTCGCGCGTGATGCGCTCGCGCAGCGCGGTCAGGTGGTCGCTGGACTCCGTCGGCATGGCGGCCCGGGTGGTGCGATCGGCTTGGAGATCGGCATTCTGCAGTCGATATGACCAGAAAAGCAAAAAAATGCAGTGAAAACATAAAATGCACGTCTCGAACATGGCTCATTGCCCCCCGCCAGGCTCGATCCGCAGCCACTTCGACCCCGACCTGGCGCCGCGCGCCCTAGAATGGCGGGAACGGCCGCCCGGAGACACCGATGAACGCCCCGCTCGAAACCTCGCTCCAGCCCCCCGTCCTCGCCGAGACGCGCGACGGCGTCTGCACGCTGACGATGAACCGCGGCGACCGCTTCAACCCGCTGTCGACGGCGATGATCGCCGCGCTCGACGCCGCCCTCGACGCCGTCGCCGCCGATCGCACGGCGCGCGTCGTCGTGCTGGCGGGCGCGGGCCGCGCGTTCTGCGCCGGGCACGACCTGACCGAGATGCGGGCGCACATCGACGCGGCGTGGCAGCGCGGACTGTTCGACGCGTGCACGCGGATGATGCTGAAGCTGACGCAGATCCCGCAGCCGGTGATCGCGCGCGTGCACGGCGCGGCGGCGGCGGCAGGCTGCCAGCTCGTGTCGATGTGCGACCTCGCCGTCGCGGCGGACACCGCGCGCTTCGGGCTGGCGGGCATCAACGCGGGGATCTTCTGCTCGACGCCGGCGGTCGGCGTCGCGCGCAACGTCGCGCGCAAGCGGGCGATGGAGATGCTGCTGACGGGCGAGCTCATCGACGCGCGCACGGCGCTCGACTGGGGGCTCGTCAATCGCGTGGTTCCCGCCGCGGAGCTCGATGGTGCCGTGCAGGCGCTCGCCGCGACGATCGCGCGCAAGAGCCCGGCGGCCGTCGCGCTCGGCAAGCGCGCGTTCTACGCGCAGGTCGAGCGGGGCCTGGCCGGCGCCTACGACCTCGCGGGCGAGACGATGACGTGCAACATGCTCGACCCGGACGCCGCCGAGGGCATCGACGCGTTCCTGGGCAAGCGCCCGCCGGTCTGGCGCCAGCCGTAGCGGGCCGGGCTGCGGTGCCGGCGGCGGCCGGCGGCCGCGTAAGGCTTATGTAAGCCCCCGTCCCGACAATCCCCCTCGTGGCGACGGGAGTCCGAGCGCTCGCCGCGGGCCGGTGCGATCGCGTTCGCACCGGCGCTTCGCACCGAATGCGACCGAAGGGGGATCCGATGGCTGACACCGCACGCTACGACTGGACGGCGATCGTCGCCGACCCGCGCTTCCAGGCGCTCCACCGCAAGAAGACGGCCTTCCTCTGGGGGCTCATGGTCTTCTCGGTGGTGTTCTACTTCCTGCTGCCGGTGGGCGCCGCGTACTTCCAGGAACTGTTCCGGGTGAAGGTCTGGGGACCGGTGAACTTCGGCATCCTGTTCGCGCTGTCCGAGTTCGTCGTCGCGTGGGCGATCGCGTGGATCTACTCGCGCCGCGCCAACAACGAGTTCGATGCGCAGGCCGCCGAGATCGTCCGCGACTTCGAGAAGCGCTACGGAGGCCGGACATGAGCTCGCGCCGGATCGCATTGGCCGCCGGCGCCGCCGCGCTGCTGGCGGTGGCCACCCCGGCGCTCGCGCAGGGCGCCGTCGCCGAGAAGTGGCGCTGGCTCACCTTCCTCGTGTTCGGCGCGATCATCGGGCTCACGATGTTCGTCACCTACGTCGCCGCCAAGCGCGTGAAGAGCGCCGCCGACTTCTACACGGCCGGCGGCGGCGTCTCCGGGCTGCAGAACGGCTGGGCGATCGCCGGCGACTACCTGTCGGCGGCCTCGTTCCTCGGCATCGCCGGGCTCATCTCGATCTGGGGCTACGACGGCTTCATGTACTCGGTGGGCTGGCTCGTCGCGTACATCACGGTGCTGCTGGTGATCGCCGAGCCGTGCCGCAACATCGGCAAGTACACGCTGGCCGACATCCTCGCCTACCGCAACAACCCGAAGGCGACGCGCATCGTCGGCGCCATCTCGGTGATCACCGTGTCGACGTTCTACCTGACCGCGCAGATGGTGGGCGGCGGCGTGCTGGTGAAGACGCTGATCGGCATCGACTACGAGATCTCGGTGGTGGTCGTCGGCGTGCTGATGCTGGGCTACGTGCTGTTCGGCGGCATGGTCGCGACGACGTGGGTGCAGATCATCAAGGCGGCGCTGCTGGTCACCGCTTCCATCGTGCTGGTCGTCATGGTCTGGATGCAGTACGGCTTCTTCGGCGACTTCCTGACCAACGTCGTCGGCGACGCCAAGGTGCAGGCGCGCGTCGCGCAGATCCTGGGCGACGGGGCGAAGAACATGTCGCCGGCGGAGCTGGGCCAGCGCTTCCTCGAGCCCGGCCTGCTGTTCAAGGCGCCGATCGACCAGATCTCGCTCGGCATGGCGCTGGTGTTCGGCACCGCCGGCCTGCCGCACATCCTGATGCGCTTCTTCACCGTGCCGACCGCCAAGGCGGCGCGCGTGTCGGTGATCTGGGCGATGGCGATCATCGGCGGCTTCTACGTGCTGACGCTGTTCCTCGGCATGGGCTCGGCGATGAAGGTCGGCGCCGACCAGATCCGCGCGGTGGACGCCGGCGGCAACATGGCCGCGCCGCTGCTCGCGCAGGCGCTGGGCGGGGGAGCGGACTCGCTGCTGGGCAACTTCATGCTGGCGTTCGTCGCCGCCGTCGCGTTCGCGACGATCGTGGCGGTGGTCGCGGGCCTCGTGCTGGCGGCGGCCTCCGCGATGGCGCACGACCTGTACGTCGGCGTCATTCGCGGCGAGCACGTGACGCCGCAGGAGCAGGTGAAGGCGGCGCGCGTGGCCACGGTGGTCGTCGGCGCGATGGCGATCGCCATCGGCATCGCCGCCAAGGGCCAGAACGTCGCGCACCTCGTCGCGCTGGCGTTCGCGGTCGCCGCGTCGGCCAACTTCCCGTGCGTGCTGCTGACGCTCTACTGGAAGCGCTGCAACACCGGCGGCATCGTCGCCGGGATGATCGTCGGGACGCTGACGGCGATCGGCCTCGTGCTGGTGTCGCCGAACATGACGTACCCGAAGGCGATCAAGGCGGCGGCGCAGAAGGTCGTCGACGCCGCGGCGCCGAAGCTCGAGCGCGCGCAGGCGGACCTCGCCGCGGCGGCCGACGACGCTGCGAAGGCCAAGGCGCAGAAGGCGGTCGCCGGCATCGAGAAGGACGTCGCCGCCGCGAAGGCGAACCTCGACCGCTTCAAGGGCGACGACACGAGCCTGGTCGGCCTCGAGAAGCCCCTGTTCGAGCTGCGCAATCCCGGACTCATCTCGATCCCGCTGGGCTTCCTGGCGGTGATCCTGGGCTCGCTGCTCTATCGCGACAAGCGGGCCGAGGACATGTGGGACGAGCTGTACGCGCGCCAGAACACCGGGCTGCTGGTCGCCAAGGCGGCCGCGCACTGACGGGCGCGGCCGGCCCCGGTCGATCCGCGACGACGACCCCCGCCTCGTGCGGGGGTCGTCGCTTGTGCGATCCTCCGCCTGTCCGGCCGCCGAATCCCCATGAGTCCGACCCCGCCGCTCGTCGTGGAGGCCACGCGGGCCTTCCTGCGCCAGCATCCGCCGTTCAACCGGATGACCGACGCCGCGCTCGACTTCGCCATCGCGCGGATGTCGCTCGCGTACTTCGCCAAGGACGCCCCGATCGTCGGCCCGGACACCGGGCCCGTCACGCACCTGCACGTCGTGCAGCGCGGCCTCGTCGCCACGTGGGCGGCCGACCCCAGCCAGAACCGGGAGCCCACGCTCGGCCCCGGCGAGTGCTTCCCGGTCGGCGCGCTGTCCGCCGGCGGCGCGGCGAGCAAGCGCTACACGGCCGTGCAGGACACGTTCTGCTACCTGCTCCCGCGCGACGACTTCCTCGAATGGCGGCGGGCCTCCCCGGAGTTCGAGCGCTTCTGCACGCAGGCGATCACGGAGACGCTCGCCCAGTCGCTGGCGCAGATGCAGGGCGAGTACAGCCGGCTGGCCGCGCAGCAGCAGACGCTGGCGCAGCCGCTGCGCGAGCTGGTGCGGCGGGCGCCGGTCACCTGCGCCGCGGCCGCGCCGCTCGCGGAGGCGCTCGCCGCGATGCGCGCCGCCAACGTGCGCACGATCGTCGTGCTCGGGGCCGAAGGGGCGCCGGCCGGGATCTTCACGCTGATCGACCTGCTCGAGCGCGTGGTGCTGGCGGGCCGCGCGCTCGACACGCCGGTGGCGAAGGTCATGACGACGCCGATCGTCACGCTGCCGGCGACGGCGACCGCCGCCGAGGCGCTGCAGGTGCTGGCCGAGCGCCGGATCCGCCAGCTCGCGGTCGTCGACGGGCCCAGGGTCGCAGGGCTCGTCTCCGAGCGCGACCTGTTCGCGCTGCAGCGCGTGTCGATGCGGCAGGTCGGCGATTCGCTGCGGTCGGCCAACGACCGGCCTTCGCTCGCGCGCGCCGCGGCCGACATCCGCGCGCTGACGCAGAACCTGCTGGCGCAGGGCGCGGCGGCCGAGCCGCTGACCCGCACGATCGCCGCGCTCAACGACGCGCTGTCGCGGCAGGTGGTCGAGACGGTGCTGGCGCGACACGCGCTGCCGGAGAGCGACTGGTGCTGGCTGGCGCTGGGCAGCGAAGGGCGCGGCGAGCAGACGTTCGCGACGGACCAGGACAACGCGCTCGTGTTCCGGCCGCAGGAAGCGGGCGACGTCGAGCCGGAGCGGGCGCGCCTGCTCGCGTTCGCCGGCGACGTCAACGCCGAGCTCGACGCGATCGGATTCCCGCTGTGCACCGGCGGGGTGATGGCGGGCAATCCCGCGTACTGCCTCACCGTCGACGAGTGGCAGTCGCGGTTCCTGCAGTGGATCCGCGAGCCGACGCCCGCGGCGCTGCTGTCCGCCAACATCGTGTTCGACTTCCGGCCGCTGTACGGCGACACGACGCTGTCGGACGACCTGCGCGAGTGGCTGTCCGGTTTCACGCGCGACAACAAGGTCTTCCTGCGCTTCATGGTCGCCAACGCGCTGCAGACGGAGCCGCCGCTCGGGCTCATCCGCGCCTTCGTCACCGACGACGCGGATGCGCAGAAGGGCACGCTCGACCTCAAGTCGCGCGGCACCCGCATCTACGTCGACGCGGCGCGCGTGTTCGCGCTCGCGTACGGGATGACGGAGACCGGCACCGCCGCGCGCATGCGCGCCGCCGGGGCCCGCCTCGGCGTCGAGCCGCGCCACGTCGCCGCGACGATCGAGGCATTCCACTTCCTGCAGCTCCTGCGCCTGCGCCGTCAGCACGTGCCGGGCGCGCATGCCGAGGCGAACCGCATCGACCCGTACGCGCTCAACGAGGTCGACCAGCGGATGCTGAAGGAGGCGTTCCGGCAGGCGCGCAAGCTGCAGCAGCGGCTGAAGGAGACGTTCCAGACTTGAGGCGGACCGCGCGATGAACCCGTTCACGGCCGCGCTCGACTACCTGCTGGGCGGCCCCAAGGTCGGCGGCGCGCAGGAGGCGCGCCTCGGGCTCTGGCGCGACCTGCCCGAGGACGACCTCAGGCGGCCGCACCGGGAGGCCCGGTACGTCGTCGTCGACACCGAGACGACCGGGCTCGACATGAAGCGCGACCGGGTGATCGCCATCGGCGCGGCGGCGGTCGCCGCCGGGCGCATCGAGCTGGCCGGCTGCTTCGAGACCGTCCTGCGCCAGGACCGGCCGAGCCCGGACGCCAACATCCTGATCCACGGCATCGGCGGGCAGACGCAGCTCGCCGGCGTCGATCCGCGCGCCGGCATGATCGACTTCCTGGAGTTCATCGGCAAGGCGCCGCTCGTCGCGTTCCGGGCCGAGTTCGACGCCGCGATGCTGGAGCGCTCGCTGAAGTCGATCGTCGGCTATCCGCTGCGCCGGACCTGGATCGACCTCGCCTTCCTGCTGCCTGCGCTGTTCCCCGGCACCGAGTGCCGCACGCTCGACGACTGGCTCGACCGGTTCGGCGTGGGGGGCGGCGAGCGGCACCACGCGGTCGCCGACGCGCTGGCGACGGCGCAGCTCCTGCAGGTGGCGCTCGTCGCCGCCGACCGCGCCGCCATGGGGACCCCGGCGGCGCTGTTCGCCATGCAGAAGGCGCAGCGCTGGCTGGGCAAGCGCTGACGGCGGCCGTTGCGCCGCCGGCCGCAGTAGCCTCTATAATCGGCCATCGACGAACAGGGCAGCGGCGCGGCGAGTCAACCCGGCGCCCAGGGCGCATGGCCGACGACACGATCCTCGAAACCCGCGGCCTCACCAAGGAGTTCAAGGGCTTCGTCGCCGTCCGCAACGTGAACCTCGCGGTCCGCCGGGGCACGATCCACGCGCTGATCGGACCCAACGGCGCCGGCAAGACCACCTGCTTCAACCTGCTCACGCACTTCCTGACGCCGACCGCCGGCCAGATCCTGTTCAACGGCCGTGACATCACCGGCTCGCGGCCCGCGAGGATCGCCCGCATGGGCCTCGTCCGCTCGTTCCAGATCTCCGCCGTCTTCCCCCACCTCACCGTGCTCGAGAACGTGCGCATCGCGCTCCAGCGGAAGCGCGGCCATTCGTTCGACTTCTGGCGCGCGCAGGACGTGCTCGCGGCGCTCGATCCGCAGGCGCGCGAGCTGATCGACGCCGTCGGCCTGGCGGAGTTCGCCGGCACGCCGGCGATCGAGCTGCCGTACGGCCGCAAGCGCGCACTGGAGATCGCGACGACGCTTGCGCTCGACCCGGAGATGATGCTGCTCGACGAGCCCACCGCCGGGATGGCGCACGAGGACGTCGAGCGGATCTCGGCGCTGATCAAGCGCGTGGCGCAGAACCGCACCGTGCTGATGGTCGAGCACAACCTGTCGGTCGTCTCGAAGCTGTCCGACCACATCACCGTGCTCGCGCGCGGGGAGGTCCTCGCGCAGGGCGACTACGCGGCCGTCTCGAAGAACCCGGACGTCGTCCAGGCGTACCTCGGGGCCGGCCATGCCTGACGCCGTGCCCGCCCCCGCCGCCGCGACCGGCGCGACCGCTGCCGCCGGCACGCCGCTCCTGTCGGTGCGCGGGCTGAACGCGTGGTACGGCGAGTCGCACATTCTGCACGGCGTCGACTTCGACGTCGCGGCCGGCGAGGTGGTGACGCTCCTCGGCCGCAACGGCGCCGGCAAGACGACGACGCTGCGTGCGATCATGGGCATCGTGCCTCGCCGCGAAGGCTCGATCCGGTTCGAGGGCGACGAGACCGCGCGGCTGGCGTCGAACCGCATCGCCCGCCGCGGCATCGCGTACTGCCCCGAGGAGCGGGGCATCTTCGCGTCGCTCGACGTCGAGGAGAACCTGCTGCTGCCGCCGGTCGTCCGCGACGGCGGCCTCACGCTCGAGCAGGTCTTCGAGCTGTTTCCCAACCTGCGCGAGCGCCGCCGGAGCCAGGGGACCAAGCTCTCCGGCGGCGAGCAGCAGATGCTGGCGATCGGGCGCATCCTGCGCACCGGCGCGCGCCTGCTGCTGCTCGACGAGCCGACCGAAGGGCTGGCGCCGGTCATCGTCCAGCAGATCGGCCGCACGATCGCGAAGCTGAAGGCGCAGGGCTTCACGATCCTGCTGGTCGAGCAGAACTTCCGGTTCGCGGCGACCGTCGCGGACCGGCACTACGTGATCGAGCACGGCCGCGTCGCGGACATGATCCGCAATGCCGACCTCGACGCGAACATGGACAAGCTGCACGACTATCTCGGCGTGTAGCGCGATCGCAGTCACACCAAGCGGAGGAAGCATGAGCACGTTCAAGCGCACGATGGTCGGCCTGGCAGTCGCGGCCGCGGTTTCGGTGGGCACCGCGCACGCGCAGGTGTCCGACAACGTCGTCAAGATCGGCGTGCTGTCCGACATGTCGAGCCTTTACACGGACCTGGCCGGCGCGGGCTCCGTCGTGGCGGCGCGGATGGCCGTCGAGGACTCGGGCATCGAGAAGCGCGGCTACAAGGTCGAGATCGTGTCGGCCGACCACCAGAACAAGCCGGACGTCGGGTCGGCGGTCGCGCGCCAGTGGTACGACGTCGACAAGGTCGACGTGATCGTCGACACGCCGAATTCCGGGGTCGCGCTCGCGGTCAACCAGATCACGAAGGACAAGGGCAAGGCGTTCCTGGTGTCCGGCGCGGCGTCGTCGGACCTCACCGGCAAGGCGTGCTCGCCCAACACGATCCACTGGACGTACGACACGTGGATGCTCGCCAACGGCACCGGCAACGCCATCGTGAAGACCGGCGGCGACAGCTGGTTCTTCATCACCGCCGACTACGCGTTCGGCCACGCGCTCGAGCGCGACACCGAGGCCGTCGTGCTGAAGTCGGGCGGCAAGGTGCTGGGCAAGGTGCGCGTGCCGCTCAACAACCAGGATTTCAGCTCGTTCCTGCTGCAGGCGCAGGCGTCGAAGGCCAAGATCGTCGGCCTCGCCAACGCCGGCGGCGACACGACGAACTCGATCAAGCAGGCGGCCGAGTTCGGCATCGTCAAGGGCGGCCAGAACATGGCCGGCCTGCTCGTGTTCCTGACCGACATCCACGCGCTCGGGCTGCCGACCGCGCAGGGCCTCATCTTCACCGAGACGTTCTACTGGGACATGAACGACCAGACGCGCGCGTTCGCCAAGCGCTTTGCGCCGCTCGACAAGGGCATCCACCCGACGATGATCCACGCCGGCGTGTACTCGGCCGTCACGCACTACCTGAAGGCGGTCGAGGCGCTGAAGAGCGACGACGGCACCAAGGTCGTCGAGAAGATGAAGGCGACGCCGACCGACGACCCGCTGTTCGGCAAGGGCAGCATCCGCGCCGACGGCCGCAAGATCCACCCGGCGTACCTGGTCGAGGTGAAGAAGCCCGCCGAGTCGAAGGGCCCGTGGGACTACTACAAGATCCGCGCGACGATCCCGGCCGACCAGGCGTTCCGGCCGCTGGCGGACGGCGGCTGCCCGCTGGTGAAGTAGCCGGCCGCCCGGCACCCCATCCCTCTCCCCGCACGCGGGGAGAGGGAGCCCGGCGCGCAGCGGCGGGCGGGTGAGGGGCTGCGGAACGAAGCCAACGCACGACACCCGGCGCGAAACGACGTGACCGAGATCTTCGGCATCCCGACGCAGGCCCTGTTCGGCCAGCTGCTGATCGGGCTCATCAACGGCGCGTTCTACGCGATGCTCTCGCTCGGGCTGGCGGTGATCTTCGGCCTGCTCAACATCATCAACTTCACGCACGGCGCGCAGTACATGATGGGCGCGTTCTGCGCGTGGTTCCTGCTCGAGCAGGCCGGCGTCGGCTACTGGTGGTCGCTGCTGCTCGCGCCGGTCGCCGTCGGCGCCGTCGGCGTCGTGATCGAGCGCACGATGCTGTCCCGCCTCTACCAGCTCGACCACCTGTACGGCCTGCTGCTGACGTTCGGGCTCGCGCTGATCATCCAGGGCGTGTTCACCAACTACTACGGCAGTTCCGGCCAGCCGTACCGGCTGCCGGAGGAGTTCGCCGGCGCGTTCAACCTGGGGTTCATGTTCCTGCCGAAGTACCGCGCGTGGGTGATCGTCGCGTCGCTGGTCGTGTGCCTGTCCACGTGGTTCGTCATCGAGCGCACGAAGCTCGGCTCGTACCTGCGCGCGGCCACCGAGAACCCGACGCTGGTGCAGGCGTTCGGCATCAACGTGCCGCGGATGATCACGCTGACCTACGGCTTCGGCGTCGGGCTCGCGGCGCTCGCCGGCGTCATGGCGGCGCCGATCTACCAGGTGAGCCCGCAGATGGGCAGCAACCTCATCATCGTCGTGTTCGCCGTCGTCGTCATCGGCGGCATGGGCTCGATCATGGGCGCGATCCTGACCGGGTTCGGGCTCGGCGTCGTCGAGGGGCTCACCAAGGTGTTCTACCCGGAGGCGTCGAACACCGTCATCTTCGTCATCATGGTTCTGGTGCTGCTGGTCAAGCCCGCCGGCCTGTTCGGGAAGGAGCGCTAGCGTGGCGCCCGTCGGACAGGCGACCGGCGCCGCCACGCCCGCGCCCGCCGCCCGCCGCGGCGGCGTGCTGCTGGCGACGGCCGTCATGACCGGCGTGCTCGCCGTGGCGCCGTTCCTCGGCGTCTACCCGGTGTTCGTGATGAAGGCGCTGTGCTTCGCGCTCTTCGCCTGCGCGTTCAACCTGCTGATCGGCTTCGGCGGCCTGCTGTCGTTCGGGCACGCGATGTTCCTCGGCACGGCCGGCTACGTCTGCGCCCACGCGGCGAAGGAATGGGGCTGGCCGCCCGAGGCGGCGATCCTCGCCGGCACCGCCGCCGCGACGGTGCTGGGCATGGTCGCCGGCGCGCTCGCGATCCGGCGCCAGGGCATCTACTTCGCGATGATCACGCTGGCGCTCGCGCAGATGATCTTCTTCTTCTACCTGCAGGCGCCGTTCACGCACGGCGAGGACGGGATACAGGCGGTGCCGCGCGGCCGCCTGTTCGGAGTGCTCGACCTTTCGCACACGCTCGTCATGTACTACGTGGTGCTGGCGATCTTCGTCGCGGCGTTCCTGTTCATCTACCGGATCGTCCACTCGCCGTTCGGCCAGGTGCTGAAGGCCATCCGCGAGAACGAGCCTCGCGCGATCTCGCTGGGCTACGACGCCGAGCGCTACAAGCTGCTGGCGTTCGTGCTGTCCGCGGCCCTGTCCGGGCTCGCCGGCTCGGTGAAGGCGATCGTGTTCCAGCTGGCGTCGCTGACCGACGTACACTGGACGATGTCGGGCGAGGTCGTGCTGATGACGCTGCTGGGCGGCATGGGGACCATCTTCGGACCGGTCGTGGGCGCGTTCGCCATCGTCGGCCTCGAGAGCTACCTGGCGGGCTTCGGACAGTGGGTGACCGTCATCACCGGCGCGATCTTCGTCGTATGCGTACTGGCGTTCCGCCGCGGCATCGTCGGCGAGCTCGCCGCGTGGTGGGCGCGCCGCCGCGGATGAGGCGCGCGGTCGTGGCGTGCGCGGCGTTCGTCGCCGCCGTGGCGTCGGCGGAGGACCTCGCCGTCGACGGCAGCTGCCGCGACGGCCAGCCGCACGGCGCCTACGAGGTCCGGGGGACCGACGGCACGGCCCGCGTGGTCGGCGCCTTCGCCAGGGGCCGCCGCACCGGCACCTTCCTGTTCTGGTCGAGCGGCGGCGCGCGCGTCGCGCTGCTGCCGTTCGACGACGACGCGTTGTCCGGCACGGTCACGCTGTGGCATGCGCCCGCGGGCCGCGCGGGCGACGTGCGGCCGAAGCTCGAGGCGGTCTACGTTCGCGGCCAGCCGAACGGCGAGAAGCGCTCGTGGCATCCGGACGGGCGCCTGCGCGCCGAGTACCGGTACGAGCGGGGCGCGCTGGTCGCGGCCCGCGCCTGGACGGAGGCGGGCAAGCCGATGAGCGAGGACGAGGCGCGCGCGCTCGCGCAGCGCGACCTCGCGACCGACGACGCGCACTACTCGTCGCTGGCCGCGTTCGTCCGCGCGCACCTGCCGCGCTGCGACGCGGGCGCGCCCGACCGGATCGGCAAGGACAAGGCGCCGCCGCGCGCGCTTTGACGCCCCGCGGCGACTAGGCTAGATTCGCGCCGTCCCGGTTTCCCGCCCGCCGCGCCGCGGCGCCCGATCCCTTCGTCCTCCCGAGGTCCACGCATGCGCCGATCCACCGCACCGCGCCGTCTCGCCGCCATCCTCGCCGTCGCGGCGTCCGTCGCAATCGGCGTCGCGCCCGTCGCGCCCGCCGCCGCGCAGGAACTCAAGATCGCGGTGGCCGCCGACGTCACGTCGATCGACCCGCACTTCTTCAACCTGTTCCCGAACAACAACATCGCCGAGCACATCTTCGACAAGCTCGTGCAGATGGACGCGGACTCGCGGATGATCCCGGGCCTCGCGACGTCGTGGAAGGCGCTGGACGACCGCACGTGGGAGTTCAAGCTGCGCCGCGGCGTGAAGTTCCACGACGGCAGCGAGTTGACCGCCGAGGACGTCGCGTTCTCGATCAACCGGGTGCCGACGGTGCCGAACAGCCCCGGCCCGTTCTCCGCGTACACGAAGGCGATCACCGGGATCGACATCGTCGACCCGTACACGCTCCGCTTCAGGACGGCGGCGCCGCACCCGCTGATGCCCAACGACATGTCGACGATCTACATCGTGTCGAAGAAGGTGGCGACGGGCGCGACGACCGAGGACTTCAATTCGGGCAAGGCGGCGGTCGGCAGCGGCCGCTACCGGTTCGTGCGCTACGTCAACGGCGACCGCGTCGAGATCGTGCGCAACGACGGCTACTGGGGCGAGAAGCCGCCGTTCGGGAAGGTGACGTTCCGGATCATCAAGAACGAGCCGGCGCGGATGGCCGCGCTGCTGTCCGGCGACGTCGACGCGATCGAGCAGCCGCCGACCGCCGACCTGGCGCGCCTGAAGAGCGACCCCAAGTTCACGCTGACCTCGAAGATCTCGCACCGGGTCATCTACTTCAACTTCGACCACCTCGCCCGCTCGAGCCCGTTCGTGACCGGCAAGGACGGCAAGCCGCTGGAGAAGAACCCGCTCACCGACGTGCGCGTCCGCCGGGCGATCTCGAAGGCGATCAACCGGCCGGCGATCGCCGAGCGCGTGATGGAAGGGCAGGCGATCCCGTCGGGGCAGCTCGTGTCGGAGAAGCTCTTCGGCCACAACCCGGCGCTGAAGGCGGAAGCCTACGATCCGGAAGGGGCGAAGAAGCTGCTGGCCGAGGCGGGGTATCCGAACGGCTTCAACCTGACGATCCACGGCCCGGCCGGCCGCTACGTCAACGACGAGAAGATCGTGCAGGCCGTCGCGCAGATGCTGGCGCGCGTCGGCATCACGGCCAGGGTCGAGACGGCGCCGATGGGCCCGTACTCGGGCCGGGCGTCGAAGCAGGAGTTCAGCTTCCACATGGTCGGCTGGGGCGCGTCGACGGGCGAGGCGAGCTCGCCGCTGCGCTCGCTGCTCGCGACGTTCAACCGCGACAAGGGCCTGGGCGCCGTCAACTGGGGCCGCTACTCGAACACCAAGGTCGACTACCTGATCGAGCAGGCGCTGCAGCAGGTCAACGACGAGAACCGGATGATCATGCTGCAGCGCGCGACCGAACTCGCGATGGCGGACCTCGGCATCATGCCGATCCACTTCCAGTTCACGATGTGGGCGACGAAGAAGGGCGTCGCGTACACGCCGCGAACCGACGAGTACACGCTCGCGTTCCAGTTCAGGCCGGTGAAACAGTAATCAGAGTTCAGAGGACGGAGGACAGCTGCGGCGGCGGTTCCGGTGGCGGCGCATCGAGCGCCGCTGCGGCCCCTGCGTTGGCCTGCCCCACGGCCACCGGCGCCATGCCCGGCTTGCCGCCGTTACCCTGGCGCACCACAATGGCGTCCCGGCGCTCGATGCGCCGC
>JBGAMF010000107.1:0-15265 GCA_044223185.1 Casimicrobiaceae bacterium | reverse complement strand
CCAGGTCGCCGCGCTGCGCGCCGGCGTCACGACGGTCGCGGCGCTGCACCGCGACGTGGCCGAGGGCGCCGGCGGCGTGCTCGCAGCCGCGGCGCGCGCCGCCGCCGCGCGAACGGACGCCTGCGCCGCGGACGTCGCGATCGTCGGCATGGCGGCGATCCTCCCCGGCACCGGACCTCGAGGCGTTCTGGGCCAACGTCGTCGCGGGCGTCAACAGCGTCCGCGAGGTGCCCGCGGACCGCTGGCGCGTCGACGAGTTCTACGACGGCAAGTCGATGAGCGGCGAGATGACGCCGTCGAAGTGGGGGGGCTTCCTCGACCCCTATCCGTTCGATCCGCTGGCGTACGGCATCCCGCCGATGTCGCTGTCCGCCATCGAGCCGGTGCAGCTGCTGGCACTCGAAGTCTCGCGGCGCGCGCTGGCCGACGCCGGCTACGACAAGCGCGCCTTCGATCGCGAGAACACGGCGGTGATCTTCGGCGCCGAGGCCGGCACCGATCTCGCCGGCGCCTACGGCTTTCGCGCGATGTACCGGCAGCTCGCGGGGCCGCTTCCGCCGGCGCTGGACGCCGTGCTGCCGCGGCTCACCGAGGACTCGTTCCCGGGCATCCTGTCGAACGTCATCTCGGGCCGCATCGCCAACCGCCTCGACCTCGGCGGCTCCAACTTCACGTCGACGCCGCGTGCGCGTCGTCGCTGGCTGCGGTCGACCTGGCGTGCAAGGAACTCGCCACCGGCAACAGCAACGTCGTGATCTGCGGCGGTGCCGACCTGCACAACAGCATCACCGACTACCTGGTGTTCGCGAGCGTGCACGCGCTGTCGCCGTCCGGCCAGTGCCGCACGTTCGACGCCGCGGCCGACGGCATCGCGCTGGGCGAGGGCGTGGCGGCGATCGTGCTGAAGCGCCTCCCCGACGCCGAGCGCGACGGCGACCGCATCTACGCGGTGATCAGGGCCGTGGGCGGCGGCAGCGACGGCAAGAGCCTCGGCCTCACTGCGCCGCGCGCGCAGGGGCAGCAGCGCACGCTGGCGCGCGCGTACCGCAAGGCCGGGGTCCCGCCATCTTCGGTCGGGCTGGTCGAGGCGCACGGCACCGGCACCGTCGTCGGCGACCGCACCGAGCTCGAGACGCTCAACGGCTTCTTCGGCGGCGCGGGCGCGGCCGCCGGCAGCATCGCGCTGGGGTCGATCAAGTCGCAGATCGGGCACACCAAGTGCACCGCCGGCGTGGCGGGCCTCGTCAAGGCGGCGCTGGCGCTGCACCGCCGCGTGCTGCCGCCCACGCTCAACATCGAGCGTCCGAATCCCGGGTGGACGCCGCTGTCGCCGTTCACGTCGTCCAACCGCGCCCGGCCAGGCCGGGCGGCGCGCGGCGGGCGGGCGTCAGCGCGTTGACTTCGGCGGCGCACCAGGCCCACGCGGTGCTCGCCGCCTACGAGGCGACCGGCACCGAGAGCGGCTGCGCGCAGTGGCCGGCCGAGCTCTTCCTGCTGCGCGGCGCCGACCGCGCGCAGGCGCTGGCGCGCGTCGACGCGCTCGTCGCGGCGGCGGCGTCCGGCGCGTTTGCGCTGCGCGACCTCGCGCGTGCCACGGCAGCCGGCGACGCCCTGCAGGTCGCGATCGTCGCCCGCGACGCCGCCGACCTCGCGCACAAGGTCGACGTGGCGCGCGCCGGCACATCTACGCCCTCCGGCGTGTTCGTGCGCGACGCCACGGCGGCGGAAGGCCCCGGCAAGGTCGCGTTCCTGTTCCCCGGCCAGGGCTCGCAGCGCGTGGGCATGCTGGGCGACCTCTTCGTCGCGTTCCCCGATCTCCAGCGCCACCTGGAGGGCGGCGGACGCGCGCGCGACGCGATGTTCCCGCCGACCGCGTGGACGCCCGAGGAAGCGGCTGCGCAGAAGCGCACGCTGACCGACACGCGCGTCGCGCAGCCGGCACTGGGCATCGCGGGGCTGGCACTGGCCGAACTGCTCGGCCGGCTCGGCGTGCGCGCCGACGTCATGGGCGGCCACAGCTACGGCGAACTGGTCGCGCTCGCGGCCGCCGGCGCGCTGCCCGCGGCCGCACTGCCCGCGCTCTCCGAGCGCCGCGGCGTGCGCATCCTCGACGCGTGCGCTGCGACCGGCGACGCCGGCACGATGGCGGCGGTGGCGGGCGACGCGGCGGCGGTGGCCGCGGCGATCGCGGGCTTCGACGGCGTCGTCGTCGCCAACGAGAATTCGCCCGACCAGACGGTGATCTCCGGCCCGACGGGCGCCGTGATGGCCGCCGTCGCGCAGCTTGCGGCGGCCGGCATCGCGGGCCGCACCATTCCGGTCGCGTGCGCGTTCCACAGCCCGCTCGCGGCCGCGGCGTGCGGCGCGTTCGCGGCGGACCTGGCGGAGGTCGCATTCACCGCGCCCGCGCAGGTCGTCTACTCGAACACGACGGCCGCCCCGTATCCGGCGGACGCCGACGCCGTGCGCGCGCGCCTGGCCGAGCACATCGGCAAGCCGGTGCGGTTCGCGGCCGAGATCGAGGCGATGTACGCGGCGGGCGTGCGCACGTTCGTGGAGGCGGGCCCCGGCCGCGTGCTGACCGGGCTCGTCGGGAAGGTGCTGCGCGGGCGGCCGCACGTCGCGGTGGCGTGCGACCGCGACGGCGAGCACGGCGTCGTGCAGCTGCTGCTCGCCCTCGGGGAACTCGCCGTGCACGGCGTGCCCGTGCAGGCCGACGCGCTGTTCGCGGGCCGCGGCACCTCGGCGGTCGACCTCGCCGCGCCGCTGCCGGCGCGCCTGCCCGCCAACGGCTGGTGGATCGACGGCCAGCGCGCGTGGCCGATGCACGGCGAGCCGCCGGCGCACGCGCTGCGCCCGGTGCGCGCGCCGGTGGCGATCGCCGCGCCGGCGGGCGCACCGGCCGGCGACGACCGGCAGGCGGCGGTGCTCGAGTACCTGCGCAACATGCGCGAACTGGTCGAGACGCAGCGCCGCGTGATGATGGGCTACCTCGGGGCGGCCGACTCGCCGGCGCGCCCGCCGATCGACGTCGCGGCCTCGCCGGTGCCCGAGGCGCCGGCCGTGCACGAGGCCCCGCCGGCGGCGGATTCCGCGCCGGCGCCCGCACTCGCGCCGGCCGCACCGGCGTCCGGGCCGACCGACGTCGCGCAGGTGCTGCTGACCATCGTCGCGCAGCGCACCGGCTATCCGTCGGAGATGCTGGAACTCGACCTCGACCTCGAGGCGGACCTGTCGATCGATTCGATCAAGCGCGTCGAGATCCTCGGCGCGGTCGCCGAGCAGCTGGGCCGCGGCGCCGCGGGCGGCGTCGAGCAGCTCCCCGAGAACCTGGTCGCGATCAAGACACTGCGCGGCATCATCGACGCCCTGCGGCCGCTGGTCGAAGCGGCCGTCGCGGCGCCCGCGGAGGCGCCCGCCGCTGCCGCGCCGTCGCCCGGCGACCGCGCGGATGCGGCGGCACCGTCGGTGGAGCGCTACGTGGTGGAGCTTGCGCCGACGAAGCGCGCCAACGGCGCGTGGTCGCTCGCCGAGCGCGAGATCGGCGTCGTGGGCGCCGCGCCGCCGCTCGCGGGCAAGCTGCTCGAGGGCCTCGCTGCCGCGGGCTCGAAGGCGCATCCGCAGGCGGACAACACGGCCAACGGCCGGCTCGACGCGCTCGTCGACCTTACTCCGATGCGCGCGGACTGGTCGCCCGACGACGTGCCCGCGCTGTTCGGCCGCGTCCGGCACGCGCTCGTCACCGGCGCCTCGCACGTGCTGGTCGCCGGGATGGCGCCGGCCGCGCAGTCCGGCGGCGGCAGCGCGCTCGCGCCGCCCGCGGCCGGCGTGTCCGGAATGATCCGGAGCCTCTCGAAGGAGTGGCCGGACCGGCAGGTGCGCTTCGCGTACTTCCCGCCGCGCCTCCCCGCCGACGTGCTGGCGCGGACGATCCTCGACGAGCTCAACTCCGCCGACGACGCCGACGTCGTCGAGTACCCGCGCGAGGGCGAGCGGCACGTGCCACGCGTCGTCGCCGCGCAGCGCAACGGCAACGGCAGCGATGGCAGCGACGCCGGCGTCGCGCTCGGACGCGAGTCGGTGGTGCTGCTCACCGGCGGTGCGCGCGGCATCACCGCCCGCATCGCGCTCGAGCTCGCGCGCCGGTATGGCTGCCGGCTGGAGCTCGTCGGCCGCACGCCGCCGCCGGCGCCGGCCGACGACGCGGACCTGCGCGACGCCGCCGACGAGGTGGCGGTGCGGCGGGCACTGATCGCGCGCGGCGGCCGCAAGCCCGCGGAGATCGAGGCCGAGTGCGCGCGCGTGCTGGCGGCGCGCGAGGTGCGCGCCACGCTGGCGGCGCTCGCCGCGGCCGGCGCGACGCCGACCTACCACCAGGTCGACGTGCGCGACGCCGACGCCGTCGCGGCGCTCGTCGCGCGGATCTACGCGGAGCGCGGACGGCTCGACGGCGTCGTCCACGGCGCGGGCGTCATCGAGGACAAGCTCGCGCGCGACAAGACCCCCGAGTCCTTCGCCCGCGTGTTCGACACCAAGGTCAACGGGGCGATCGGCATCGCGCGGAGCGTGCGCGACGACGTCGGCTTCATCGTGTTCTTCTCGAGCATCGCCGCGACGTTCGGCAACCGCGGGCAGTCCGACTACGCGGCCGCCAACGACTACCTCGACCGGCTGGCGGCGACGCTCAAGCGACGGCTCGCCGGCCGCGTGCTGTCGATCAACTGGGGCCCGTGGGGCGGGGCGGGCATGGTGTCGCCCGAGCTCGAGCGCGAGTACGCGAAGCGCGGAGTAGGCCTCATCGACCCGGACGCCGGCGCGGCGAGCTTCGTCGACGAGCTGCTGCACGGCCCGGCTGACGAGGCGCAGGTCATCCTGATGCGCGGGGACCCGGCGCGCCTGACGTAGCGGTCGCGGTCGGTTCGGAGTCGGTCGATGGAGCGTGACGTCGCAATCGTCGGGATGGCGTGCATCTTTCCGCAGGCGCCCGACCTCGCGAGCTACTGGCGCAACCTCCGCGACGGCGTCGACGCCATCTCGGACGTGCCCGCCGGGCGCTGGGATCCCGCGTACTACGATCCCGCGTCCACGGCGCCCGACCGCTTCTACGCCCGCCGCGGCGGCTTCATCGACGACTACGCGACGTTCGACGCCGCCGCGTTCGGCATCATGCCGATCGCCGCGCAGGGCGCCGAGCCCGACCAGTTGCTGGCACTCGAGGTGGCGACGGCCGCCCTCGCGGATGCCGGCTATGCCGACCGCGAGTTCCCGCGCGCGCGGACCGACGTCGTGCTGGGCCGCGGCAACTACCTCGGCCCCGCGATGCTGCGCCTCGTCAACATCACGCGCGGCGGGCCGCAGCTGGTCGACGCGCTGCGGTCGCTGCTGCCGGACGTCTCCGACGAGCGGCTCGCCGCCGTCAAGCGCGAGTTCCAGGCGCGCTGCGGCGTGTACGGGCCCGACACCGCGATCGGCCTCGTGCCCAACCTCGTCGCGTCGCGCATCGCCAACCGGCTCGACCTCGGGGGCTCCGCGTACACGCTCGACGCCGCGTGCGCGAGCACGCTGGTCGCGGTCGACCACGCGTGCCGGTCCCTGCTTTCCGCGTCGGCCGACCTCGTGATCGCCGGCGGCGTCCACCTGTGCCACGACCCGGTGTTCTGGAGCGTGTTCTCGCAGCTGGGGGCGCTGTCGCGCCACCAGCAGATTCGCCCGTTCGACCGGCGCGCCGACGGCCTGCTGATCGGCGAAGGGCTCGGCATGTTCGTGCTGAAGCGCGCGGCGGACGCGCGCCGCGACGGCGACCGCGTCTACGCGGTGATCCGCGGAGTCGGCCTCGCCAGCGACGGCCGCGACGTCAGCCTGATGACGCCGCGCGTCGAGGGCCAGATGCTGGCGCTCGAGCGCGCCTGGACGGCGGCGGGGCTGTCGCCGTCCACGCTCGGGTTCCTCGAGGCGCACGGCACGGCCACGCCCGCCGGCGACGCCGCGGAGATCGCGACGCTCGGCCGCTTCTTTGGGACCGCACCGACCGACGCCGCGCGCATTCCGGTGGGCTCGGTCAAGTCGATGATCGGCCACGCGATGCCCGCATCGGGCGCGGCCGGCCTCATCAAGGCGGCGCTCGCCGTCTACCACGGCGTGCGGCTGCCCACGCTCCACTGCGACGAGCCCAATCCGGCGCTCGACGCCACGCGCTTCCGGCCGCTCGCCGTCGCCGAGCCGTGGGACGCGGACGTGCGCCGCGCGGCGGTCAACGCGTTCGGCTTCGGCGGCATCAACGCGCACGTGATCGTCGACGCCGAGCCGGCGCCGGCGCGCGCGCCACGCGCGGTCGCGCGCGACGACGCGGGGCCGGCCCCCGCCGACGCATTCGTCGCCGCCGCGCGGCGACGACCGCCGCGCTGGCGCAGGCGCTCGACCGCGACGAGCGCGGCGGCGCAGGGCGGCACGCGTCGCGCTGTTCGATCCCACGCCGGAGCGGCGCGCCCGCGCGCGCGCCGCCGTCGTCGCCGCGCGGCCGCGCCACGGCCGCGACGGCGTCCACGTCACGCCGCGGGGACTGCTCGCCGAAGGCGGCAAGGTCGTGTTCCTGTTCCCGGGCATCGAGGCGGAGTTCGCGCCGGAAGTGGCGTCGCTGGCGGAGGGCCTCGGCGTCGCGCCGCCCGACACCGCCGCGCGCCCCGACCTCGAGCACCAGGCGCTGCGCGCTGCTGCTGTCGCGCTTCCTGGTGCGCGCGGCCGACGCCGGTCGGCCTTTCGGCCGACATGCTCGCCGGCCACAGCATCGGCGAGTGGTCGAGGATGGTCGCGGCCGGCATGTTCGACGACGCCGCCACCGAGCGCTTCATCGAGACGCTGCGGCCGGGGACGTCGCGCGTGGCCGACGTCCGCTACGTCGCGGCGGGGACGAGTCGCGCTCGGCTCGAGGCGCTGTTCGCCGGCGAGCCGGACGTCGCGATCACGCACGACAACTGCAATCACCAGGCGATCCTCTGCGCGCCGGCGGCGCGCACGGAGGCCGTCGCGGCCAGGCTGCGCGCCGAGCGCGTGCTGTTCGAGGTGCTGCCGTTCCGGTCCGGCTTCCACTCGCCGGCGCTCGCCGACCACGTCGGCTACTACGTGCGCAACCTCGAGGCGCTGCCGTTCACGCCGGCGCGCCTGCCGCTGTGGTCGGCCACGACGTGCGCGCCGTACCCGGCGGACTCCGCCGGCATCCGCGCGCTGTTCGCCGACCACCTGACGCAGCCGGTGCGCTTTCGCGAGCTCACCGAGGCGCTCTACGCGGCGGGCGCGCGCGTGTTCGTGCAGATGGGCACCGGCAGCCTGCCGGCCTTCGTCGACGACGTGCTGGCGGGCCGGCCGCACCTCGCGGTGTCGTTGCTGTCGGCGCGGCGGTCCGGGCTCGACCAGTTCCGCCGCGCCTGCGCCGCGCTGTACGTCGAGGGCGCGGACCTCGACCTCGTGCGCGCCGGACTCGCTCCGGCCGCCGCGTCGGGATCGCGGCGCCGCGCGCTGAAGCTCGACCTCGGCGTGCCGCTGGTGCACGTCGACCTGGCGCCGTTGCGGCCGCGTGCCGCGCCGGCGGTGCCGGCGTCCGCGGCCGGGCCGCTGGCGCGCGCGTTTGCCGAGACGATGACCGAGATCGCGAGCGCGCAGGACGCGGTGCTGCGCGCGCTCGGCGCCGCGCGCGGGCCTGCGCCGCCCGCGTCGCCGCCGCCCCCGCCGCGCGAGCGGACCGACCGCCTGGCACTGTCGCTCGCGACGTATCCGGAGCTCGCCGACCACGCGCTGGTGCCGCAGCCGCGCGGCTGGCCGGAGCCCGAGGATGGCATGCCCGCGGTGCCGATGACGATGTCGATCGAGCTGCTCCGCGAGGCCGCGCAGCGGCTCGACCCCGCGCGGCTGCCGGTCGCCGTCGAGAACGTGCAGGCGAAGACCTGGTTGAGGGTCGTGCCGCCCGTCGACGTCGACGTCACCGCGCGCCGTGTCGCCGACGACCGGATCCACGTGCGCATCGACAAGTACGTCGAGGGCACCGTCGTGATGCGCGACCGGTACGCGCCGCCGCCCGCGCCGGCGCCGGTCGAGCTCGGCGCCGTCCGCGATTTCCCGGTGGGCGTGCCGGCGATCTACGACGACGGCTGGCTGTTCCACGGGCCCGGCTATCGCGGCATCGTGGCGATCGACGGCTTCGGCGCGACCGGCATCACCGCGACGCTCGAGTCGCTGCCGGCCAAGGGTGCGCTGCTCGACGCGGCCGGGCAGCTCGTCGGCCTTCACCTCGCGTTCGAGAGCACCAAGGACCGGCTCGCGCTCCCGGTGCGGATCGCCCGGGTCGAGTGGTTCGAGCCGCCGCCGGCGCCCGGCACCCGCCTCGCGTGCCGCGTCGCGATCCGCCACGCCGGCTTCCGCGAATTGCGGGCGGACTTCGACGTGCTGCGCGGCGAACGCGTGCTGCTGCGCGTGGCGGGCTGGGAGGACTGGCGCTTCCAGACCGGCGACGGCCTGTGGGACCTGATGCGCGAGCCGGGTACGAGGCTGCTCGCGCAGGTCGACCCGCGCGGCTTCGCGACGATCGTCGATCCCGGCTGGGCCACGGCGACGTACGACTACCTGATCCGGCGCTACGTGGGTGCCGCGGAGTCCGCCGCGTACGGCGGCGCCGCGACGCTGCAGCGCGAGCGCGACCGGCTGCTCGGGCGCATCGCCGCGAAGGACGCCGTGCGCGCGCTGCTGTTCGCGCGCGGCCACGGGCCGCTCTACCCGGTCGAGGTCCGCATCGACGCCGACCCGGCCGGGCGGCCTGTCGTGCACGGGCCGTTTGGCGCCGCCGTCCGCGTGTCGCTCGCGCACTGCGAAGGGATCGCCTGCGCGCTGGCGGCCGAAGGCGCCGACCCGGGAATCGACGTCGAGCGGATCGCGCCGCGCGGCGACGCGTTCGCGGCGCTCGCGTTCGCCGCCGACGAGCTCGCGCGCGTCCCGGCGGCCGCGCGCGACGAGTGGATCACGCGCATGTGGGCGGCCAAGGAAGCCGCCGGCAAGGCGCGCGGGACCGGCCTCGGGGGCCGGCCGAAGGACTTGCGGATCACCAATGTGGAAGGGGAACGGATCATGGTCGACGGACGCTGGGTCGAGACGACGCGCATGGGCGACTTCATCGTCGCGTGGACGCGGTGATGGGCAGCCCGGCACCGGCCGTGGACGAGGCCCGCCGCGCGGAGATCCTGGGCGCGATCGCCGCGATGATCGCCGAGGTCATCGGCGAGGAGTGGGTGCGCGAGAAGCCGATCACCGCGGACACGAAGTTCAGCACCGACCTCGAGATGGAGAGCATCGAGCTCGCGTCGCTGTCGGAGAAGATCCAGGCGCGGTTCGGCGACACGGTCGACTTCCCGGCGTGGCTGTCGGGCATGGAGCTCGACGACATCATCAACCTGACCGTCGGCCAGCTCGTCGACCACATCGCCGCATGCCAGTCGAAGACTACGGCGGTCTGACGCTGCACACGCAGGTCGTCGGCGCCGGCGGCCCGCCGGTGGTCCTGGTCCACGGACTGCTGGTCGGCTCGATGTCCACGTGGTACTTCGCGGTCGCGCCGGCGCTCGCGCGCGAGCATCGCGTGATCATGTACGACCTGCGCGGCCACGGCCTGTCGCCGGTGACCCCGGGCGGCTACGGCGTGCGCGCGCAGGCCGACGACCTCGCCCGCGTCGTCGAGCGCCACGCGGGCGGCGAACCGGTGATGCTGGTCGGCCACAGCGTCGGCGGCGCGATCGGGTTGCGCTACGCGCTCGCGCACCCGGAGCACGTCGCGCGCCTGGTGATGATCGACACGCCGCTGCCGGTGATGGCGAAGAACTGGATCGACCGCGTGCGCGCGGCCTCGCTGCCCGATCTGCTCAAGCTCCTGCCGGGCGCGAACCACTCGCTGATCGGGCGCGGCGGCCGGCAGCTCGCGAAGCTGGCCGAGAAGGTCCTGGCGCTCACCGCCCGCACGTCGCTGCTCGACGACCTGCTCGCCGAGCCGGATTTTACCGACGACGAGCTCGCGGCGTTCGCGCGGCCGCTGCTCCTGTGCTACGCGACCCGCGGCGGGCCGGTGGTGGCGGCGACGCGCGCGCGGCTCGCCGCGCGCGTCCCCGGCGCGCGGCTCGCGATGATCGAGGGCGGGCACGCGCTGCCCGTGGAGGCGCCGGGACCGCTGGCGGCGGCGATCCGGGAGTTCCGCGATGGCTGACGTCGTCGCGCGCGGCGTGCGTTTCAACGTCGTCCGCCTCGGCACGGACGCGCCGCGCCTCGTGCTGATCCACGGGCTCGTCATGGACAGCCACGCGTCCTACTACCTGTCGATCGCGCCCGCGCTGGCGCGCCACGGCGGCGTCCTGTTGTACGACCTGCGGGGGCACGGCCGCAGCGAGCAGACTCCGACCGGCTACACGATGGCGGACATGGTCGCCGACCTGTGGGGCATCCTCGACGCGATGGAGCTCGCGGCGACGCCCGTGGTGCTCGTCGGCAACAGCTACGGCGGGCAGATCGCGATGCGCGCGGCGGGCGAGCGGCCCGGGCGCGTGCGCGCGCTGGTGCTGATCGACCCGCAGTCCGGCATCCCGGACTTCACGCAGCAGCTCGGGGAGATCCTCGCCGTCGAGCCGGAGGAGCGCGACCGCCGCGCGTACGAGCTGTTCGCCCGCTGGCTCGCCGAGCACGCGGGCGCGCGCGACCCCGCCGCGCCGGGCGAGCGGGCGGAAGAGCGGCGCTCGGAGACGATCGACGACGTCATGCGCCACCGCAAGCAGCGGCGCAGCCCGGGCGTGCGCACGGCCGTCGGGCTCGCCCGCGACACGACGCTCGTCGCCGACCTGGCACGCGAGTCGCCCATCACCGACGCGGAGGTCGCGCGCATCCGCTGCCCGGTGCTCGCCGTCTACGGCGAGCGTTCGGAGTTGCGGCAGGACGAGGAGCGGTTCCGCCGGCTGCTGCCGCAGCTCGAGGTCGCCGTGGTCCCGGGCATGGGCCACACGGTGCTGCTGGAAGCGCCCAACCCGCTGCGCGACGCGATCGTGGGCTGGCTCTCGCGGCAGGCGTCGTGAGCCCCGGGGGCCGGGGAGGGCGATGAGGCCGAGCGCGCGACACCAACGCCCTGCAGCGGGTGGGGCAGGCGGGCGCAGGGGCCGCGGCGCCGGCGCGACGCGATGAGCCGGTTCCTGCTGGTCGCGGCGCCGTTCGCCGCGCACCTCGTGCCGCTGGTCTCGATCGGCCGCGAACTCGCCGCGCGCGGGCACGCGGTCGCGTGGGTCGCATACCCGCCGCTCGCGTCGCTGCTGCCGGCGGACGCCGTCTGGTTCCCGGGACCCGCCGGGGCGGCCGCGCGCCCGATCGCCGAGCGGGGCCGCGACCGCCCGCCGCGGTTCGGCGCGGCCGAGGTCGTCTGGTTCTACGACGAGATCGTCACGCCGCTCGTCGCGGCGATGCGCGCGGACGTCGAGGCCGCGGTCGCGCGCTTCGCACCCGACGTCGTCGTCGCGGACCAGCACGCGCTCGCCGGGGCGTTCGCCGCGCGCCGGCACGGCCTGCCGTGGGCGACCTCGGCGCCGACGAGCCTCGCGCAGATCGAGCCGCAGCGCGAGCACCCGGCGGTGCGGCGCTGGCTCGACGCATGGCACGCGGACGTCCAGCGCGCCGAGGGCGTGGCGCCGATGGCGCAACCGGACCTGTCCCCGTTGCTCGTCCTCCTCTACACGTGCCGCGAACTCGCCGGCGCGCGGCGCGCGTTCCCGTCTCCGTTCCGCTTCGTCGGACCGGCGCTCGCCCACCGCGTCGAGCCGGCCGACTTTCCGTGGCCGGCGCTCCGCGACCGCCCGCGGCTGCTGGTGTCGCTGGGCTCGATCGTTGCCGGCGACGCGCAGCGCTTCTTCGGCGTGCTGGCGGCGGCGCTGCGCGACGAGCCGGTGCAGGTCGTCGTGAGCGCGCCGGAGGGCGCGCTCGCCGCCCCCCTCGAGCCGTGGCTGCCGCAGGTCGCGCTGCTGCCGCACGTGGACGCCGTCCTCTCGCACGGCGGGTCGACGGCGCTCGACGCGCTTGCATTCGACCGGCCGCTGGTGCTGGCGCCGGTGTGGACCGACAACTTCGTCACCGCGCAGAAGATCGTCGACGCCGGCGCCGGCGTGCGCGTCCGCTACGGCCGCGTCGGCGCGGACGACCTGCGCGTCGCCGTGCGCACGGTCCTCGCGCAGCCGGAGCACCGGGCGCACGCCGCCGAGGTCGGCGCCGCGCTGCGCGCGGCCGGCGGCGGCGACGGCCGCCGATCTCGTCGCGGCACTCGCATGAGTCCGGCGATCACCCCGGCCAGGGTCCCGGGGCTGCGCGCGCTGTGGAACGCCGCGCTCACCGGTGCGCGACTCGTGGGCTGGTCGGGGTCCGTCCTCGACGTGGACGCGCTGCTCGCGCGCGCCACGCGCGCGACCGGACTCACGGACTTCGGCGACGCCGGGTTCCGCGAGCCGCTCGACCTCCTCGTCGCCGGGCTGGTCGCCAACACCGGCGCCGATGCATCCGGCCGGCAGTTCCTCGCCGGCACGATCCAATGCGCGCTCGAGAACCGGTTGCACCTCGTGGCCGCCGCGCGCGCGCAGCCGGACGTCGCCCGCGTGCCGGTGACCGCGCCCTTCGTCATCGTGGGGCTGCCGCGCACGGGCACCACGCTGCTGCAGACGGCGCTTGCCGCGGTGCCGGGGCTGCGCACGCTGCGCAACTGGGAGACCCGGCTGCCGCCGCGGCCGCCGGCGCTGCTGGCGCCGCGCGACCTCGCACGGCACCGTGCGCGCGCCGCGCGCGAAGTCCGCTTCGTCAACTGGCTGTCGCCGGCGCTCGCGGGGTCGCACGAGATCGGCGCGGAAGCCGCCGAAGAGTGCAACGTGCTGCAGCTCAACGCGATGCGGTCGCAGCTGCTTGCGCTGTTCGCCGGTGCCCGCTACCAGGACTGGCTGTACGAGTCGGAGTTCCGGGGCGCGTACGACTGGCACCGGCGCCACCTGCAGGCGCTCGCATTCGGGCAGCCCGCGTGCACCTGGGTGCTGAAGGCGCCCGCGCACATGGCCTCGCTGCCGGAGCTGCTGCGCGCCTACCCCGACGCGCGCGTCGTGTTCACGCACCGCGACCCGGTCGCGTCGGTGGCCTCGACGGCGGGCCTTTCCGCCGCCCTGTGGCAGCTTGCGGCGCCCGCCATCGACCGGCCCACGGCCGGCGCGCTGGCGCTGGCGATGCTGGTCCGGTCATACGGCGCGGCGGCCGCCGCGCGCGCGCGGTGGCCGTCCTCCGCGCCGCCCTTCCTCGATCTCGACTACACGACGCTGGCGCGCGAGCCGCTGGCGACCGTCCTGCACATCCTCGCGCACTTCGGCGGCCGAGCCCGCCGGCACCGGCGACGCGGTGCTGCGCGAGTTGCGCGCGCGCTGCAGCGGCGGCGCGGCGCCGCCGCGTGGCACGGTGCCGAGTTCGGCCTGGACGAGGACGAGGTGCGCACGGCGTTCGCCGCCGAGTACGCGCTGTCGGGCTGACGTCGCGGCCGGGGGCCGTTTCCCATGGCGGCGTGCGGCCCCGTGCGTCGCGTCAGCCGCCGGCGCGTCGCCGGCGCGTGGCGCCCGCCGCGGGCTTGCGCGCGCCGGAGGCTGCGGCGCCGGCGCTGGCTTGGCGGATGCGGGCTTGCGCGCGCCGGACACGGCTGCGCCGGCGCGTGGCTTGGCCGCTGCGGGTTTCTTCAGCACGCCGAGCGCGGGGGGGCTTCGCGGAGAACGACTTCGGCGTCGTCTTCGGCGTGAACGTGGACTTGCGGCGCGCGGCGAATCGCTTCATCGCGTCGGCCGGCTCCGAGCCGGCAGGTGCGTGGCGTGCCGCGGCGTCCCCTTGCCGCTCGCGGGCGTGCCCGCCTCGCCCCGCGCGCGACGGCGGGCCCGGACGGGGTCGACCGGGGCGCGGGGTCCCGCCGGCCTTGCGCCGCGCGCCTTGCCCGGCGCCGACGCGGGTGCGGGCGCCGGCGTCGCCTTGTCGGGATTGGGCCGCCACAGGACGAGCACCTTGCCCAGGTGCTGGACCGGCGCGCAGTCGAGCTTGCCGGCAACTTCGGCGAGCGCGGCCTCGCGGGCGCCGCGGTCGTCGCTGGCGACGCGGACCTTGACGAGTTCGTGCGCAAGCAGGGCGAGGTCGATTTCGTGCAGCACGGCCGGTGTCAGGCCGTGCTGGCCGACGATGACGACCGGATCGAGGTGGTGCGCCTGTGCGCGCAGCGCGCGGCGCTCGGAGGGCGTGAGCGGCTTCATCCGGTGAGTGTACGCCCTGTCCTGCGCCCGGGCCGCACGACGCCGCCCCGCGGGTCGGGCCCCCGCCATGACAATGGCCTGAGGGTCTGCCCCTTTAGACTTTAGAATCGGTGAACATGGCGAACCCGCTCAATTCCGCCCGCCGGAAGCACAAGGTCGTCAAGGCCTGGATGCACGAGCACGTCAACGACCCGTACGTGCAGGAAGCGCAGCGACGCGGCTACCGGTCCCGCGCGGCGTTCAAGCTGATCGAGCTCGCCGACCGCGACCGGCTGCTGCGGCCGGGGATGACGGTGGTCGACCTCGGCGCGGCCCCCGGAAGCTGGTCGCAGGTGCTGCGCGAGCGGCTGGGCCCCGGCGGGCGGATCGTCGCGGTCGACGCGCTGCCGATGGAGCCCCTTGCCGGGGTCGCGTTCGTGCAGGCGGACTTCCGCGCCGACGAGGGCCTGGCCGCCGTCGAGGAGGCGCTCGCCGGGGCGCCCGTCGACCTTGTGGTCTCGGACATGGCCCCCAATCTGTCCGGCATCGACCCCGTCGACCAGGCGCGCAGCGTGCACCTGGGCGAGCTGGCGCTGGACTTCGCCGCCGGGCACCTGAAGCCGGACGGCGACCTGCTCGTCAAGGTGTTCCAGGGCACGGGGCTGCCGGAACTGCAGCGGGCGATCGGCGCCCGCTTCGCCAAGGTCCATGTCCGCAAGCCCAAATCCTCCCGCGACCGCAGCCGCGAGATCTTCGTGGTCGGCAAGGGCTTCCGCGGCTGATCCCGGGTTCGCGGCGGGGTCGTCGCGCCCGCCGCGCGCGAAAATGTCGCCATCCGGCGGCAAATGGCGTGAATCCTGCTCCGGATCGGCGGTCGAACGTGGTCCGGGGCCGCGATCGCGGCTAAAATACAAGGTTCGGTCCGCTGCCCGGCGGCGGACCGCAGCGTCCGGTTCGCGGCCCGCCGG
>JBGAMF010000106.1:0-14184 GCA_044223185.1 Casimicrobiaceae bacterium | reverse complement strand
CGGCAGCGCACCGTCGAGCGCGGCGGCGAGCACGCGCACGACCTCGGTCGAGCGCGCGCGCAGCGGCGCGCCGGACAGCCCGCCCGTTTCCTCGGCGTGCGGCTCGCCGGCGACCGCGTCGCGGGCGACCGTCGTGTTGGTCGCGACGACGCCGTCGATCCGGTGCAGGGCGAGCAGCCGCGCCACGCTGCGCACCGCGGCGTCCGTCAGGTCTGGCGCGATCTTGATCGCCAGCGGCACGTAGCGCCCGTGCGCCTGCGCCAGCGCCGCCTGCTCGTCCTTCAGGCGAGCGAGCAGCGCGGCGAGCGCCTCCTCCGCCTGCAGGTCGCGCAGGCCCTTCGTGTTGGGCGACGAGACGTTGACGGTGACGTAGGTCGCGTGCGGGTAGACGGCCCGCAGGCACTTCGCGTAGTCGTCGGCCGCGCGCTCGTTCGGCGTGTCGAAGTTCTTCCCGATGTTGACTCCGAGGACGCCGCGATACTCCGAGCGCGCGACGTTGGCGACGAACGCGTCGACGCCGCCGTTGTTGAAGCCGAGCCGGTTGATCAGCGCGTGCGCGCGCGGCAGACGGAACATCCGCGGCTTCGGGTTGCCCGGCTGCGGGCGCGGCGTCACCGTGCCCGCCTCGAGGAAGCCGAAGCCGAACGTTGCGAGCCCGGCGAGGTGCGCGGCGTTCTTGTCGAGGCCGGCCGCGAGCCCGACGGGGTTCGGGAAGCGGATGCCCATCACGGTCACCGGCGCCGCGGCGGCGCGCGGGGCGACGACCTGGGCGAGACCGAACTGCACGGCGCGGTCGAGCGCGGCGAGCGTCAACTCGTGCGCGGTCTCGGCGTCGAGCGCGAACAGGAAGGGCCGGGCGAGCGGATAGAACGCGTACATCGGAGGGGCGTGCGGCGCGCGCGCGGCGCAGCGCCGGCGATGCGCGCGCCGATGATAACATCGGCACGCATGACGATCCGCTCACGCGCGTCCCGGCGCCGCGATACCTGGCCACTGTTCGCGGTGCTCGCACTGGGCGCGCTCGCGCCGGCCGCGGACGCGGTGACGACAGCGGCGACGAAGCAGGCGACGAAGCCGGCAGCGAAGACGGCGGCGAAGCCGGCGAAGCCGGACGCCGCAACGCCCGCGTACGCGCAGCGCGACGACGTGCGCGCATACGCGGCGGAAATCGCGGCGGAGACCGGCCTGCCGCTGCGCGACGTCGAGCGCTGGTTCGCCGCGGCGCGCTTCCAGCCGAAGATCGTCGCGGCGATGGACCGGCCGCTGCTCGAGCCGCCCAAGTGGTACCAGTACGCGCCGCCGTTCCTGTCGCCGGAGCGCGTCGAGGGCGGCCTGCGCTTCTGGCGCGACAACGAGGCGGCGCTCGCGCGCGCGCACGAGCAGTACGGCGTGCCGCCCGAGATCGTCGTGGCGATCGTCGGCGTCGAGACGTTCTACGGGCGGGTCACCGGCTCGTACCGCGTGATCGACGCGCTCGCCACGCTCGCGTTCGACTACCCGCGGCGCGCACCGTTCTTCCGCGGCGAGCTCAAGGAGTTCGTCCTGCTCGCGCGCGACCAGGGCTTCTCGCCGCTGGTGCCGAAGGGCTCGTTCGCCGGCGCGATGGGCGTGCCGCAGTTCATGCCCGGCAGCTACCGCCGGTTCGCCGTCGACTACGACGGCGACGGCCACGCCGACCTCTGGCGCAGCGCCCCCGACGTCGTCGGCAGCGTCGCGCACTACCTCGCCCGGCACGACTGGCAACGCGGGCAGCCGGTCCTCCTGCCGGCGCAGGTCGCGCCCGACGCACGCGAGTTCGCGTTGCGGCGGCTGGACGGCGGGATCAGCGAGCGGCGGCCGCTCGCGGCGTGGCAGGCGGACGGCGTGTCCGCCGAGCGGGTGCCCGGCGACTTCGCGGCCGAGCCGGTCGGCCTCCTGTTGCTGGAGGAGAACGGCGATGGCGGCGCGAGCCTCTGGATCGCCTGCCCGAACTTCTACGTGATCACCCGCTACAACAAGAGCCGGCTCTACGCGGCCGCCGTCTGGTCGCTGGCGGAGCGGCTGCGTGCGGGGCGTCCCGCGCCTCCGCCCGGGAGCTGACGCAGCGTTGCTGCGCCGCAACATCCTCCGTATACTCGGCCGGCGATGGCCGACCCGACCGCCGACCGCGACCAGCCCCTCAAGGAAGACACGCGCCTCTTGGGCCGCCTCCTGGGCGACGTGCTGCGCGACCAGACCGGGGACGCCGGCTACGGCCGCGTCGAGGCGATCCGGCAGACGGCGATCCGTTTCCGGCGCGCCGGTGCGGAAGAGGCCGCGGCCGTGCGCGGCGAGCTCTCGGCGCTGCTGAACGGTCTGCCGATCGGCGCGACGCTCGACGTCGTCCGCGCGTTCTCGTACTTCTCGCATCTCGCGAACCTCGCCGAGGACGTGCACCAGAACCGCCGGCGCCGTGCGCACGCGCTCGCCGGATCGCCGCCGCAGCGGGGAAGCCTCGCCGCGGCGCTCGCGCACCTCCGCGCCGCGGGTGTGGGCGCCGACGTGCTGGCCGGGTGGCTCGCCGAGGCGATCGTCTCGCCGGTGCTGACCGCGCACCCGACCGAGGTGCAGCGCAAGAGCATCCTCGACTGCGAGCGCGAGATCGCGCGCCTGCTGACGTGGCGCGACCGCACGCCGCTCGCGCCGGACGAGGCGGTCGCGTGGGAGCACGACCTCTACCGGCAGGTGCTGACGCTTTGGCAGACCGCGATGCTGCGGCTGTCGCGGCTGACCGTGCGCGACGAGGTCGACAACGGGCTCGCGTACTACCGGTACACGTTCCTGGCCGAGGTGCCGCGCCTCGCGCAGACGCTGGCCGCCGAGGCCGCACGCGTGTACGGCGCCGAGGTCCCGGTGCCGCCGCTCCTGAAGATGGGCTCGTGGATCGGCGGCGACCGCGACGGCAATCCTTTCGTCGTCGCCGAGACCCTCGAGTACGCGGTGCGCGCGCAGGCGGCGGTCGCGCTCGAGCACTACCTCGACGCCGTGCATCGCCTCGGCAGCGAGCTGTCGATGTCGCTGCGGCTGGTGCGGCCCACGACCGAGCTCCTCGCGCTGGCCGCCGCCGCGCAGGACACGAACCCGCACCGCCAGGACGAGCCCTACCGGCAGGCGCTGACCGGCATCTACGCGCGGCTCGCGGCGACGTCGGTGGTACTCGCCGGGCGCGCGCCGGCGCGCGCGCCGCACGCCGCGGCGACGCCGTATGCGACGCCGGCCGGCCTGCTCGCCGACCTCAACGTGATCCACGCGTCGCTCGCCTCGCACGGGGCGGCGCTGCTCGCCGCGCGGCGCCTCGATCCGCTCGTGCGTGCGGTGGAGTCCTTCGGATTCCACCTGGCCGCGCTCGACCTGCGGCAGAACGCCGACGTGCACGAGGCCGTGGTCGCGGACCTCCTCGCCCGTGCGCACGTCGCCGCCGACTACGCCGGGCTGCCGGAGGCCGGGCGCGTCGCACTGCTCGCGGCCGAGCTCGCCACGCCGCGGCCGCTCGCCTCGCCGCACCTCGCCTATGCCGAGCGCACGCGCGCCGAGCTCGCCATCCTCGCGGTCGCGGCCGACGTCCAGCGCCGCTACGGCGCGGCCGCGCTGCCGAACTACGTGATCTCGAAGTGCCAGTCGGTGTCGGACCTGCTCGAGGTGGCGGTGCTGCTCAAGGAGGCGGGGCTCCTCGTCGGCGACGCGCCCGCGGTGAACGTCGTGCCGCTGTTCGAGACCATCGCCGACCTGGCGCAATGCGGCGCGATCATGCGCGGCGCGTTCGCGCTGCCGGCCTACCGCCGGCTCGTCGCGGGCCGCGGCGACCGGCAGGAGGTGATGCTCGGCTACTCGGACAGCAACAAGGACGGCGGCTACCTGACGGCGAACTGGGCGCTCTACCGCGCGGAGCTCGAGCTGGTCGCCGCGTTTCGCGCGCACGGCGTGCGGCTGCGCCTGTTCCACGGCCGCGGCGGGACCGTCGGCCGCGGCGGCGGCCCGTCGTACGAGGCGATCCTGGCGCAGCCCGCCGGCAGTGTCACCGGCGGCCTGCGCGTGACCGAGCAGGGCGAGATCATCGCCAGCAAGTACTCGGACCCGGAACTCGGCCGGCGCAACCTCGAGGCGCTGGTCGCCGCGACGATGGAGGCTGGCCTCGCGGACGCCGAGCAGTTGGGCGACCGTGCCGGCGCGTACTACCAGGCCATGGACGAGCTGTCCGCCGTGGCGCTCGCGGCGTACCGGTCGCTCGTCTACGGCACCGAAGGCTTCGTTGCCTACTTCCGCGGCGCCACGCCGATCGCCGAGATCGCGGAGCTCAACATCGGCAGCCGGCCGGCGTCGCGCACGGCGTCGACGCGCATCGAGGACCTGCGCGCGATTCCGTGGGTGTTCAGCTGGGGCCAGTGCCGGCTGATGCTGCCGGGCTGGTACGGCGTCGGTTCCGCGGTCGACGCGTGGCTGGCCGAACGTCCCGACGGCCTCGCGCTGCTGCGCGAGATGCACG
Source organism: Casimicrobiaceae bacterium (assembly GCA_044223185.1). GTDB lineage: Bacteria > Pseudomonadota > Gammaproteobacteria > Burkholderiales > Casimicrobiaceae > VBCG01. Next base: position 9,683 of record JBGAMF010000106.1, on the reverse strand, counting down.
GGCGCTGGCCGTTCTTCCGCAGCGTGCTGTCGAACATGGCGATGGTGCTGGCCAAGACCGACCTCGCGGTCGCGTCGCGCTATGCGGAACTGGTCGCCGACCCGGCGGTTCGCGCGCCGATCTTCGCGCGGATCGGCGACGAGCACGGGCGCACCGTGCGCGCGTACTTCGCGATCACCGGGCGTGCGCACCTGCTCGACGACAACCCGACGCTCGCCCGCAGCATCCGCAACCGCTTTCCGTACCTCGACCCGCTCAACCACCTGCAGGTGGAGCTGCTGCGCCGGTTTCGCGCCGGGCAGACCGACGAGCGCACGCGGCGCGCGATCCACCTGACGATCAACGGCCTGGCCGCCGGACTGCGCAACAGCGGCTGAAGCCGGGCCGCGGCGGAGGCGGGTGCGGGCGAAGGGCCAGAAGCTTGCGTTGGGTCAATTAAATGCGAATTAGTCGCATTCGTATTGACGAGCGGGCTACGGAACGCTAAGATCGGCTCCGACTCCACCCCTTTCCCGAGAGACCCGCCATGCGTACCGCCGCCCGCGCGCTCGCCGCGCTCCTCCTGCTGGCCGCCGCCGCCGCGCCCGTCCGCGCGGCGGAGGAGCCCGTCCTCAACCTCTACTCGGCCCGCCACTACCAGACCGACGAGGCGCTGTACGACAACTTCACCAAGGCGACCGGCATCCGGATCAACCGGATCGAGGCGGGCGACGAGCAGCTGGTCGAGCGCCTGAAGAACGAGGGCGCGGCAAGCCCCGCCGACGTCCTGCTGATCGTCGACGCGGCGCGGCTGTGGCAGGCGCAGCAGCTGGGACTCTTCCAGCCGGTGAAATCGGCGGTGCTCGACGAGCGCATCCCGGAGAAGTACCGCGACCCGGCCGGGAACTGGTTCGGATTCTCGTACCGCGCGCGCGTCATCGTCTACAACAAGTCGATGGCCGACCGCGCCGAAGCCGCCACCTACGACGCGCTGGCCGGCCCGAAGAACAAGGGCAAGGTGTGCACGCGCTCGGGCAGCCACCCGTACAACCTGTCGCTGATCGCCTCGCAGATCGCGCACCTGGGCGAGGCGAAGGCGGAAAGCTGGGCCAGGGGCGTAGTCGCCAACATGGCGCGGATGCCCAAGGGCGGCGACACGGACCAGATCAAGGCGGTGGCGGCCGGCGAGTGCGCGGTGGCGTTGACCAACTCGTACTACTACGCGCGGCTGATGCGCTCCACTCAGCCGGCCGACCGCGAGGTCGTCGCGAAGACGGCGCTCGTGTTCCCCGACCAGGAGGGCTACGGCACGCACGTCAACGTGTCCGGCGCCGGCGTGCTCAAGAACGCGCCGCACCGCGAGAACGCGAGGAAGTTCCTCGAATACCTCGCGGGCAACGACGCGCAGCGCTACTTCGCCGACGGCAACAACGAGTGGCCGGTCGTGGCTTCGGTGGCGGTCGCCAATCCCGCGCTCGACGCGCTGGGCAAGTTCAAGGTCGACCCGCTGCCCATCGCGGCGTTCGGCAAGTTCACCGCCGACGCGCAGAAGGTCGCCGACCGCGTGAACTGGCGGTAGGGCCGCGTCGACGCGATTTCTCCCTCTCCCCGGAACGGGGAGTGGGCCGGGGTGAGGGGCATCGGCAGGCACGCGACGCTTCGCGCCGCGCACCGTCAGGATGCCCGCCTGCGCCCGCCGATCCGCGACAGCGCGATGATCGGCACGAGCCCGACGGCGACGATGGCGAGCGACGGCAGCGCCGCCTCGGCGAGCCGCTCGTCCTTCGCGAACAGGTACGTCTGCGTGGCCAGCGTGTCGAAGTTGAACGGCCGCAGCACGAGGGTCGCCGGCAGCTCCTTCATCACGTCGACGAAGGCGAGCAGCAGCGCCGCGGCCGCGCTGCGCGTGAGCAGCGGCCGGTGCACGCGCCACAGCGTGCCCCACGCGCCTTCGCCCAGGCTGCGCGCCGCCGCGTCCATCGCCGGCGTGATGCGCGCGAAGCCCGGCTCGATGCCGTTCCACGCGACGGCGAAGTAGCGGACGAGGTACGCGTAGATCAGCGCGAAGGTGGTGCCGGTCAGCAGCAGGCCGGCGCCGGGTCCGGACACGCTGCGCAACGCGGGCGCAAGCCAGTTGTCGGCGGCGCCGAGGGGCAGCAGCACGCCGACCGCGAGCACGGTGCCCGGCACCGCGTAGCCCAGCGTCAGCACGCGGCTCGCCGCGCGCGTGGGCAGCCCCGGCGCCAGCCGGACCGCGTACGCGACCAGCGTCGCCAGCACGACCGCGAGCAGCGCCGCCACCAGCGAGACGCGCAGGCTGTTCCACGCCCAGACGAAGAAGCGCGGCGTCAGCGCGACCTCGGCCTCGGTGGCGACGAGGCGCAGCAGCAGCAGCACCGGCACCACGAACCCGATGGCGACGGGGACCGCGCACAGCACCGTGGCGGTGGCGGCGCGGGCGCCGGCCAGGCGCGGCGGTGCGCGGCGCACCGCCTGCTTGCCGCGCGCGCCGCGCGTGCGGGCGGCGCCGCGCGATCGCGCGCTCCAGCGCGAGCGCCTGGACGACGAACACCAGCAGCGCGGTGGCGAGCTGCGCGGCGGCCGTGCGGTCGCCGAGCGAGAACCACGCGCGGTACACGCCGGTCGTGAACGTGTCGACGGCGAAGTAGGCGACGGTGCCGTAGTCGGCGAGCGTCTCCATCAGCGCGAGCGCGATGCCGCCGGCGATCGCGGGCCGCGCGAGCGGCAGCTCGACGCGCCAGAACGCGCGGCGGCGGTCGAGCCCGAGCGTGCGCGCCGCCTCGACGAGCGCCTCGGGCCGCTCGAGGAACGCGGTGCGCGCGAGCAGGAAGACGTACGGGTAGAGCGTGAAGACGAACATCACCGCCGCGCCTTCCAGCGAGCGCACGTCGGGGAACCAGTAGTCGGCGCGCGACCAGCCGAACGCGTCGCGCAGCGCCGTCTGCACCGGCCCCGCGTACTGGAGGAAGTCGGTGTAAGCGTAGGCCATCACGTAGGAGGGCATCGCGAGCGGCAGCAGGAGCGCCCAGGCGAAGACCGCGCTGCCGGGGAAGCGCCGGCGCGCGACCAGCCATCCTGCCGCGGTGCCGCCGATCGCCACGCCGGCGCCGACCAGCACGACCAGCGCGAGCGTGTTGCCGACGTAGCGCGGCAGCACGGTGGCCGCGAGGTGCGCCCACGTTTCGCCGGCGCCGGGCGCCATGCCGCGGCCGACGATGGCCGCGACCGGCAGGACGGCGAGCGCGCCCAATGCGAGCGCCAGCGCCGCGAACCAGCGCCGGCTACCGTGCATGCGTCGCCGCGCGCGGCAGGAGTGCGGAGACACCGGTCGGGGCGCGCATGCCGCGCATTATAGGCACGACCCGCACGGTATAATCGGCGCGCCCGCGTGGGCGCCGCGCACGTCGCGTGCCCCATCCTCCCGTCCCCGATGCGCATCCTGATCTCCAATGACGACGGCTACTTCGCGCCGGGCATCGAGCACCTTGCCGCCGCGCTCGCGCGGCACGCGCAGATCACCGTGGTCGCGCCCGAGCGCGACCGGAGCGGCGCGTCGAACTCGCTGACGCTCGACCGGCCGCTGCTGGTGCGCCGCGCGCCCAACGGGTTCCTGTTCGTCAACGGCACGCCGACCGACTGCGTCCACCTGGCGGTCACCGGCCTGCTGGACCACCGGCCCGACATGGTGGTCTCCGGCATCAACCTGGGCGCGAACATGGGTGACGACACCATCTACTCGGGGACGGTCGCCGCCGCCACCGAAGGCTACCTGCTGGGCATCCCGTCGCTCGCGGTGTCGCTGGCGTCGAAGACCGCGCGTTACTTCGAAACGGCCGCGCAGGTGGCGGTCGACCTCGTGGCCCGGCACGCGCGCGCGCCGGCCGGGCCGTGGCTGCTCAACGTCAACGTTCCCGACGTACCGCCCGCCGACGTTCGCGGCGTCACCGTCACGCGGCTCGGACGCCGGCACAAGGCGGAGGACGTGATCCGCTCGCAGAACCCGCGCGGCGAGACCGTGTACTGGGTCGGCGCCGCGGGTCCCGCGGCGGACGCGGGCGAGGGCACCGACTTCCACGCCGTTGCGACGAACCACGTCTCCGTGACGCCGTTGCAGATCGACCTCACGCATCCGGAGGCGATGCCGGGGGTCGCGGGCTGGCTTGCGCAATGACGCGCGGCGGGCACTGAGACGGGGATAGGCGATGGCGACGCAGGGCGACGACCGGCAGCGCACCGGCATCGGCATGACGTCGCCGCGCACGCGGGCGCGTATGGTCGAGCGGCTGCGCGAGCAGGGGATCGCCGACGAGGTCGTGCTCTCGGCGATGAACGCCGTGCCGCGCCACATCTTCGTCGACGAGGCGCTCGCGATCCGCGCCTACGACGACGTGCCGCTGCCGATCGGCCACGGCCAGACCATCTCGCAACCGTGGGTCGTCGCGCGCATGACGGAACTCGCGCGCAACGGCCGCGACCTCGACGCCGTGCTCGAGATCGGCACCGGCTGCGGATACCAGACCGCGGTGCTCGCGCATGTCGCACGCCACGTCTACAGCGTCGAGCGGATCGGCGCGCTGGTGGCGAAGGCCCGGCGGCACCTGCGCTCGCTCAAGCTCGGCAACGTGGCGCTGAAGCACGGCGACGGCAGCCACGACCTCCGCGAGGCGCTCGCGGTCGACGCGATCGTGGTGACCGCCGGCGCCACGCACGTGCCCACGGCGCTGCTGCGCTACCTCAACCCCGGCGGCCGCATGGTGCTGCCGCTTACGCAGGGCGGCGACGAGCGCGGGGTCCAGCGCCTGACCGTGCTCGACGCGACCCCGGCCGGCCTCCGGGAACAGACGCTCGATGCGGTAAGATTCGTCCCCCTGCTGCCGGGACTCGCGTGAACGAACGCCCACCGTCCGTTGTCGATTCGACGATGCCCGCATCCCGCCACGTCCCGTCCCCGTTCCGGCGCCTGCCGCTGCGCGCCGTCGCGGCGGCGGCGATCGTCGCGGTGCTGGCCGGCTGCGCCTCGAAGACGCGTGCGCCGGTCGAGGATCGCACCGCGGCGCCGCCACCGAAGCCGCCGGTGGCCGCGACCGCGCCGGCCGTCCCGCCGAAGCCGCCGGCGGCGGACGCCGACTGGCGGCCCGCGACGTACACGGTCAAGCGCGGCGACACGCTCCACCAGATCGCGCTCGACCACGGCCTCGACTACCGCGAACTCGCCGCGTTGAACGGCATCGAGAACGTCAACCTGATCCGCGTCGGGCAGGTGCTGCGGCTCTCCGTACCCGGCGACACCGCCGGTGCCGCGAGCGGCGTCACCACGGCGCCGCTGCGCTCGGTGCCGGCGGTCGTCGAGGCGAAGCCCGCCGCGACCGGGACCGCGCCGCCGGCGCCCGTCGCCGCCGCCGCGCGCAACACCGAGGCCTACAAGTCGTCGCCGAAGGCGCTGAAGGAGCCGTACTCGGAGCAAGCGGTGCGCGACGTTACGCGCATCGCGGCGCAGCCGCCCGAGACCGTCGCGCTCGCCGCGCCGGCCGCGGCGCCGAAGCCCGAGCCGCCGAAGGCCGAGGCCAGGCCGGAGGTGCCGCGCACGCCGGCGGGCGAGGCCGACAACGACCGCGTCGACTGGATCTGGCCGGCGAAGGGCAAGGTCGTCGGCGCGTTCTCGGAAACGGCCACGTTGAAGGGAATCGACATCGCCGGTGCCGCCGGCACGCCGGTGGTCGCGAGCGCCGCCGGCACCGTCGTCTACGCCGGCAGCGGGCTGCGCGGCTACGGCAAGCTCATCATCATCAAGCACAACCGGACCTACCTGTCGGTGTACGCGCACAACCGCGACATCCTCGTCGCCGAGGGCCAGGCGGTGACGAAGGGCCAGAAGATCGCCGAGATGGGCAACACCGACGCCTCCGAAGTGAAGCTGCACTTCGAGATCCGGCGGCTGGGCACGCCGATGGATCCCGTCCGCTACCTGCCGCCGGCCTAGCGGGCGCAACCGGCGCGGCACCCACCCGGCATGGCCCAGGACCCGCGCCCGCCGCCGCTGCCCGACGCGCCGGGCGGGGACGTGCCGCCCGAGCCCGACCGCTATTCCGCCGACCTCCCGCTGGAGGAGCCCGCCGAGGGGCTGTCCGGCGATTTCGTCACCGACGTCACGCAGCTCTACCTGAACGACGTCGGGCAGCACGCGCTGCTGACGCCCGGCGAGGAGCTCGCGTTCGCGCGCGCGGCGCGCGCCGGCGACTTCGCCGCGCGGCAGACGATGATCGAGCGCAACCTGCGGCTCGTCGTCAGCATCGCCCGCCACTACATGCACCGCGGCCTGGCGCTGCCCGACCTGATCGAGGAGGGCAACCTGGGGCTCATCCACGCGCTCGAGAAGTTCGACCCCGAGCGCGGCTTCCGCTTCACGACCTACGCGACCTGGTGGATCCGCCAGTCGATCGAGCGCGCGATCATGAACCAGTCGCGCACGATCCGGCTGCCCGCGCACGTCGTGAAGGAGCTGAACGTCGTGCTGCGCGCGCTGCGCCACCTCGAGACGCACGCGCCCGCCGGCGGACGCGACCCGTCGCTGGAGGACGTCGCGCACCTGCTGGGCAAGCCTGTCGCCGATGTCGAGCGCCTGCTGCGCCACCAGGAGCACATGCTGTCGCTCGACGCGCCGATCGACCGCGACTCGGGCCTCACGGTGGCCGACGGCATCGCCGACGACGAGGCGCGCGCGCCGGAGCTCCTGCTGCACGACAGCGCGATCGAGGCGTCCGTCGCCGGCTGGCTGGCCGAGTTGAATCCTCGCCAGCGGCTCGTCATCGAGCGCCGCTACGGACTGAACGGCTGCGAGGTCACGACGCTGGAGGACCTGGCGGCGGAGATCGGCGTCACGCGCGAGCGCGTGCGGCAGATCCAGGGCGAGGCGCTCGAGAAGCTGCGCGGGAAGCTCGAGCGGCGGGGGTACACGCGGGACGCGCTGTTCTGACCGTCGTTTGCAGCGGCCCCACCGACGTTGCCCCGACATCGGGACGCAGCCGCGCGCTGCGGCTTCGCGTTGCCTGGTCCTAGCGTCGCGGCCAGGGAAGCGAACTCAACGCGAGCACCAGCGCGATCAACTCGCCCTGCCGATGCGTACCCGTCTTGGCGAAGATGCTCTTCAGGTGCGAGCGAACGGTCTCGTGCCCGATGCGCAGCTGGCGCGCGACAGCGGTCAGCGCACCGCCGCTGACCAGGGCGCCCAGCACCCGGATCTCGCCGTCGGTCAGCCCGAACGAGGCCGCCAGCACCGCGTTCGCGGGTCCCAAGCGCGGCTCGGGGCGATGCAGGATCACCATCGCGTCCGGCGCGGATTGCGGCTCCGCGTCTCGCCGGGCCTGTGCGACGACGATGGCGAGGACGGCGGGCCCGCGGTCCGGCGGAGCGATCATCCTTGCGCTCCGCATGTCGTGGCCCTCGCCGCCACTGGCCAAGGTGGAGACCGTGCGCGCGAGCCAGGCGTGCGCGTCCGTCGCGGCCGCCAACAGCCGGCCGTTTGCGACAAGGATGCCGCACCCGACCGCCATCAGCCGGTGCGCGGCCGGATTGGCGTAAACCACGGCCAGCGATCGACGGCAGAAGACGACCGGCACGGGAGACGATTCGAGCGGTTCGAAGCGATCGTGCGCGGCGGCCCCTGGTCCGGGGGCAAGCGGGCAAACGGCGGCCGCTGCGCACTCGGGGGCCATGGCCGGAACGGCGGGTCCCCAACTCGGCGCGGCCGACTCCGTCGGCCCGCAGCGCGAGCCCGGCCTTGCGGCATGCTGCGGTGCGTCGACATGAGCGGCGGCGATCACGCGGTCCATCATGAAGGCCCCGGGCGGCGGGGCTCAAGAGAATATTCCCATTGCGAATGTAGGCCCACTATGGCAACGTCGCCAATAGGGCAAATGCCCCCTGTGTCCGGGCGACTTGGCGCGTCCGGCCGGCGGGCCTTGTCCGCGGGGGAAATTGTTCCCATCACGGGCCGACGGGGAGGGCGCCGTGACGCTGGCATCCGGCCTGAACACGCTGCTGCTGTCCGTATATCGCGCCTCGCGCGAGCTTCCGCTCGACCAGTTCCAGGCGACGGCGATGACGCTGCTCGAACCCTGGTTGCGCTTCGACTTCGCGCAGTGGGGCCGAGGCCCGATCACGCCGAACGCCGTCACCAAGCGGCACGTCTACCTGCACAACGAAGGGCCCGACGTGCTGGCCGCCTACGACGAGATCAAGGGGCAGGACACGGTGGCCGAGATCGCCTGGGCCCGGTCATCGGGCGTCCTTGCCTACTGCCCCGCGGACATGTTCGCGGTGCGGGCGAAGGCCGGCATCCGCGCCTACACGCAACGCTTCGAGCACAACAACAACCTGCTGTGGTACGACGTGGACCACACGCAGGGGTTCGTGCGGTGGGTGTCGCTGTACCGTGCGGATCCAGCGCGGCGATACGCCGACGGGGACGCCGATCTCGCGCGCTTCCTCGTCCCGCACCTCTTCGAGGCGCTGACCATCAACCGCATCGCGTGCCTCGAGCACCTGCGCAAGGACGGGCAGGAGCGCCACTACCATCTCGCGATCGCCGATCGCGACGGCAACTTCGTCCACGCCGAGGCGGGCTTCGCCGCGCTGTTGCGCGAGGAGTTCGGGCCGGCCGGCCTCACGCGGTTGCCGGAAGCAGCGTTGGCTGACGTGCTGGCGCGCGGGCGCTACACCGGGCGATCGGTGGTGCTGATTCTTGCGCAGTCCCCGGAACTCCTCTTCCTGAAGCTGCGGCCGGTGCGCCCCGCCGATCGCCTGTCGCCGCGCGAACTCGAGGTGGCCCGCGCGCTGGCGAAAGGGACTTCGTACAAGGAGGTCGCTCGCGAGCTCCGCATGGCGCCGGCCACCGCGCGCAACCACATCGATGCGATCCACCGCAAGCTCGGCATTCACAAGGCGACGGAGCTGGTCGCCCACATCGACGCGATTGACTGAAGCGCCACCTGGCGGAGTCGGGGAGATCGGGCCTCACGCGCGCGCAGTGACGGGCGAGCTTGCGGATCGCCTCGATCCGCTGCGCGATGCGCCTCACGCGCGCGGAGTGACGGCGGGGTCGAACCAGACCTCCGGCGGTGTTTCCACGTGGACCATGTGCCCGGACGCGACGACGCGGCACTCGACCTGCGGGAACACCGTGCGCCACGCCGCGGCGTCGACGTCGACGCGGCACAGCGGATCCGCGTCACCCGATACCAGCGTCACGGGCCCGGCGAACGCGCTGCGCGTGCAGGGCGGCGGATGGCGCAGCCGGTCGCGGAGGACGCCGGCGAGCGTTGCGAAGTCGACGACCGGGCCGGCCACCAGCGCGTCGAGATAGCGGGCAGCGATCGCCTCCGAGTCTCCCGCGAAATAGCGGCGCAGCGCGCCGGGTGCGCCGAAGTTCGCGGCGACGATGGCGAGCACGGTATCGCCGTCGCGATGCGCGCGTGCGGCAACGAGTGCGCGCGCGAGTTGGTCGTTTCCCGCGCCCGCCGCGACCAACGCATCGGCGAAGCGCAGGTTGGCTTCGGCCGGGTCGAACGTGCAGCCGAGCAGCACGATGCGGGCGATCGCCTGCGGCATCGTGACGGCCAGTTCGCGTGCGATCTGCCCGCCGAACGAGTGGGCGACGAGGGTTACTGGCGCGCCCGCGGTCGTCG
>JBGAMF010000105.1:0-14471 GCA_044223185.1 Casimicrobiaceae bacterium | reverse complement strand
GTGCTGCAGCGTGAACGCCACCTCCGGGTGCGCCAGCGCCACGCGGCGGAACGCCTCGTCGCAGTGGCCCCACTCGGTCGCCTCGGTGCGCAGGAACTTGCGGCGCGCCGGCGTGTTGAAGAAGAGCTCCTCGACCGTCACCGACGTGCCGGCCGCCAGCGCCGCCGGCGTCACCGGCGCGACCGTGCCGCCCTCGACCTCGATCCGCCACGCGTGCGGCCGGCCCGCCGCGCGCGACGCGAGCGCCAGGCGCGACACCGACGCGATCGACGCCAGCGCCTCGCCGCGGAAGCCGAGCGACGCGATCGCCTCGAGGTCGAGCACCGACGCGATCTTCGACGTCGCGTGGCGCGCGACGGCGAGCGCGAGGTCCTCGCGCTCGATGCCGGCGCCGTCGTCGGCCACGCGGATGCGCTTGACGCCGCCGCCGGCGACGTCGACGTCGACCTGCGTCGCGCCGGCGTCGAGCGCGTTCTCGAGGAGTTCCTTCAGCGCGGCCGCCGGGCGCTCGACGACCTCGCCGGCGGCGATCTGGTTGATCAGCAGGTCGGGCAGCGCGCGGATCGCGGGCATCAGCGCCGCAGTCCCTGCGCCCAGCGCGCGTACACGCGGTCGGCGACCTCGGAGAGCGCGGCGAGCCGTGCGTCGAGGTCGGCCACGAGGTCGGCGGCGCTCTGCCGGTGCGCGCTCGAGCGCGCGGGCAGTTCGGCGGCGCCGGTGCGGCACCACGACTCGACCAGCTCGCGCGTCATCTCGATGTGGCACTGGAAGCCGACGTGCCGGCCGTCGATCACGAAGCCCTGGTTCACGGCGACGTCGTTGGTGAGGATGCGCGTGGCCATCGGCGGCAGGTCGAACGCGTCGTAGTGCCACTGGAACACCGGGAGCCGCGGCAGGCCGCCGAACCACTCGCGGCGCGCGCCGCGGTCGCAGACGTCGACGTGCAGCCAGCCGATCTCGGGCTCGCGCATGCGCGCGACGCGCGCCCCCAGTGCCTTGGCCATCAGCTGGCCGCCAAGGCAGTGGCCGATCACCGGCGTGCCTTCCATCATCGCGTCGCGCAGGAGGCCGGCGAGCGGCGCCACCCACGGCAGGTCGTCGTTGACGCTCATCGGCCCGCCCATCATGCCGATGCCCGCGAAGTCGCGCGGCGACGCCGGCACGGCCGCGCCCTCGTCGAGCGCGACCAGCCGCCACGCGATGCCCTGCGCGTCGAGCCAGTCGCCGAAGCGTCCGGGCGTCTCCGTCGGCGAGAACCGGAAGATGGCGACGGGCAGCATGGTCCGTCGATTCTAGCGCACGCGGCGCGTGCGCCACCCTCACCCCAGCCCTCTCCCGCAAGCGGGAGAGGGAGCGCAAACGCACCCGCCGGAGCGAACTTCCGCGCGCGTCGCCCCGTCAGTGCAACCGGCAGGACAGGTCCAGCTCCCTCTCCCCGCTTGCGGGGAGAGGGTTGGGGTGACGGGCCGCGCGCCGGGCCGCGTCCGCCCGCTCTACATCTGCTTGAACAGGTGCGTGAACTGGCGCGAGATCGGCAGCTTCTCCTGCCGCTGCTTGAGCAGCACGAACTGCCGCTCGGCGTCCTCGCGCAGCACGCCGGAGACGGCGTCGAGGTTCACGATCGTGCCGCGGTGGATCTGCCAGAACTTGTCGGGGTCGAGCTCCGCCAGCAGTTCCTTCAACGGCGTGCGGATCAGCGCCTCGCCGGCGGCCAGCACCACCCGTGTGTACTTGGTGTCGGACTGGAAGTAGACGACGTCCGCGACCGGGATCAGCTTCACCTGCTTGCCGACGGCGGCCTTCACCCAGCGCATCCGCGCCGACGGCGCGTGCGCCGACTGGCGCAGGGCGTCGACCAGGGCGGACAGGTCCGGCGGCGGCGTCCCGAGCTTGCGGCGCCGCCGCTCGACCATCGTGCGCAGGCGGTCCTCCTCGACGGGCTTCAGCAGGTAGTCGACGGCACCGGCGTCGAACGCCTGCAGCGCGTACTGGTCGTAGGCGGTGATGAAGACGACGTGGCACTGCGCGCCGATCGCGGCGGCGACGTCGAGCCCCGACCGGCCCGGCATGCGGATGTCGAGGAACGCGATCTGCGGGCGGTGCGCGGCGAAGAGCGCCAGCGCCTCGTCGCCGTCTTCGGCCTCCGCGACCACGGCAAGCTCGGGCCAGACCGCGGCGAGCTTCTCCTTCACGCGCTCGCGCATCAGCGCTTCGTCCTCGGCGATCAGTGCGGTGGGCGGGTTCATCGGTCAGGCGCTCTCCACGGGCGGGTCCGGGTCGTTCGCCGGGCGCACGTGCGCCGCCGGCAGCGTGATGCGCGCGCGAAAGCCGCGCGGCTCGTTTTCTCCGAGGTCCAGTGCGGCGCGGTCGCCGTAGACGAGCCGCAGCCGTTCGCGGACGTTGGCGAGGCCGATGCCGCTGCCCGGCGCCGACGCGCCGAGGCCGGCCCCGGTGTCGCTGACCTCGAGCACGACGTCCTCCCCGGCGCGCGCGACGGCGACGTCGACGCGCCCGCCCTGCGGGGCGGGCTCGATGCCGTGCTTGATCGCGTTCTCCGCGAGCGTGATGACGAGGCCGGGCGGGATGGGCACGCCGGCCACGTCGTCCGGGCACGCGATCGACCACGCGAGGCGGCGCCCGAGCCGCGTCTGCATGATGCCGAGGTACGCGCTGATCATCTCGGCCTCCTCCCGGACGGTCGTCATCTCGTCGCGCAGCGCCGGCGCCGCGGCACGCAGGAACCGGATGAGGTCGCGGATCAGGCTCGCCGCCTCGGGCGCGCCCCTCTCCGCCAGCTGCTGCGCGCTGCCCAGCGTGTTGAACAGGAAGTGCGGCTCGACCTGCAGCTGCAGCAGGCGCAGCCGCGACTCGGCGAGCTGCCGCGACGTCTCGCTCTGGCGCGCCTCCGCGGCGAGGTGCGCGGTAAGCGCCCGGTACTCGCGGTTGCGCAGGTGCGCGATCAGCGCGGTGACCAGCGAAAACAGGAAGCCGAACACGATGCCGGCGGTGACGACGTGGCGCAGCTTCGTGCTGTCCTGGAAGAAGACGAACGGGTCCACCCCCTTGACCAGCCCGGCGATGCTCGCGCCGACCAGCATGCCGGCGAGCGCCAGCAGCGGCGCGGCGACGATGTAGCCGAAGATGCGTCCCTGGAACCGCCGGTAGCCGAACCACGCCGACAGCCCCGACCACAGCAGGGTCAGCACGACGACGTTGAACAGGATCGCCGCTTCGGCGAACGTCATGTTCCACGGCAGCCCGGACGCCACCCACGCCACCAGCGTGGTCACGGCGACGAGCGCGAGCAGCCACCGCCAGCCGCCGCTCGCGTAGAACCAGCGGTCGAACGCGCGGACGTCGCGCCGCTCGATCTCCGACAGCGGCGCGAGCACCCGCTGGGCGAGCGCTTCGTAGCGTGACTTGAGGATCGCGATCATCGCGACGCGGATTGTAGGCGGCCGCGCCCTTCGCCGGAGGCGCCGTGACGGCCGGCGCCCCGCGCGGAACGAGCCGCGGCCGGCGCCGACGGACGGCGGCGGGCTACATGCCCCGCGCGATCCGCGCGTAGGCCGAGTGGTTGTGGATCGACTCGAAGTTCTCGGCCTCGACGCAGAAGCCCGCAAAGCGCGGGTCCGCGGCGAGCCGCGTCGCGACGTCGCGCACCAGGTCCTCGACGAAGCGAGGGTTGTCGTACGCGCGCTCGGTGACGTACTTCTCGTCGGCGCGCTTCAAGATGCCGAAGAGCTCGGACGACGCCTCCTCCTCGGCGATGCGCAGCAGCTCGTGCACGAACACCGGCGCGGTGCCGCGCACGGTGATCGTGACCGTCGAGCGCTGGTTGTGCGCGCCGTAGTCGGAGATCTCCTTCGAGCACGGGCACAGCGACGTCACCGGCGCCGCGACGGCGACGGTCCGGTCGTACCGGCCGTCGGAGAGCTCGGCGGCGAGGCGCACCTCGTAGTCGAGCAGGCTGGCGATGCCGGACACCGGGGCGACCTTGCGGACGAAGAACGGGAACGCGAGCTCGATCCGGCCGCCGGGCGCGTCGAGCCGCGCGACCAGGTCGTCGATCAGTCCGCGCAGCGCCGCCACCGACAGCGGCGGCGCGCCCGGGACCGCGCGCTCCTCGAGCAGCATGACGAGGCGCGACATGTGCGTGCCCTTGCGCTCCTCGGGCAGCGCCACGTAGACGTTGGCGGTCGCGATCGTGCCCTGCGCGACGCCGTCGTGGTCGGCGAACGACAGCGGGTAGCGCAGGCCGCGGATGCCGACCTGGTCGATCGCCAGCGCGCGCGCGTCGCTCTCCGACTGCACGTCGGGAATGGCCATCAGCTGGTCGGGTCGCTCGGGACGGTTCATGGCTCGGGAAGGCGATTGTAACGGATGGCCCCGCCGCCGGCCCCTATGCGGCCGGCTTGGCCCACGACTGTTCCGGCCGCGCGCCGAACCGCGCGCGCACCGCCGCCGCGATGCCCGCCGCGTCGAGCCCCGCCTGCGCGAGCAGGACGGCGGAATCCCCGTGGTCGACGACGCGGTCCGGCAGTCCGAGGTGCAGCACCGGCACGGTCAGGTCCTGTCGCAGACCGTGGCCGATCCGCCCGCGACCACGTTCTCCTCGACCGTCACCAGCGCGTCGTGCTCGCGCGCGAGGCGCAGCACCAGCTCGACGTCGAGCGGCTTGACGAAGCGCATGTTCGCGACCGTCGCGTCGAGCTCCTGGCCCGCCGCCAGCGCCGGCTGCAGCATCGGCCCGAACGCGAGGATCGCGACGCGCTGCGTCCGCCGCGCCGCCGTCCGGCGGATCTCGCCGCGGCCGACCGGCACGCCGCGCATCTCCGCCTCGATCGCCACCCCGGGCCCGGTGCCGCGCGGATAGCGCACCGCTGCCGGCGTCCCCAGCGTGCACGCCGTGTACAGCATCTGCCGGCACTCGTTCTCGTCGGCGGGCGCCATCACCGTCGTGTTGGGCAGGCAGCGCAGGTACGTGAGGTCGTAGGCGCCGATGTGCGTGGCGCCGTCGGCGCCGACGACGCCCGCGCGGTCGATCGCGAACACGACCGGCAGGTTCTGCAGCACGACGTCGTGGATCACCTGGTCGTAGGCACGCTGCAGGAAGGTCGAGTAGATGGCGACGACCGGCCGCATGCCCTCGCAGGCGAGCCCTGCGGCGAACGTCACCGCGTGCTGCTCGGCGATGCCGACGTCGAAGTAGCGCTGCGGGAACTCGCGCGAGAACCGCACGAGCCCCGAACCTTCGCGCATCGCCGGCGTGATGCCGACGACGCGCTCGTCGCTCGCGGCCATGTCGCACAGCCAGTCGCCGAACACCTGCGTGTACGCCGGCCGCGCCGGCGGCTTCGCCACGATCCCCACCGCCGGGTCGAACTTCCCCACGCCGTGGTAGAGGATCGGGTCCGCCTCCGCCGCCGGGTATCCGAAGCCCTTCTTCGTGATCACGTGCAGCAGCTGCGGCCCGGAGAGGTCGCGCACGTTGCCGAGCGTGCGCACCAGCGTGTCGAGGTCGTGGCCGTCGATCGGTCCGATGTAGTTGAACCCGAACTCCTCGAACAGCGTGCCGGGCAGCAGCATGCCCTTCGTGTGCTCCTCCCAGCGCCTGGCGAGGTCGTGCACCGGCGGCGGCAGCTTGGCGAGCACCTCCTTGCCGCCCTTGCGCACGGTGTTGTACAGCCGTCCGGACAGGATCCGCGCGAGATAGTTGTTGAGCGCGCCGACCGGCTCCGAGATCGACATCTCGTTGTCGTTCAGGATCACGGTGACGTTCGCGCCCTGCGCGTTGTTCATCGCCTCGAACGCCATGCCGGCGCTCATGGCGCCGTCGCCGATCACGGCGACCACGTGGCGGTCCGCGCCCTGGAGCTTCGCCGCCGCCGCCATGCCCAGCGCCGCCGAGATCGACGTCGACGAGTGCGCGGTGCCGAAAGTGTCGTACGGCGACTCGCTGCGCCGCGGGAAGCCCGACGGGCCCTCGAGCTGCCGCAGCCGCGCCATCGCCTCGCGGCGGCCGGTCAGGACCTTGTGCGCGTAGGTCTGGTGCCCGACGTCCCAGACGATGCGATCCTCGGGCGTCGCGAACACGTAGTGCAGCGCGATCGTGAGCTCGACGGTGCCGAGGTTCGACGACAGGTGGCCGCCGGTCTGCGCGACCGTGCGCAGCAGGAACGCGCGCAGCTCGCGCGCGAGCGCCGGGAGCTGCGCGCGGTCCAGCGCGCGCAGGTCCGCGGGGCTGTCGATGCGTTCGAGCAGGGGGTACATGTCAGTGCCGCCCGGCCGCCCGAAGGCACTGACACGCCCCCCCGGGGGGCAGCGAGCGCAGCGAGCGTGGGGGCCGTCGCCGCGTGCGTCCTCGCGCAATGCGTCGGTGCCTGCTTGGCCCGGCAAGGCCCGAGCAGGCTCACATACGGGTACGGCATGCTCGCGGCATCCTTCTGCTGCGTCTTGGCTGAGCGTGGCGGTGACCTTCCACGTCGAGCACGTCATCGACGACCTGGAACGAGCCCGCCGCGCCGGCAAAGGCGTCGAGCGCCTGTTCCTCCGCCGCGGTCGTCGGCGTCGCCAGGCCGCGCCGAGCCGGACCGCCGCCATCGTACCCACCGGGTCTTCATCCGGGTGCACGTTTCGAGTTGGGGCAACGTCGCCGGCACGACCGACATGCGCAGATCGATCAGTTCGGCCACCCGCCATCCCGGCGGGGCCCGCGCCCTGCGCGAGCAGCGCGCACGCCTCGCCCGGAGCGGCGAGCGGCGTGCGCGCGAGCGTCGCGAACGCCTGCGCCTGCAGCGCGTCGCCGGCCAGCCGCGCCATCGCCTCGCCGAACGCGACGTGGCACGACGCCTTGCCGCGCCGCAGCGCGTCGTCGTCCATGCAGGGCAGGTCGTCGTGCACGAGCGAGTACGCGTGGATCATCTCCACCGCCGCCGCGGGGCCGTCGACGATCGCCGGATCCGCGCCCGCCAGTTCGCCCGCCGCATAGGCGAGCAGCGGCCGCGCGCGCTTGCCGCCGCCCAGCACCGCGTAGCGCATCGCGTCGGCGAGCGCGGGCGGCGTGCCGTCGGCCAGCGCCAGCTCGCGCGCGAGGACGTGCTCGATGCGCTGCTGCCGCTCGCCCGCCCACACCGCGAACGCGACGTCAGGATTCATCGCCGCCGCCGTCCGGCGCGAACGCGGCCAACACGCCGCGGTCGAGGACTTCGATCTGCTGCTGTGCGTCCTTCAGCGCCGCCTGGCAATACGCGATGAGCTCGGCGCCGCGCTTGT
Source organism: Casimicrobiaceae bacterium (assembly GCA_044223185.1). GTDB lineage: Bacteria > Pseudomonadota > Gammaproteobacteria > Burkholderiales > Casimicrobiaceae > VBCG01. Next base: position 7,196 of record JBGAMF010000105.1, on the reverse strand, counting down.
ACGCGGCGAGCGACTCGGCGAGCGGCAGCGCGCCGCCCTCCATCGAAGCCACGATGGCCTCGAGCTCCGCCAGGGCGGTCTCGAAGTTCGCGGGTGCGGCGGCAGGCTTGGCCATGGCGTCGGGGACGTGGGGAGGGACAGGCGCGGGCCGCAGCGGGCACCCTGCGCCAGTCCCGCGGGCCGCGGTTCGGGCGGCCGGGAAACGCGCGAAGAAATGCGCTAAGGTCTTGACCTTATGGCATAAACGTCGGTATCATAGCACTTTTTGACGACGCGGCCTGTAGCGATCCTTTTCGCGCGGCCGACTTAGCAAAGCGGTCCGGGGCGGCTTTATTGCAGCGCAAAGCCGTAAGCGTCCCGGGTTGTTGGGTTGGGTTGGTTGCCAGCAACCGATAGAGCGAAAGGGTAGGCCGATGTCTGACCTCGCGACGGCCGGTCATCTGCGTCCGGCGACGACGCAGTTTCCGGTTTCCTGGTACCTCGATCCGCGCGTGCTCGAGGCCGAGCAGCGGCTGCTGTTCGCGCGCGGCCCCGGCTACGTGGGCCACGAGCTCATGGTGCCGAACCCCGGCGACTTCCAGGTGCTCGCCGCCCGCGGCGACGCGCAGATGCTCGTGCGCAACGCGCAAGGCGTCGAGCTCCTGTCCAACATCTGCCGGCACCGGCAGGCGCTGATGTTCAACGGCCGCGGCAACGCGCAGAACATCGTGTGCCCGATCCACCGCTGGACCTACGACCTCACCGGCGAGCTGCTCGGCGCTCCGCACTTCGCGGACAAGCCGTGCGCGAACCTCGCGCGCACGCCGCTCGCCAACTGGAACGGCCTGCTGTTCGACGGGCCGCGCGACGTCGCGCAGGACCTGGCCGCGCTCGGCGTGCGCGACTTCGACTTCTCGGGCTACGTGCTCGACCGCGTCGAGCTGCACCGCGTGAACTACAACTGGAAGTCGTTCATCGAGGTCTACCTCGAGGACTACCACGTCGGCCCGTTCCACCCGGGCCTCGGCCAGTTCGTCACCTGCGAGGACCTCGCCTGGGAGTTCGGCGACTGGTACTCGGTGCAGACCGTCGGCCTCAACAACCGGCTCGCCAAGCCGGGCTCGCGCACGTACGAGCGCTGGCACAAGGCGGTGCTCGACTACTACCGCGGCGAGCTGCCGCGCCACGGCGCCGTGTGGCTCACGTACTACCCGAACGTCATGCTGGAGTGGTACCCGCACGTGCTGGTGATCAGCACGCTCTACCCGGAGGCGGTCGACCGCACGCTCAACGTCGTCGAGTTCTACTATCCCGAGGACATCGCGCTGTTCGAGCGCGAGTTCGTCGAGGCCGAGCAGGCCGCGTACATGGAGACCGCGAAGGAGGACGACGAGATCGCGGAGCGCATGGACGCCGGCCGCCGCGCGCTCTGGCAGGCCGGCCGCAGCGAGGTCGGCCCCTACCAGTCGCCGATGGAGGACGGGATGCAGCACTTCCACGAGTTCTACCGGCAGCAGATGGAAGCGCACATCGCGCACCTGTAGACCGCGGTCCGCCGGCGCGGGGCCGGCGTGGCGCACGCCGGCCGTGGCCGCACCCCCCGGGGCTCCGATGCAATCGCTGTGGATGGTCGCCGCCGGGTTGTCCTTCGCGCTGATGGGCGTGTGCGTCAAGTACGCGGCCGCGCAGTTCACGGCGGCCGAGCTCGTGTTCTACCGCGCGCTCGTGCAGATGGCGTTCGCCTGGGTGGTGCTCGCGCGGATGCGCCTGCCGGTCCGCACCGCGCACCTCGGCATGCACGTGCACCGCGGCGTGGCGGGGTTCGTCTCGCTGTTCATGTTCTATTACGCGCTGACGCGGCTGCCCGTGGCCACGGCGATGACGCTCAACTACACGTCGCCGGTGTTCCTCACGCTGCTGCTCGCGTGGTACGCGCGCGAGCGGCCGGGCCCGGCGCTCGCCGCGACGGTCCTCGCGGGCTTTGCCGGCTGCGTGCTGCTGCTGCAGCCGACGCTGGCGCCCGACCAGGTCTGGCCGGCCGCCATCGGGCTCGCGTCCGGCGCGACGTCGGCGATCTCGTACTGGAACGTCCGCGCGCTCGTCCGCGCGCACGAGCCGGAGGCGCGCGTCGTCTTCTACTTCGGCCTCTTCGCGTGCCTGGGCGCGCTGCTCTGGATGGCCCCGCAGACGTGGCACCCGGTCACGCCCGCCAACGTCGCGCTGCTGCTGGGCGTCGGCGGGTTCGGCGGACTGGGGCAGCTCGCGATGACGCGCGCGTACGGCAAGGGCAGCGCGCTCGTCGCCGCGGCGCTGTCGTACAGCGGCATCGTGTTCTCGAGCGTGCTGGGCATCCTGATCTGGGGCGACGTGCTGCCGCTCCCGGCGTGGCTCGGCATCGTGCTGATCGTCGCGGCCGGTATCATCGCGACGCAGCGGCAGGCTCGCACCGACCGGCGCGCCGCGCCGCAGAGCACCGACGACTGACTTCCCGTGCCGAGGAGAAACCCGTGCCGACGTTCGATACGCTGATCACGACCGCCGAGCTCGCCCTGCGGCTCGGTACCCCCGACCTCGTGGTCTGCGACGTGCGCTTCGACCTCGCGCAGCCCGACTGGGGCGCCGCGCAGCACCGTGCGGGCCACGTTCCGGGCGCCGCGTACGTCCACCTCGACCGCGACCTGTCGGCGCCGAAGTCCGGCCGCAACGGACGCCACCCGCTGCCCACGCCGGAGCAGGCCGCCGCCACCTTCGGCCGGCTCGGCATCACCGCGGGCCGGCAGGTCGTCGCGTACGACCAGGCCGCCGGCATGTTCGCGTCGCGACTGTGGTGGATGCTCCGCTGGCTCGGCTTCGACGCCGTGGCCGTGCTCGACGGCGGCTTCGCGAAATGGACGGCCGAGGGCCGGCCGGTCGCGACCGATGCGCCGGCCGCCGCGCCTGCCGCGTTCACGGTGCGCCGCGTCACGCCGACCGTCAACGCCACCGGCATCATGGCGAGCCTCGCCCGGCAGACGCTCACCATCGTCGACGCGCGTGCGCCCGAACGCTTCCGCGGCGACACCGAGCCGCTCGACCCGGTCGCCGGTCACATCCCCGGTGCGCGCAACCGTCCGTATGCGCAGAACCTCAACGCCGACCAGACGATGAAGCCGGCCGCGGTGCTGCGCGCGGAGTTCGCGGCGCTGCTCGACGGCGTGCCGCACGACGGCGTCGTCCACTCGTGCGGCTCCGGCGTAAGCGCGTGCCACAACCTGCTCGCGATGGAGATCGCCGGCCTCGGCGGCACCCGGCTCTACCCGGGGTCGTGGAGCGAGTGGTGCGCGGATCCGGCACGGCCGGTCGCACGGGGAACCTAGGCAAGTCGCCGGCCCGGCCGGCAGGCGAGGCCGGTCGGCGCGAAGGCTTGTGCGGAGTCGGGCCGGGCTCGATGCCCGGACGCGAGCCCGTCACGCCAGCGCCCAGGCCGCGAGTTCGCTGTAGACCGGCCCGGCCGGCGTCAGTTCGGAGCCGATCAGGCACAGCCGGTCGGCCTTCCAGCGGATCGGCGCGCAGCGCGCGCGCGGCACCGGGTGCACGCAGCGGCGCGCGAGCGTCACGTGCGGGCGAAACGGCCGCGTGTCGAGCGGGAACCCGGCGTCGACGAGCGCGCCATGCAGCGCGTCGTGCAGCGCGACCACCTGCGGTGGAAGCTCGCGCGGCGCGATCCACGCCACGCCGGACGCACGCCACGAGCCCAGCGTGTCGAACTGGACGACCGCCCCGCCGTGCGGCAGCGCGTCGCCGATGCGCCGGAGCGCGGGGATCGCGGCCGGCGCGACGTCGCCGAGGAACGCCAGCGTGACGTGGACGTGATCGCCCGCCACCGCACGCCCGCGCGCGCGGCGGGCAATGTCCGCCGCGAGGACCGTGAACTCCCCGACGACGGCCCGGTCGGGGACGAGGGCGAAGAACACCCGGACGGGGTCGGGGGCAGCGGCCGGGGCGCCGGCCGGGGCAAGCGAGTTCGCCATGTGCTTCCGACCGCCGGGCGCCGCCATGGTTCGGCGCCGGCGCGTTCGTCCGGCGGCCGGACGCGGACCCCGGAAACACGAACGCCGCGCGGGACGTCGCCCCGCGCGGCGTTCCGGAGGAACCGCGAGGTCAGCCGTTGGCGACCTGCAGCTCGTCCTTCGGCTTCTCGAAGAACTGCTCGTCCTCGGTCGAGTTCTTCAGCGCGGTCGTCGACGCCTGGCTGCCCTGGATCGTCGTCGTGATCGCGTCGAAGTAGCTCGTGCCGACCTCGCGCTGGTGCTTGATGGCGGTGAAGCCCTTGCTCATCGCCGCGAACTCGGCTTCCTGCAGCTCGACGAAGGCCGTCATGTGCTCGTGCGCGTAGCCGTGCGCGAGGTTGAACATCGAGTAGTTGAGGCTGTGGAAGCCCGCGAGCGTGATGAACTGGAACTTGTAGCCCATCTTGCCGAGCTCGCTCTGGAACTTCGTGACCGTCGCGTCGTCGAGGTTCTTCTTCCAGTTGAACGACGGCGAGCAGTTGTACGCGAGGAGCTTCCCGGGGAACTTCGCGTGGATCGCGTCGGCGAACGCCTTGGCGAACGCGAGGTCCGGCTTGCCGGTCTCGCACCACAGCATGTCGCAGTACGGCGCGTACGCGAGGCCCCGCGCCACGGCCTGCTCGAGGCCGTTCTTCGACTTGTAGAAGCCCTCGATCGTGCGCTCGCCCGTCAGGAACGGCCGGTCGTTGTCGTCGATGTCCGACGTGACGAGGTCCGCCGCCTCGGCATCGGTGCGCGCCAGCAGCACGGTCGGCACGCCCATGACGTCGGCGGCGAGCCGCGCGGCGATCAGCTTGTCCACGGCTTCGCGCGTGGGCACCAGGACCTTGCCGCCCATGTGGCCGCACTTCTTGACCGACGCCAGCTGGTCCTCGAAGTGGACGCCCGCCGCGCCCGCCTCGATCATCGCCTTCATCAGCTCGAACGCGTTCAGCACGCCGCCGAACCCGGCCTCGGCGTCCGCGACGATCGGCGCGAAGAAGTCGATCGTGTCGCTGCCTTCCATGTGCTGGATCTGGTCGGCCCGCGCGAACGTGTTGTTGATGCGCTTCACGACGTTCGGCACCGAGTTGATCGGATAGAGGGATTGGTCCGGATACATTTCGCCGGCGACGTTCGCGTCGGCGGCGACCTGCCAGCCGGACAGGTAGATGGCCTTCAACCCGGCCTTGACCTGCTGCATCGCCTGGTTGCCGCTCATCGCCCCGAGCGAGTTGACGAACGGCTCCTCGTTGACGAGCTTCCAGAGCTTCTCGGCGCCGCGGCGGGCAAGCGTGTGCTCGATGTGCACCGAGCCGCGCAGGCGCACGACGTCTTCGGCGCTGTAGCCGCGCTTGACACCCTTCCAGCGCGGGTTCTCCGCCCATTCCTTCTTGATCCGTGCCGCTTCGAGGTCGTAGTTCATTGCGTTGCTCCCATGTATTGGTGGCCGTTTGCCGGCGCATCGCTGCGCCGGCGCGTTGGTCGGCGGCGGCGCGCCCCGGCAGGGACGCGCAACGCCGCGTGCGAGGCGTTCGGCAAACAAGGTCGCCGGCGCCCCGCGGCACGGACCGGCGAGGATCGCTCGACCGGCCTGGCGGGCTTTAGGAATGGGATACGCGGTCCTACGCCCTTCTCGCCGCCGGCCGCGTGATGCTGCGGACGGCAACTCGTGATGGCTCAACATTAGCAAGCCGGCGCGGCCCTTGCAAGCTGAAATTGCGCGCTGCAATAGCGATTTTTCGACGATAAATCAGATAGTTAGAATTCGTTTCCGACAGACGGAAAAGAATCGGTCCATTTGCCCGGATACGATGCTGCTTAGCATGTGTATCTTATATAAGATAAATGACCAAAGACTTCATCACGGACTCGCAACTCGTTGATTCTCATCGATCGGTGGGTATGGCATCCGGAGACCGCGCGTTCAGCGGCGTTTCCGCATTGCGGATTTGATTTCCATTTCTTGGCCGCGAGCGCGTGCCTGCGCGAGCGTTGCGGATTCGCCACAGCAGGACCGCTCGCGGCCGCACCGCGCCGTCGCGGCCGGAGCCATATCTTCGGCGCACGGAGGAATATCGCGCCCGGCCCGATGCGATTACCATCGCGGGAAACGCGCGGCAGAGGCGCGCGTTCCGCATCGCCCCCTCGAACAGGAGTACACCATGAGCACACGATTCGCTGCCCTGGCCATCCTCGCGACCGTCGCGGGATCCGCCGCGGCGCAAGCGCCCGATCCCAATCTCGCGCGCAACATCGCCGCCGGATGCGCGAACTGCCACGGCACCAACGGCGCGAGCAAGGGCGGAATGCCGTCGCTCGCCGGCCAGCCGAAGGCGGACCTGGTCCGCAAGATGCAGGACTACAAGTCGGGCAAGACGCCGGCGACGATCATGCCGCAGCTCGCCAAGGGCTACACGGACGAGCAGATCGACCTCGTGGCCGGATGGTTCGCGGCGCAGAAGAACTGACAACGAAAAGGACCCGATCATGTCCATGCAGCGTCGCGAATTCCTGAAGGCAATGGGCGCCGGCGTGTCCGCGGCCGCGCTTTCCGCCTGCGCCGTGTCACCCTCCCGCAGCGGCCCCAAGGTCGTCATCGTCGGCGGCGGCTACGGCGGCGCCACCGCGGCCAAGTACCTCGACATGTGGAGCAACGGCACGGTCGACATCACGCTCGTCGACGCGAACCCCGCGTTCGTCTCCTGCCCGCTGTCGAACCTCGTGCTGGGCGGCAGCAAGCAGATCGCCGACCTCACGGTGACCTACGAGGGCCTCCGGAAGCGCGGCATCAAGGTCCTGTTCGACACCGCGCAGGCGGTCGATCCCCTCCGCGGGACCGTGCGCATCTCGAACCAGCAGGACCTGCCGTACGACCGGCTCGTGCTCTCGCCGGGCGTCGACTTCCTGTACGACCAGGTGCAGGGACTCGGCGGCGAGGCGGCGCAGGCGAAGGTCCTGCACGCGTGGAAGGCCGGCCCGCAGACGGTCGCGCTCCGCAAGCAGCTCGAGGAGATGCGCGACGGCGGCGTATTCGCGATCTCGATCCCGCGCGCCCCGTACCGGTGCCCGCCCGGCCCGTACGAGCGCGCGTGCCAGGTCGCGTGGTACTTCAAGCGCGCCAAGCCGCGCAGCAAGGTGCTGATCCTCGACGGCAACGAGGACGTCGTCTCCAAGAAAGGCCTGTTC
>JBGAMF010000104.1:0-14163 GCA_044223185.1 Casimicrobiaceae bacterium | reverse complement strand
CGGCCAGCAGCACCGGGCGCCGGACGCCGAAGCGTGCGCGCAGCGCGCGCCCCGCGTCCGCGGCACCGGGCGGCGCCGCGGCGTCGAACTTGAGGTTGCCGGTGACCGCGACGCCGGTCGCGCCGGCGGCGGTGAGGCGATCGGCGTCGGCGGCGGTCTGCGCGGCGACGCCGGCGAGCGCCGCGAACATCGGCCGCGTCAGCCGCGCGAAGCGGCGGTAGCCGGCGAGCGAGCGCGCGGACAGCCGCGCGTTGACGAGGAGCAGCGGGACCCCCGCGGCGGCGCACGCGGCGGTCAGGTTCGGCCACACCTCGGTCTCCACCAGCAGGCCCGCGCGGGGTGCGAAGCGCGCGAGGAACGCGCGCACCGCGAACGGCACGTCGTACGGCAGCCACACCTGGACGACGCGGTCGCCGGCGAGCGCCCGCCCCGCCTCGCGTCCGGTCGCGGTCATGTGCGTCAGCAGGATCGTCGCGTCCGGGACCTCCCGCGCGATGCGCGCGACGAGCGGCGCCACGGCGCGCGTCTCGCCCAGCGAAACCGCGTGGATCCAGACGACGCCGCGCGCCGCCGGCGCCGCGGCGCCGTAGCGCCCGAAGCGCTCGCCGATGTGCGCGCGGTATCCCGGCTCGCGCCGGCCGCGCCACCACAGGCGCAGCGGCAGCCAAGGCAGCAGCAGGTACCACAGCAGCGTGTAGAGCGCGCGCATCAGCAACGCGGGGCGGCGGCGAGCGCGCGGCCGACGGCCGCGGCGACCTCGTCGAACGTCGGCACGCTGCCGCGGCCGCCCAGGTCCTGCGCGTGCGGCCCGGTGCGCGCGACGCCGGCCTGCGCAGCGTCGGTCGCGGTGAACACGGCCACCGTCGGCGTCCCGAGGGCGGCGGCGAGGTGCGTCAGGCCCGTATCGACGCCGGCGACGACGTCCGCGCGCCGCGCGAGCGCCGCGAGCTCCGGCAGCGACTGGCGCGGCGGCACGATCGCGCCGGCGACGCCTGCGGCGATGCGCCGGCTGCGCGCTTCCTCGGCCGCGCTTCCCCACGGCAGCAGCGTCGCAATGCCGGCCGCGGCAAGGCGCTCGCCGAGCGCGCGCCAGCGGTCCTCCGGCCACAGCTTGTCGTCGCGGCTCGTCGCGTGGAACACGAGCGCGTAACGGCCCGCCGGCATCGCCGCGGCGGTCGCCGGCGGCGCGAAGTGCCAGCGCGGCGGACCCGCGACCGCGTAGCCCAGCGCGGCGGCGGCGAGTGCACGGCACTTGTCGACGAAGTGCGCTTCGCGCGCGATGGGGTGGTGGACGTCGTCGAACCACGCGGCGACCGGCTCGCGGATGCTCGCGCGGTCGAGCCCGTGCCGGGTGCCCCGCGCCATCCGCGCGACGAGCGCGCCCTTCACCTGCTCCTGCAGGTCGAGGATCGCCGCATAGCGCTCGCTGCGCAGCGCACGCCGGAACGCGCCGAACTCGCGCCACGTCGCCGCGGCCAGCGGGCGGCCGCGCCAGCGGCGCAATGCGAGCGGGACGACGCTGCGGATCCGCGGGTCGAGCCGCACCAGGGGGACGAACGCCTCCTCGGCGACCCAGTCGACGGGGACGGCAGGATCGTGCGCGGCGACGTCGGCGACCAGCGCCAGCGCGTAGACGACGTCGCCGAGCGACGAGGGACGCACGACGAGGACGCCGCGCGCGGTGCCTGCGCCGCCCGCGCTCACCGCGGCGCGTCCGCGCGAACGCGGCAAACCACGTAGAATCCGCCGCAAGGACGCCCGCCGCGCGCGCGCGCCGCGCATCCGCCGACCGCCCGCAGGCCGCGAATGTCCGAATCGCTTCCTCTGTCGCTCATCGTCATCACCCGCGACGCCGCCCACGAACTCGCGGAGTGCCTCGCGTCCGCGCCGTTCGCGGCGGAGGCCGTCGTCGTCGATTCGGGCAGCAGCGATGATACCGTAGCGGTGGCGGCGCGCTGCGGCGCGCGCGTGATCCCGCACCCCTGGGAAGGCTACGGCGCGCAGAAGAACTTCGCGGTCGGGCAGGCGCGGCACGACTGGGTGCTGTGCGTCGACGCCGACGAGCGGGTGACGCCGGAACTCGCCGCGGCGATCGCCGCGCTGTTCGCGCGCGGATCCCCCGCCGCGGCCGCATACGCCGTCGCCCGCCGCAACCGCTTCCTCGGCCGCTGGCTCGCGCACGGCGAGGGCTACCCCGACTGGAACGTGCGGCTGTTCGACCGGCGCCGCGCCCGCTGGACCGACGACCCGGTGCACGAGCACGTGGTCGCCACCGGCCCCGTCGTCCGGCTCGCGGGCGACCTGAAGCACGCGTCGGCGGAGTCGCTCGAGGCGTACATCGCGAAGCAGAACCGCTACACGACTCTGCAGGCGCAGGCGATGCACGCGCGCGGCGAGCGCGCCGGCGCCCTCGTCGTCGCGGCCTCGCCGCTGGCGCGCTTCTTCCGCTTCTACGTCGTGAAGCTGGGCTTCCTCGACGGCGTGGCCGGGTTCGCGCACATCGCGATCGGCGCCTTCGCGAGCTTCCTCAAGTACGCGAAGCTGCGGGCGCTCGCGTCGCGGGGAGAGGAGTAGGCGACGTGCGGCAGGCCTTTCACAAAGAGACGCAGAGACGCAGAGAGAGGCGAGGGTGTTTCCCGGCGTCTCTGCGCCTCCTGTGAGATCGCCGTTCGGGAGCGGCACGATGAACGAAGTGCGGCAAACCGCTCACAAAGAGACGCAGAGGCGCGGAGAATGGCAGCGGATGTTCTCTGCGCCTCTGCGTCTCCTGTGAAATCGACCGTTCGGATCGGCACGATGCACGTCCTCGTCACCGGCGCCGCGGGCTTCATCGGCATGCACACGGCGCGCGCCCTGGCGGCCGCCGGGGCCGCCGTCACCGGCGTCGACAACCTCGACCCGTACTACGACGTCGCGCTGAAGGAGGCGCGGCTCGCCGAGCTCGCCCGGCAGGACGGGTTCCGCTTCGCGCAGATGGACCTGACCGACGCCGACGCCACCGCGCGCCTGTTCCGCGACGGCGGCTTCACGCACGTCGTGCACCTGGCCGCGCAGCCGGGCGTCCGCTACTCGCTGGTCAACCCGGCGGCGTACCTCGCCAACAACGTCGACGCGTTCGGCCACGTGCTGGAGGGGTGCCGGCACGCGCAGGTCGCGCACCTCGTCTACGCGTCGAGCTCGTCCGTGTACGGCGCGAGCCACACGCTGCCGTTCTCCGAGGACCAGCGCGTCGACCGGCCGGTCAGCCTGTACGCGGCGACCAAGTGCGCGAACGAGCTGATGGCGCACAGCTATGCGCACCTGTTCGCGCTGCCGGTCACCGGCCTGCGCTTCTTCACCGTCTACGGGCCGTGGGGCCGCCCGGACATGTCGCCGGTGCTGTTCACGAAGGCGATCCTCGCCGGCCTGCCGATCCGCGTGTTCAACCACGGGCGGATGCGGCGCGACTTCACGTACGTGGACGACATCGTCGAGGGCGTCGTGCGCACGCTCGCGCGGCCGCCGGAGCCCGCGGGTGACCCCGCCCGCGGCCACGCCGTGGCGCCCGCGGCGCTGTACAACATCGGCAACAGCGAGCCCGTCGAGCTCACCGACTTCATCGCGACGCTGGAGCGCCTGCTCGGGAAGCCGGCGATCCGCGACTACCAGCCGATGCAGCCCGGCGACATGGAGGCGACGTACGCGTCGATCGCGCGGCTCTCGGCGGCGGTCGGCTTCGCGCCGCGGACGCCGCTCGCCGCGGGACTCGCACAGTTCGTCGCGTGGTACCGCGCGTACTACGGCGCCTGAAGGCCGCCCCGGCGACGCTGGTAAAATCGCTGCTCGACCCCGCCGGCCGCGCCCGGCCCCGACCCGCGACTCCCCATGATCCTCGTCACCGGCGGCGCCGGCTTCATCGGCTCCAACTTCGTGCTCGACTGGCTCGCCGGCGCGGGCGAGCCGGTGGTCAACCTCGACAAGCTGACGTACGCGGGCAACCTCGGCAGCATCGCGCCGCTCGCCCGTGACTCGCGGCACGCGTTCGTCCGCGGCGACATCGGCGACACGGGCCTCGTGGCGGCGCTGCTCGCCGAGCACCGCCCGCGCGCGATCGTCAACTTCGCCGCGGAGTCGCACGTCGACCGCTCGATCCACGGCCCGGCCGCGTTCATCGAGACCAACGTCGTCGCGACCTTCGGCCTGCTGGACGCGACGCGCGCGTGGTGGGCGGCGCTGCCGGCGGCCGAGCGCGCGGCGTTCCGCTTCCTGCACGTGTCGACCGACGAAGTCTACGGTTCGCTCGCGCCGGACGCCGCCGGCTTCTCCGAGACCACGCCGTACGCGCCGAACAGCCCGTACTCGGCGTCGAAGGCTTCGTCGGACCACCTGGTGCGCGCGTACCACCACACGTACGGCCTGCCGACGCTCACGACCAACTGCTCGAACAACTACGGCCCGCGGCAGTTCCCGGAGAAGCTCATCCCGCTGATGATCGTCAACGCGCTCGCCGGCCGCCCGCTGCCCGTCTACGGCGACGGCCAGAACGTGCGCGACTGGCTCTACGTCGGCGACCACTGCGCGGCGCTGCGCGCGGTCCTCGCGCACGGCCGCCCGGGCGAGACGTACAACATCGGCGGCAACGCCGAGATGACGAACCTCGACGTGGTGCGCGAGCTGACCCGCGTGCTGGCCGCGGAGCGGCCCGGCCGCGACTACGCGGCGCTGGTGACGTTCGTCGCCGACCGTCCCGGGCACGACCGCCGCTACGCGATCGACGCGACGAAGATCCGCGGCGAACTCGGCTGGGCTCCGGCCGAGACGTTCGCGTCCGGCCTCGCCCGCACCGTGCGCTGGTACCTCGACAACGGCGAATGGCTCGCGGGCGTCGCGACGAAGGAGTACCAGAAGTGGATCGACCTGCAGTACGCGGCGGCGTGAGCGCAGGCAGCGCCGTGGCAAGGAAGGGAATCATCCTCGCCGGCGGCTCCGGCACCCGGCTGTACCCGGCCACGCAGGTCGTGTCCAAGCAGCTCCTGCCCGTCTACGACAAGCCGATGATCTACTATCCGCTGTCGACGCTGATGCTGGCGGGCATCCGCGACATCCTGCTCATCTCCACACCCGAGGACACGCCGCGCTTCGCGCAGCTGCTGGGCGACGGCGCGCGCTGGGGGCTGTCGCTGTCCTACGCGGTGCAGCCGGCGCCGGAGGGACTCGCGCAGGCGTTCGTCATCGGCCGCGACTTCGTCGGCCGCCACACCTCGGCGCTGGTGCTGGGCGACAACATCTTCTACGGCCACGACCTCGTCGCGCAGCTCGCCCGCGCGAACGCGAAGGCGGACGGCGCCACGGTGTTCGCCTACCCGGTCGCCGATCCGGAGCGGTACGGCGTCGCGGAGATCGCCGCCGACGGCCGCGTGCTGTCGCTGGAGGAGAAGCCCGCGAAGCCGAAGTCGCGCTACGCGGTCACCGGCCTCTACTTCTACGACCACCGCGTGCTCGACATCGCGCGCGACTTGCGCCCTTCCGCGCGCGGCGAGCTCGAGATCACCGACGTCAACCGCGCGTACCTCGCGCAGGGAGCGCTGGCGTGCGAGGTGATGGGCCGCGGGATGGCGTGGCTCGACACCGGCACGCACGAGTCGCTGCTGGAGGCGTCGCAGTACATCGCGACGATCGAGCGGCGGCAGGGGCTCAAGGTCGCCTGCCCGGAGGAGATCGCCTGGCGCTTGGGCTACATCGACGACGCCGCGTTCGAGCGGCTGGGCGCGGCACTCGCGAAGAGCGGCTACGGCGCGTACCTGCTCGACCTGCTGCGCGACCGCGCGCTGCGCTGACGGGGACGCCGATGCAGGTCACGCCTACCGCGCTGCCGGACGTGCTGCTGGTCGAGCCGCGCGTGTTCGGCGACGACCGCGGCTTCTTCTACGAGAGCTGGAACCGCCGCGCGTTCGCCGCGGCGGGCATCGACGTCGACTTCGTGCAGGACAACCACTCGCGGTCGCGGCGCGGCGTGCTGCGCGGGCTGCACTACCAGGTCGAGCGCGCGCAGGGCAAGCTCGTGCGCGCCGTCGCCGGCGAGGTCTTCGACGCGGTGGTCGACCTGCGCCGCAGCTCGGCCACGTTCGGCCGCTCGGTGGGCGTCGTGCTGTCCGCGGCGAACCGGCGGATGCTGTGGGTGCCCCCCGGGTTCGCGCACGGCTTCCTCGTGCTGTCGGAGGACGCCGAGTTCCTCTACAAGACGACCGACTACTGGTTCCCCGAGCACGAGCGCACACTGCTGTGGAGCGACCCCGCGCTCGCGATCGACTGGCCGCTCGCGGGGCCCCCTGTCCTCGCCGCCAAGGACGCGGCGGGCACGCCGCTCGCCGGCGCCGACACCTACGCGTAGCGGGGGGCGCGCCGAGTGGCCGGCCTCCGCATCCTGCTGACCGGCGCGCACGGGCAGGTCGGCTTCGAGCTCGCGCGCCTGCTGCGCCCGCACGGCGACGTCGTCGCCACCGACCGCGCGACGCTCGACCTGGCCGATGCCGACGCGATCGTCGCCGCGGTGCGGGCGGCGCGGCCGCAACTGATCGTCAATGCCGGCGCGTACACGGCCGTCGACCTGGCGGAGCGCGAGCGCGACCGCGCGTTCGCCGTGAACGCGCGCGCGCCGCAGGTGATGGCCGAGGAGGCGAAGCGCGCCGGCGCCGTGCTCGTCCACTACTCGACCGACTACGTGTTCGACGGCGCGGCGACGTCCCCGTACGCCGAGGACGCGCCGACCGGCCCGCTCAACGCCTACGGCGAGTCGAAGCTCGAGGGCGAGCGCGCGGTCGCCGCGACCGGCGCGCACGCGCTCGTGCTGCGCACGAGCTGGGTCTACGGGACGCGCGGGAAGAACTTCCTGCTGACGATCCTGCGGCTGGCCGCCGAGCGCGACGAGCTCTCCATCGTCGCCGACCAGGCCGGCACGCCCAACTGGTCGCGCACGCTCGCTCAGGCGACGGCGGCGCTGGTCGCGCGCGGCCTGCCCGACCTGGCCGAGCGCGCCGGGCTCTACCACCTGTCGTCGACCGGCGCCACGACGTGGCACGGCTTCGCCACGGCGATCGTCGGCGACGCCGCGCGGCCGCGCGTCGTACCGATCACGACCGCCGAGTATCCGACGCCCGCGCGCCGGCCCGCGTACGGCGTGCTCGCCACCGACCGCTTCCGCGCGGCGTTCGGCTTCGCGCTGCCGCCGTGGCGCGACGCGCTCGCCGCCTGTCTGGCGGCGCGCGCCGCGGAGCCTGCCGACTGAACCTTGGCGCCGGCCGCCGATCCAAACGTTCCCCGCGCGCATCGAAACCGCCGATGACCCTCCGCCTCCTCGCCACGCTCTGCCTCCTCGCGACCGCGATGGCCGCGCCGGCGCTGCGCGCGGCCGTGACCGACGGGGAAGCTCCGGGGCGATCGGCGCCGCCGGGGATCGCGACCGTGGACGGCCCCCGGGCGACGGCGGCGCTGGTGCTGCCCGCCGCCGCGGCGGCGCGCCGGATCGACCTCGCGCGCCCGGCGGCGGCGGACGAGGCGGCCCTCGCGGCGTACAACGCGCGCCGCGGCGGCAAGGGGCAGCCGCTCGCGATCGGCTTCGGGCGCGACGTGCCGCACGCCGCGCGCATGGTCGCGCTGGCCGGCCTCGCTTGGACGACGGCCGCCGACGGCGCGCGCGTCGCCAGCAACGAGGTCGCGTCGCCCGGCGCCGCTGCGCTGCGCGTCGCGCTGGCGCTGCCGCCCGCCAGCGCCGGACTGTCCGTTCGCTTCGCCGGTGCCGACACCGCGTTCGGCGCCGTCTCCGCCGACGCGATCGCCGCGGCGACGTCCCGCGCCGGCCAGTACTGGTCGCCGGTGCTGGCGGGCGAAGCCGCCGCCGTCGAGCTGCACGTCGCCGCAGGCGCGCCGCTGCCCGACGCGACGCTCGCGATCCCGCGCGTGTCGCACCAGCTGGTGACGGGCGCCGACCTGCTCGCGCCGCACGCGAAGGCGGGCATCGGTTCCGCCGGCAGCTGCAACGTGGACGTCGCGTGCGTCGCGCCGCAGAACGCGCTCGCGGTGCAGCACGCGAAGGCGGTGGCCAGGCTGCAGTTCGTCGGCGACGACGGCCGCGGCTACCTGTGCACGGGCACGCTGCTGGCCGACACCGCGGGCAGCCAGACGCCGTACCTGCTGACCGCCAGCCACTGCCTCGACTCCGCATCGGTGGCGGGGACGCTCAACACGTTCTGGTTCTTCGACGCCGTCACCTGCGGCAGCAAGGTCGCGCCGCCGTACGTGCAGCTGACCGGCGGCGCCGACCTCCTGCGCCGGAGCCCCGACCGCGACTGGTCGCTGGTGCGCCTGCGCGAGAGCCCCCCGCTCGGCGCGGGCTTCGCCGCGTGGCGCGCCGAGACGCTCGTCCCCGGCATTGCGGTGGCGGCGGCGCACCACCCCGCAGGCGACCTCAAGAAGTGGAGCACCGGCACGACCACCGGCACGTTGCTGATCGACGACGGCGACGTCCACGGCGACTTCACCGAGGTCGTGTGGAACTCGGGCGTCACCGAGGCCGGCTCGAGCGGCGGATCGCTGCTTACGCTGGCGGCGGCCGGCTACTACGAGGTCAGGGGCGGCCTGTACGCCGGCTACTCGTCGTGCTCGCGCGCGGCATCGCCCGACTACTACTCCGACCTCGCCGCGGCGCTGCCGGTGCTGCGGCCGTACCTCGCGCCGACCGCGCCGAACCCGGCGGGACTGGTCGTGGCGGTCGAGTTCTACCACCGCGGGCTCGACCACTACTTCCTGTCGACGAACCCGGCCGAGATCGGCAAGCTCGACTCGGGCGCCACCACGGGCTGGGTGCGCACCGGGCTCTCGTTCCTCGCCTACGCCGCGCCGGCGGCCGGGACCAGCCCCGTCTGCCGGTTCTACCGCGCGCCGGCGTTCGGGGACTCGCACTTCTACTCGGCGAGCCCGGCCGAGTGCGCCGCCACCGCCGCCGCGCACCCGGTCGACTGGATCTACGAGAGCCCGAACGTGTTCCACCTGCACCTGCCGGACGCCGCGACGGGCGCGTGCCCGGCGGCCACGCGCGCGGTCTGGCGCTACTTCAACGCGCTGACGACGAACCACCGCTACACGGTGGAGGCCGTCGTCCGCGACGACCTCGCGGCCTCGCCGTGGTGGACGCCCGAGGGCTACGGGCCGGGGCCGCACTACCCGGTGATGTGCGCGCCGGTGGGATGACGGCGCGGGGCGCCGCCGCGCGGCGCCGTCAGAACCGGTAGCCGACGGTCGCGCGCGCGCCCGCTGCGAGCGTGGCCCCGTCGCCCGCCACGACGATCGCGTTCACGCCGAACGTCACGCCGTCGAAGCGCGGGTCCATCCGGTAGCCGGCCAGCGTGCGCAGCGGCTCCTCGCCGACGTGCGCGGTGGCCTGGTCGGTCGTCGTCACGCGGCAGCGCGTGCAGGGCTTCACGCAGCGGAGGACGACGTCGCCGGCGGTGATCGTGTCGACGTGGTCCTCGTCGAACGCAGGCAGTCCGGCCAGCACGACGTTGGGCCGGAAGCGGTTCATCGGCAGCTCCGGGAAGCCGCGCGCGGTCATCCGCGCGTTGAGGTCGGCAAGCGACGCGGCGCCGATCACGAGCACCGGGTAGCCGTCGGCGAACAGCGTGTGCGCGCCGGAATCGCCGGCGTACTCGGGATTGCACGGCCGCGTGCCGGTACGGTCGAAGCGCACGAGGCGCACGTCTGCGCCGACGTGCGCGGAAAGCCACGCGGCCGCAGCGTCGCCGGCATCGTGCGCGCGCACCGTGCTGCGCCACACGACGACGTCGCGCGCGGGTCCGGCGCGGCCGTCGACCGCGAGCGGCGCGCGGCCCGGCGCCGACAGCGTCAGCGCGCCGTCGCGCACCGCCGTCGCGACCAGCGCGAGCTGCGGATGCTCGCGCTGCGTGACGAACCGGCCGTTGCCGTCGACGACCATCCACTCGCGGTCGCCGGCCCCGGCGGTCATGAGCCCCGTCGTGGCGACGCCGGCGGACGCGACGTCGATGCCGCGACAGCCCTTCACCGGGTACACGTACAGCGATTCGACGACCGCGTCAGTCATGCGATTCACCGCAGTGGGGGTTGGAACCTCGCGAAAGGCGACCCCGGTCGACAAGGGCAGCAAGCGTGCATGTGCGCGCTACTGAACGGGGCGCGAAGCGCCCTGTGAACTGCGCGCTTCGTGGCTCTTGCTACGCGCAAAGCGCCTGGTTTCGGCGACGGCGGCTTCGGGGTGACGCGTAGCAGCGGAGTGTCGCCTCGCGGCGCCGACTCGCACCCGCCGTCGATCCCCGCTGCGCGGGGCCCCTCGCCGGCTGCTCGCGTCGCCGCCCCAAGCCGAACGTGCCGGCATCACCGCAACGAAAACAGGCAGCGCGCAGCGCTGCCTGTTTTCGTTGCGTCGAACTGGCGAAGTCAGCCGGTAAGCCGGGTTCTGTTACGGCGCACCCGAAAGTGCGCTATGGCCGTCATTCCTCTAGGCGCGGCGTCTCCGCCGTGCTCAAGCCACCTACCCGCGGACTAGACGAGCAGCCTGTGTTGCCAAATGCGCGTCCGCTTACTTGGTGTTGCTCCGGATGGAGGTTGCCGCGTTTCACCCGCTCCCGTGTGACCGGGGGCGACTCGTCTCTGTGGCCCTGTTCCTCGCCTTCATCGGCCGCGCTAACGGCGACTTATAGCGGCCGGGGGTTACCCGGCATCCTGCTCTGCGGAGCCCGGACTTTCCTCTCCCCGCGCGTGGCTTGCGCCCGGCGGGCAGCGACGGTCTGGCTGGCTTCGAACCGACGATTTTACGCCGTCAGCCGGCGAGCCGCCAGCGCACGGTTTCGCCGGCGCGCAGCGGGACGATCCGCTCCGCGCCGAACGCGCAGTCGGCGGGCACGTCCCACGGCTCGCGCACCAGCGTCACCGTGCCGGCGTTGCGCGGCAGGCCGTAGAAGTCGGCGCCGAACCGGCTCGCGAACCCCTCGAGGCGCTCGAGCATCCCCGCGTCCTCGAAGGCCTCCGCGTACAGCTCGAGCGCGACGGGCGCGGAGTAGCAGCCGGCGCAGCCGCACGCGTTCTCCTTCGCGCCCTGCGCATGCGGCGCCGAGTCGGTGCCGAGGAAGAAGCGCGGATTGCCCGACGTTGCGGCGGCGACGAGCGCGCGCCGGTGCGCTTCGCGCTTGAGGATCGGCAGGCAGTAGTAGTGCGGGCGGATGCCGCCGGCGAAGAGCGCGTTGCGCGACCAGAGCAGGTGCTGCGGCGTGATCGTGGCGGCGATCCGCGACGGCGCCTCGCGCACGAATGCCGCCGCCTCGCGCGTCGTGATGTGCTCGAGCACGATCGACAACCCCGGGAAGTCGCGGACGATCGCCGTCAACAGCGTGTCGACGAACACGCGCTCGCGGTCGAACACGTCGACACCGGGGTCGGTGACCTCGCCGTGCAGCGACAGCACGACGCCGTGGCGTTCCATCGCCGCGAGCGCCGGGTACACGCGGGCGAGGTCGGTGACCCCGGAATCGGAATTGGTCGTGGCGCCCGCCGGGTAGTACTTGATCGCGTGCACGAACCCGGACGCCTTCGCCCGCGCAACCTCGTCGGGCGGGGTGTTGTCCGTCAGGTAGAGCGTCATCAGCGGCGCGAACGGTGACCCGGCGGGCAGCGCGGCCAGGATGCGGTCGCGGTACGCGGCGGCCGCCGCGACCGTGGTCACCGGCGGCTTCAGGTTTGGCATGACGATTGCACGTCCGAATGCGCGCGCAGTGGCGCCGGCGACCGCCGCCAGGGCGGGCCCGTCGCGCAGGTGGACGTGCCAGTCGTCCGGGCGGACGAGAGTCAGGGCGGAAGGCGGGGTCGACATCGGAAGGCCTTGTTTTTCCGGGATTATACGGGGCGGTCGGGCCGACTTCCGCAAGCCGTCCCGGACCCGGTGGCCGCGGTGGCGGCGCGCCGGAATGCCGGGCTATAATGGCAAATTTAGTGGCCGGGATGGCACTGGCAAGGTGAACTCAAGCATGGCAGCCAAGACCGCAACCGCCGTCAAGAAAGTCCGCGAGCTGACCGAGGAGGAGATCCTCAAGGCGCCCGAGAAGGACTACATGAACGAGGCGCAGCTGACCTTCTTCAAGAAGAAGCTGGTCGAGCTGCGCGATCAGCTTCTGCAGAACGCCGACGACACCGGCGAGCACCTGCGCGAGAACGAGATCACCACCGACCCGTCCGACCGCGCGACGCTCGAGGAGGAGTACACGCTCGAGCTGCGCACGCGCGACCGCGAGCGCAAGCTCCTCAAGAAGGTCGAGAAGTCGTTGCGCATGATCGACGACGGCTCCTACGGCTGGTGCGAGGAAACGGGCGAGCCGATCGGCGTGCCGCGCCTCATCGCGCGCCCGACGGCGACGCTTTCGCTCGAAGCGCAGGAGCGCAGGGAACGCGTCCAGAAGCTCTACGGGGACTGACCGCGGCCGGAGTCCCGCGCAGTCGATCGATTCGAGGGGGTTGCGACCGTCAGGCTCGCAACCCCCTCTGCCTTTCCTGGTTGCCCGCAAGCCCGCCTGCCTCGGGCGGACGAGTACAATCGACGGTCCATTCCCGCCCCACGCGCTTACGTCAGGAGAGACCCCCATGTTCACGCTTCCCCCGCTTCCCTACGCCGACAACGCGCTCGAGCCCGTGATCTCCGCGAACACGATCTCGTTCCATTACGGCAAGCATCACAAGACCTACGTCGACAATCTCAACAACCTCGTCAAGGGCACGGACTACGAGAGCGCGTCGCTGGAGAAGATCATCACCGAGACCGCCGGCAAGGCGGACAAGGCGCCGCTGTTCAACAACGCCGCCCAGATCTGGAACCACACGTTCTACTGGAACAGCCTCAAGGGCAACGGCGGCGGCAAGCCGACGGGCAAGCTCGCGACGATGATCGACGCGGCGTTCGGCGGTTACGACAATTTCCGGAAGGAGCTGTCGGCGACGACGGTGTCGCAGTTCGGCTCGGGCTGGGGCTGGCTCGTCGTCGACGGCGGCGCGCTCAAGATCGTGAAGACCGCGAACGCCGAAGTCCCGTTCACCAAAGGCCAGAAGCCGCTGCTGACGATCGACGTGTGGGAGCACGCGTACTACCTCGATCACCAGAACAAGCGCGCCGCCTACGTCGATGCTGTGATCGACAAACTGCTCAATTGGGACTTTGCCGCGCAAAACCTCGGCTGATCTTCGGTCGGTGGCCCGCCGCGGCGGGCCCCGCGCCTCGCGGCACCGCGCGACGACCGGCATCCCCGGCCGTTGCGCATTTGTCGGCCGGGGTCGCCTTGTAGGGGCGTGGCCATCGGAACATAATGGCCGACGCCCATTCCAACGGCATAATATGCCGACTTGATGGCCCTTTTTTCCAAGCCGCCCGCCAAGAAGCCCGAGGCGCCCAAGCCGAACGCCAAGCCGGCGCCGGCGGGAGCAGGCGCGCGCACGCCCGTTTCGGCGCGCGACGTGGCCGTGCAGGCGCAGGGCCGCCGCGGCACCGAGCGTCCGCGCTCGGAACCCGCCGCCGATTTCTCCATGACCGGCGCGAGCCTCATCGAGTGGTCGCCCGTGCGCAGCGCGTCGATCGAGGTCGCGCAGGCGAACCCCGGCCTGTGCGCGGTCCTCGAGAACGCCGCGCTGCTCTACGGGAGCGGACAGGCGCAGCCCGCGCGCGACCTCCTGGAGAAAGGCGTGCAGGAAGACTCCGACGCCAAGTCGTCCCCGCTGGCCTGGCTCGCGCTCTTCGACCTGCTGCAGCGCGCGAACGACCGCGCGGCGTTCGACCAGCACGCGCTGCAGTACGTGATGCAGTTCGAGCGCTCGCCGCCGCCGTGGGAGCAGCGGGCGATGGCGCCCGTGAGCGCGCCGAAGGCCACGCCGGGCGGCTACGTGCTGCTGACGGGGAAGCTCACCAGCGCGACCGCGCCGCAGCTCGAGACGGTGCGCCGAGCGATCGACAAGCATCCGGCGAACGCGCGGCTCGATTTTTCGTCGGTGGCGGGATTCGACGACGCCGGCGCGAAGCTGCTGGCCGAAGTCCTCGCGTATGCGCGCAAGCAGCGGTGCGCGCTGACGCTCCAGCGGACGGAGAAGATGCGCGCGGCGCTCGACATCCTGCTGCGCCGC
>JBGAMF010000103.1:0-14171 GCA_044223185.1 Casimicrobiaceae bacterium | reverse complement strand
GGTCGAACGCGACGGCGTCGACGTCGAGCGCCTCTGCGGCGGCGGCGTCAGCCAGCATGCGCAAGCTCCGCGCGCATCGCGGCGATCGTCGCCGCGTAGTCCTTCGTGCCGAAGATCGCGCTGCCGGCGACGAAGGTGTCGGCGCCGGCCTCCGCGATCGCGCGGATGTTGTCGACCTTGACGCCGCCGTCGACCTCGAGGCTGATCGGGCGGCCGGTCCGCTGCACGGCCCCGTCGATGATCTTGCGCGCGGCCCGGATCTTCTCCAGCGCGTGCGGGATGAACGACTGGCCGCCGAAGCCGGGGTTCACCGACATGATGAGCACCATGTCGAGCTTGTCGATCACGTGCATCAGCCAGTCGAGCGGCGTCGCCGGGTTGAACACGAGGCCCGCGGTGCAGCCCGACTCCCGGATGAGGCCGATCGTGCGGTCGACGTGCTCGGAGGCCTCCGGGTGGAACGTGATGTTCGCGGCGCCGGCCTTCGCGAAATCCGGCACGATGCGGTCGACCGGCTTGACCATCAGGTGCACGTCGATCGGCACGCTCGCGTGCGGCTCGATCGCCGCGCAGACGAGCGGCCCGATCGTCAGGTTGGGAACGTAGTGGTTGTCCATCACGTCGAAGTGGACGAGATCGGCGCCGGCGGCGATCACGGCGCGCACTTCCTCGCCCAGGCGCGCGAAGTCGGCGGACAGGATGGACGGGGCGATCCGGAAGCGTGGGTTCATGGGTCTATAATCGGTCGGGTTGAAGACGGGTCGGGACGATGACGGAGCGCAAGCGATACGAGATCACGGTGGTGCCGAAGGCGTCCTACCTCGCGGACCGCTCCGACCCCGCGAAGAACGAGTACGTCTTCTCCTACACGATCACCATCACCAACACCGGCGACGTCGCGGCGCAGCTCGTCAGCCGCCACTGGATCATCACCGACGCCGACCACAAGGTCCAGGAGGTGCGCGGCCTCGGCGTCGTCGGCCAGCAGCCGCTGCTGCAGCCCGGCGAGAGCTTCGAGTATACGAGCGGCGCGTCGATCCCGACCGCCGTGGGCACGATGCGCGGCACCTACCAGATGCGCGCGGAGGACGGGCAGACGTTCGACGTGCCGGTCCCGTCGTTCACGCTGTCGGTGCCGCGCACGCTTCACTGACGCTCGTCGTCGGAGCGGTCGCGCGGACCGGGAGCGGGCGGCCTGCGGCGCGCGCTCATCGTCCACCACACGATGGCGATACCGATGACCAGCGCCACCAAGCCTTCGAGCAGGATCCAGCCCATCGTCCCGTTCCGTCGCCGCCTGCGGCGCGCCGCGGCGGCGGCCTGCCTGTGCGCCGCGATCGGCGGCTGCCAGACCGTCGCGCCGCCGGCGCCGGCCCCCGTCTCCACGGCCGCGCGCACCGTGTTCACGCCGGCGGCGTGGTCCGACCTGCCCGGCTGGCAGGCCGACGCCGTCGAGGACGCCTGGCCGGCGTTCGTCGCCGGCTGCCGCGCGCTCGTCGCCGACGCGAAGCGGCGCGCCACGTGGCAGGCGCCGTGCACCGCCGGCGAGCGCGTCGACGGCGCGGATCCGGCCGCGGTGCGCGCCTTCTTCGCCGGTCATTTTAGCCCATGGCGCGTCGCGTCCTCGGACGGCGGCGACACCGGTCTCGTCACCGGCTACTACGAGCCGCTGCTGCGCGGCGCACGCGCGCGCAGCGCCGAGTTCGCCGTGCCGCTCTACGCGAGACCCGACGACCTGCTGACGGTCGAGCTCGCCGACCTCCACCCGGAGCTCAAGGGCAAGCGCGTGCGCGCGCGCGTCGCCGGCCGCAAGGTCGTCCCGTACTGGTCGCGCGCGGAGATCGAGCGCGACGGCGCGGCGTTCGCCGCGCAGCCGCTGGTCTTCGTCGACGATCCGGTCGAGGCGTTCTTCCTCGAGATCCAGGGCTCGGGCCGCATCGCGCTGCCCGACGGCACGGTGATCCGGTTGAACTACGCGGACCAGAACGGCCACCCCTACCGGTCGATCGGACGCGTGCTCATCGACCGCGGCGAGCTCACGCGCGACGCCGCGTCGATGCAGTCGATCCGCGCGTGGGCGCGCGCGCACCCCGACGAGGTGCGGGCGCTGCTCGACGAGAACCCGAGCTACGTGTTCTTCCGCGAGGCCGCGCCGCCCGTCCCCGGGTCGCTCGAGGCGCGCATCGACGGTCCGCAGGGCGCGCTCGGCGTGCCGCTGCTCGCGCGGCGAACCATCGCCGTCGACCCGCGCTCGATCCCGCTGGGGGCGCCCGTGTACCTTGCGACGACCCGGCCGCTCTCCAACGCGCCGCTCGAGCGGCTGGTGCTGGCGCAGGACACGGGCGGCGCGATCCGCGGCCCGGTCCGCGCCGACTTCTTCTGGGGGTTCGGCGACGAAGCCGGCCGCGAGGCCGGGCGGATGAAGCAGCCGGGCCGGATGTGGCTGCTGTGGCCGAAGGGCGCGGCGCTGCCGGGCGAACGCGAGTGACCCGCCGAAATTGGGGTCAGAGCTGTAATACTGGTGCGTTGACGAAGCAGTCCTATGTGCGCAGTCTCACTCGCATCAGTATTACAGCTCTGACCCCAATTTCATGCCCCCCCTCGCCCCGAAGCTCAAGACGTCGCGCGCCGCGCAGAAGGCGCTGGAGAAGCTGTCGCCGTTCGAGCTCAAGGACAACCTGATCGCGCTCGCGCGCGCGCACTCGAGGGGATCGGCGTCCGCGCTGCTCAACGCGGGCCGCGGCAATCCGAACTGGATCGCCCTGCGGCCGCGCGAGGCGTTCTTCCTGCTCGGCACGTTCGCGCTGGCCGAGGCGAGGAGCGCCTGGGACGAGGACGGACTTGTCGCCGGGCAGCCGCGCACGGCCGGCATCGCGCGCCGGCTCTTCGCGTTTCTCGACGCGCGCGCGGCCGCGCCCGGCGCCGCGTTCCTGAAGGCCGCGGTCGACCACGGCATCACGCGGTGCGGCTTCGACGCCGACGCGTGGGTCCACGAGTTGGCCGACGCCGTCCTCGGCGACCACTACCCCGAGCCCGTCCGGATGCTCGCGCACGCCGAGCGCGTCGTCCGCGACTACCTCGCGAAGGAGATGTGCGACGGCCGGCCGCCGCCGGGGCGGCTCGACCTCTTCGCCGTCGAGGGCGGCACCGCCGCCGTCGGCTACGTGCTCGACTCGCTGTTCGCCAACGCCTTGCTGAGGCGCGGCGACCGCGTCGCGCTCCTCGTGCCGACCTTCACCCCGTACATCGACATCCCCGCGCTCGACACCTATGCACTCGACGTGGTCCGGATCGAGGCGATGCCGCAGGTCGCCAACGGCACGCGCGGCACCTGGCGCTACCCGCGCGAGGAACTGGCCAAGCTCGCCGACCGGCGCGTGAAGCTCGCGTTCGTCGTCAATCCCAACAACCCCACGTCGGTCGCACTCGGCCCCGACGAAGCGCGGCAGATCGCAGGCATCGTCCGCCGCCGCAACCCGGGGCTCATGCTCGTGACCGACGACGTCTACGGCACGTTCGTGCCGCACTTCCGGTCGCTCGCCGCCCTGCTGCCGCACAACACGCTCCTCGTCTACTCGTTCTCGAAGGCGTTCGGCGCCACCGGCTGGCGGCTCGGCGTGATCGCCGTCCACGAGAAGAACGTGTTCGACCGCCGGTTGGCACGCCTGCCCATCGCCCGCAAGCGCGCGCTGCGCCGGCGCTACGCGCGGCTTTGCCTGCATCCGGACCGGCTCAGGTTCATCGACCGCATGGTCGCCGACAGCCGCAGCGTCGCGTTCCACCACACGGCCGGGCTGTCGGGCCCGCAGCAGGCGATGATGGCGCTGCTCGCGCTGTCGCACCTCGTCGACCCCGACGACGCGTACAAGCGGCTGACCGCCGCGATCGTCCGCCGCCGCCGCGACCAGCTCTACCGCGGCTTCGGCCTGCCGCCGCCGGAAGAGGCGCCGACGCGCGCGTGGTACTACGTCGACATCGACTTCATGGCGTGGGCGCACGACAAGTACGGCGCCGAGTTCTGCGCCTGGATGCGCCGGCACTACGAGCCCGTGGACCTGCTGTTCCGGCTCGCCGAGAAGTCGGGCGTGGTGCTGCTCGACGGCGGCGGCTTCGGCGGCTCGCCGTGGTCGCTGCGCATCTCGCTCGCGAACCTGAAGGACGACGACTACCGCGCCATCGGCCGCCACCTGCGGCACGCGTCGGAGGTCTACTTCGAGGCGTGGAAGGCGGGCGGCACGGTCGCGCCGCACCCGGCGACCGTGCGCCCGCCCGGACGGGCGAAGAAGCGGTGACGGCGGCAGTCCGCGCGGCGCGTCACGGCTGCGCGCACATCACCACGCCTTCCTCGACCCAGCCCTTGCCGCGCATCTCCGCCGCCACCGCCGCGCTCGTCACGTAGCGGTGGTTCATGTCGGCGCCGACCGCCGGGTTGTTGTAGAAGCGGCGCACGGCGACGAGCCCCACCGGGCAGGCCCCCGCCGCGGCCGGCGTGATCGCGAACGCGTGCGACTCGAACGTCCACGCCTGCCACGCGCCCATCACGTGCGCGCACTCGGCGGCGTCCACCGTGAAGAAGTGCGAGTCCGGGCCCTTGGGAGGCATGCCGTAGAACCGGCACACGGCCGCCGCGCCGCCGGTCCTGAACGACTCCCCGGTGCGAATCCACGCGCCGCCGAACGCTCCGCCGTCGAGCACGGCGATCTCGGCGGGGAACGCCGTCATGAAGTAGTGGCCGAGCGCGGCGTTCGCGTACTCGACGGCGAGCGGCCCCTGCCCGGCCAAGCTGCCGAGCGACGAGCGCGTCTCGACCTCGTGCGCCTCGACGGTGCCGTCCGCCTGCGCCCATCCCTTGACCTCGACGATCGCGCCGACGGCGATCGGCCCGTTGTTCACGCGCAGCGCGGTGGACACGCTGACGTTGACGTTGCGCCCGCTCACCCTCCAGACGCCGAGGAACCCGGGTGTCGCCGGCAGCGTCTCGATCGTGCCCCAGAAGAGCAGTGCCGGCACCGGCGCGCCGTTGCCGGCCACGCGCTCGATGCGCGTCGCCGCCAGCGCGCCGCCGGCATCCGCCGTGCCGTGCGCCTCGACCGTCACCCCGACGGCAAACGCGCCGTGCTCGGCGTTGAGTACCGTCGCCGTGCCCACGATCACCGTGCGGCCCGCGACGCGCCACGTGCCGACGAGCCCGGACGCGGGCAGCGACTCGACCACGCCCATCACCTCGAGCGCGCTCGCCGGCGGCACCGGCGCCGGAGCCCCGCCGGACTTGACCTCGATGACGCTCGCCACGACGGTGCCGTCGGACCCGACGGTGCCGTGGACCTCGACCGTCGCGCCGACCGCGAAGCCGCCCAGCTCCTGCTTCAGCACCGTCGTCGTCAGCACCTGCACCGTGCGCCCGGCGATCGTCCACGTGCCGATCAGCGTGCCCGCGGGCATGCTCTCTACCGGTCCCGTGAAGCTTCCCGACGACGCGCCCGGCGGCGGTTGCGAGACACCCTGCTTGACCTCGATCGTCGTCGCCAGCGTGACGCCGTTGCCCTCGTCCACGCCTTTCAACTCCACAACCGCGCCGACGCCGATCGCGCCCAGCTCCTGCTTGATCACCGTGGCGGCGTCCGTGCGCACGGCGCGGCCGGCGATCGTCCAGCTGCCGACGAGCCCCGACGCCGGCATCGCCTGCACGACGCCGTTGATCTCGACCACGCCGTCCTTTGCGGACGCAACCGGGGCGAACGAAAGCAGCACGAGCGACAGCAGCGGCGCGGCGAGCGCGCGCAGGAAGGCGGGTGACATGGTGAAACTCCAGCGATCGGTTGGCGGATCGGCGCGGCGCGCCACGACGACACGAACAGCGCTCGTGCGATTCTATTCCATCGTCATGGCGCGGCCGGTCCGGTCGCCCGTCGCCCCTGCCCTCTCCCCGCTTCGCGGGGAGAGGGAGCGCGCCGGCTAGCGCAGCCGCCGCGCCAGCTCGAACAGCTCGCGATTCACCGCGTTGCGGTGCAGGAAGCTGTCGCGGAACTCGCGCGGCACGTGCCGCTCGGCGGTGTCCTGCACCCACGCACAACCCTGCGTGACCATGCGCTCGGCGAGCCCCCGCTCCCCGGCCGCTTCGTACACGCGCGCCGCGACCAGCCACAGCTCGCCGCGGTACATGCTGTCGGTCTCGTATTCGGGTGCCAGCCGCAGCGCCGCCTCGACGTGCGGCAGCGCGCGCCGGGGCGCACCCTGCGCCAGCGCGCACGCGGCGGCGCGGACGTGGGCGCCGAGCGCGAGCCCGAAGCGCTCGCGCGCGCTCGCCCACGCGGCCAGGTCGGTCGCCAGCGGCTCGCCCTCCTCCGCCGCCACGATCGCTGTCGCGAACAGCGTGACGACGCGATAGGTCCCGTCCTCGGGCCACTCGCCGAGGAGGCCCATCGCGGTGCGGACGTGCGCCAGCGCGTCCGCCGGCCGCGGCGGCGTCGTGAGGCGCGCGAGCTCGGCGCGGCACACCACCCACATCGCCTGCGAGCGCGGAGCGGGATCGTGCGCGTCGTCCGCCAGGATCCGCTGCGCCCGCGCGAACTGGCCGAGCTGCAGCCACGTCAATGCCAGCCGATGGGCCGTCGAGGAGATCCACAGCCGCGATCCCGCCGCCCGGAAGTGCGCGAGCGCCTCCTCGAACAGCGGCAGCGCCTCGGCGTAGCGCCCGAGGTCGCGCAACCGGTGCGCCAGCAGGGACTGCGACTGCAGCGGGCGCCCGCTCAGGCCTTCGTCGCCGCGCATCATCGCGACGGCCTGCCTGCCGAGCTCGGCGGCTCGACGGATGCGGCCGAGCTTCGCATTGGCGCTGGCGAGGTTGGACAGCGTTTCGGCGAGCGCGAGATCGAGCCCGGCGTCGCGCGCGACGTGCGCGGAGGTCTCCAGCGCGCGCACGGCTTCCGCCAGCCGGCCGCCGAAGTCCAGCGCGAACGCCAGCGCCTGGTAGTACTCGGAGCGGTCGCCCGGCGCGGCGCTGGTGTCGACCCAGGCCTTCAGCGGTTCCAGCAATGCCAGCGCGTCCTTCGCGCGCTGCACGTTCGAGAGGCTCCCCGACATGCGGACGACCAGCCGCAGCTCGCCTTCCCGGTCTCCGGCCGCGCGCGCGCGCGCAAGCGCCGGCGCGCCGGCGGCGAGGACCTCGTCGACGTCGCCCCGGTGGGCCAGGACTTCGAGCAGCGCCGCAGTCCCGCGCACGCGCTGCGCGTCGGTCGCCGCCGCTTCGCTGGCGGCGCGCGCGCAGGCCAGCGTCTCTTCGCCGAGATTGCAGTTCACGAGCGCCTTCGTGCGCGCAAACAGGGCGTCGAAGCGCGCCGCGCCGTCACCGGCACGCTCGAAACACCGCGCGGCCTCGTCGAGCTGGTCCGCGGCCTCGCGCCAGCCGCACGCCGACAGCGAGCGTTCGGCGGCCGCCACGAGCGCGCGGCCCGCAGGTTCCCACTGCTCCGCCGCCAGCCAATGGCCCGCCTCGCTCGCCGGCTCGCCGCCGCGTCCGTCGAGCCACTGCGCGACTTCGCGGTGCAGCTCGCGCGCGATCGGCGGCGGGACCGAGGCGCGCGCCGCTTCGCGGATGAGGTCGTGCGCGAACGCGCCGTCGCGGAACACCTGCGCGGCTTCGAGCTCCGCCCAGGCATCGGCAAGGTCGAGCAGGCGCACGCCCAGCACGTGCGCGGCGAGCTCCGCGCAGAAGTCCGCCCCGGCCACGGCCGCGCAACGGGCGAGCCGGACCGCCTCCGGCGAGAGCCGTCCGATGCGCCGCGCGATCAGCGCGCCGACGCCCGGCATCGCGGGCAGCCGCGCGCCCTCGGCCCCTTCGTCGTGCGTCAGCCAGCCCTTGATCACCTCGAGCGCGAACAGCGGGTTGCCGCCGGTCTGGCGCAGCAGCACCTCCGCCTTCCGCGCCGCATCGAAGCCGGGCAGACCCAGCGACGCGACGAATTCCTCGAGCTGCGGTTGCGTGAACGGCGACAGGCTCACCACGCCTGCCGGCGCGCGGGTCCGCACCGCCTCGAGCAGGTCCCGCGCCGCGGTTCCGAGTTCCGCCGGGCGGCCGGCGAAGGCGAAGCGGACGGGCGCGTCGCCGGCGACGTACCTGATCAGTTCCACGCTCGCCTCGTCGGCGAAGTGAAGGTCGTCGACGACGACGCCCTCGACGCGCCCGTGCGCGGCCTGCAGCGCGGCGGTCACGGCGTTGTAGAAGCGCGGCCGCTCGGCCTCGGCGCGGATCGGCTCGGCCTCGCCGTGCTCCGGGAGCAGTCGAGCGAGCTCGCGGCGCACGGATGCCGGCAGCCCGGCCAGCGTTTCGCGCGGGAGCTGCCGCAGCAACCGCGTGGCCAGCGCGTAGACGACGCGGTCGTCGCCGGGGCGTGCCGCCACGTCGACGACGCCGGCCCTGGCGCCGGCGAAGTCCGTGACGAGTCGCGTCTTGCCCATGCCGCCCTCGCCCAGCACGAACACCGGGTCGCCCGCCGTCCACGCCGCGTGCATCGCCGCCCACTCCGCGTCGCGGCCGATGCGGCGCGGCGGCCGCAGGACGGTCACCGGAATGGGCCGGCCGGGCGCTGCCGCCGGGGGCGCCGCCCCGGCCGACTCGATCTGGTGCCTGAGCGCATGGGTTTCCGCGCCCGGCGCGACGCCGAGTTCGGAGCGCAGCTGCAGCACGCAGCGGTCGTACGCCGCCAGCGCCGCCGAGACGTCGCCGGCGAGATAGTGCAAACGCATCACGCGCCGGTGCGCTTCCTCGCTGACCGCGTCCAGCTCGGCGGCCGCGTGCGCCGCCGCGAGGGCCTTGCGGAGATCGCCGGCGGCCTCGGCCTCGCCGGACTGCGCGGCCAGAGCGTCGGCCCGCGCCCGCCGCCTGCGCTCGCGCTGCGCTTCCAGCCACTCGCCCAGGGCGCCGGCCTGTTCCGGGTCGATGGCCTGCAGCAGCTCGTGGGTGTCGAAGAGGTCGAGCTCGACTTCCGCGGCCAGGTGCGCGTGCGCGGTGCCCGTCACCAGGTCGACGCCCGTAGTGCGCTTCAGGCGCAGGAGGCGCTGCCGCAGGTTCCCGCGCGCACGCTCGTCGTCGGCGTCGGGCCACAGCAGCGCCGCGAGCCGCGCGCGCGGAGTGGGGCCCTCGAGCGCGAGGTAGGCGAGCAGCAGCGCATCCTTCGGCTCGAGGTCGCCGGCCGGACCCGCGGACGGCTCGAAGCGGCCCGCGTGACGCAGCCGCAGGCGGCCGATCCTCGGCAGCGTCCTGGGGGCGTGTCGCGCGGGCGTCATCGCGGTCGGCGTTCCGGTGGGCGGCGTGCGGGCCGACTGGCCCTCGGGCGATCCGACCGCAACCGGGAGGAGCGTAGGACGGCAGGCGTCACGCGACCGTTACGCGGCGCATGCGTGCACGACGCGGCTCCGCGCCGGGCGGCGGCCCGCCGATCAGGCCAGCACGCCCTCCGCCTGCCGGTCCGCGTGGTAGGACGAGCGCACCAGCGCGCCGACGGCCGCGTGGCGGAAGCCCAGCGCGTAGGCCTCGCGCTCGAACATCGCGAACGTGTCCGGATGCACGTAGCGCAGCACCGGCAGGTGCCCGCCCGACGGCTGCAGGTACTGGCCGATGGTCAGCATGTCGATGCCGTGCGCGCGCATGTCGCGCATCGTCGCCACGATCTCGTCGTCGGTCTCGCCCAGGCCGACCATCAGCCCCGACTTGGTCGGCACGCCGGGGACGCGCGCCTTGAACTCGCGCAGCAGCGCGAGCGAGTGCGCGTAGTCGGAGCCGGGGCGCGCCTGCCGATAGAGGCGCGGCACCGTCTCGAGGTTGTGGTTCATCACGTCGGGCGGCGCGGCCTCGAGGATCGCGAGCGCGCGGTCGAGGCGCCCGCGGAAGTCGGGCACCAGCACTTCGATCTGCGTGGCGGGCGAGCGCTCGCGCACGGCACGTATGCAGTCGACGAAGTGCTGCGCGCCGCCATCGCGCAGGTCGTCGCGGTCCACGCTGGTGATGACGACGTAGGAGAGCGCGAGCGCGGCGATCGTGCGCGCCAGGTTCGCGGGCTCGTCGGGATCGAGCGGCAGCGGCCGGCCGTGCCCGACGTCGCAGAACGGGCAGCGGCGCGTGCAGATGTCGCCCATGACCATGAACGTCGCCGTGCCCCTGGAGAAGCACTCGCCGATGTTCGGACAGGAGGCCTCCTCGCACACCGTGTGCAGCCGGTGCTCGCGCAGGATGCTCTTGATCTCCGCGAACCGCGGCGACGACGCGGCGCGCACGCGGATCCAGTCGGGCTTGCGCAGCACCGGCGCCGCGACCACCTTGATCGGGATGCGCGCCGTCTTGGCGCCGCCCTTGTGCTTGACGCCGGCCGCGTTGGCGGCAGGCGCGGAGCTGTCGTCGGCGGTCAAGAGCGCCCCCCGACGGGCGCTGCGCGCGCCTCCCCCCCAGGGGGGCGAGCGCCTTGGGACGGCCCGGCGGCGCTCGAGGGGTCCCCCCCGAGCGGCGCTGCGCGCCGCGTCCCCCCGAGGGGGCGAGCGCCTTGGGACGGCCCGGCGGCGCTCATTGCGGCGCCAGCCGGCGAGCGAGGATCGCCGCGACTTCGCGG
Organism: Casimicrobiaceae bacterium; assembly: GCA_044223185.1. Lineage (GTDB taxonomy): Bacteria > Pseudomonadota > Gammaproteobacteria > Burkholderiales > Casimicrobiaceae > VBCG01. Next base: position 3,570 of record JBGAMF010000103.1, on the reverse strand, counting down.
CCCGCGGCGGGCACCGTGCGCACGATGCCGAAGTCGGCCGCCTGCGCGACCGCGAGACCCGGGAAGCCGCAGGGATCGATGTCGGCGAACGCAGAGAGGTCCATCGCGATGTTCACCGAGAGTCCGTGATAGGTGCAGCCGTTGCGCACCTTCAAGCCGAGCGCCGCGATCTTGGCTTCGGTGCCGCGGACGTCGACGTAGACGCCCGGTGCCGCCGGCTTGCCGTGCGCGCTCACGCCGGACGCGGCGAGCCATTCTATCACCGCGTCCTCGAGGCACCGGACCAGCGCGCGGATCGACAGGCGCGCGCGCTTCAGGTCCACAAGCGTGTAGAGCACGAGCTGGCCCGGACCGTGATACGTGACCTGCCCGCCGCGGTCGACCTTCACCACCGGGATGCCGTTGTCGCGCTTGAGATGCTCGCGCCGCCCGGCGAGTCCCAGCGTGTAGACCGGCGGGTGCTCGGTGATCCAGAGCTCGTCGGGCGTCGCCGCGCCGCGCGCGCCGGTGAACGCCTGCATCGCCTTCCACGTCGCCGCATAGTCGGTGCAGCCGAGATCGCGGATCGCGACGGCGGGCGCAACGGTGGCGGCGCCAGCGGTCATCGGCTCAGTGCCCGCGCCAGAGGTCGGCGGCGAACTCGTGCGCCTCGTGCCCGAGCGGATCCGCGCGCTGCCAGACGACGCGCTCGCGCGTGACCGCGAGCGACCACGTCTGCGCCTCGACCGGCGCCGGCTCCGCGAACGCGCTCCACGCGAGCACCGCGCAGTTGCCGCCGTGGCGCGGGTCGCGCATGGACTCGTAGCGGATGGCCTCCACGCCGGCCTCGCGGGCGGCGCGGCCGAAGCGCTGGCAGCCGGCGTAGTCCGAAGGGTCGGTCCACACGGCGCGATCGGCGACGAACGGCGGGCGGCGCAGGTCCACGGTCCGCGCGGCGAGCTTCACGCGGAACACCGTCTGCGGGCGGACCGGCATCGCGGCGAGCGCCGGCGTGTCGGCCAGGTGCCGCCACCGCCAGTAGCCCAGCTCGGCGCACGCGGTGCGCACGGCGTCGGCGCCGTAGAACGCGCCGGGATCGGTCGGGGCGCGGAAGCGGGAGCCGCCGGGCGGCGGCGCGTAGCGGAACGGCGTGAACAGCAGGTAGTGCAGGTGCGCGGCCTCCGGTGGGACCGGCGGCTTGCCGTCGTCGAGGATGCGCTCGAGCGCGCGCTGCTCGGCCAGCGAGTCGACGAGCGCCATCGTTGCGACCACGTGCTGCCCCTCGACGGCGCGCCAGGCCGCGAAGCGCCGCACTGGCGCAATTAGGGTCTGCCCCCCGACGGGCGCTGCGCGCCCCTCCCCCCAAGGGGGGCGCGCGCCTTGGGGCGGCCCGGCGGCGCTAGACGCGACCGCGGGCGGCGTCGAGGTAGGCGACGACACGGACGATGCCTTCGACCGAGCGCACGAGGTCCTTCGGCCGGGCGCCGAGAGCGCGGTTCTCGCTGGCGAGCCACAGGCGCGCCGAGTCCTCGTGTCCCCACAGCGCGTCGAGCGAGCGGAACAGGCGCACGAACAGGCGCGCGAGTTCCCACTCGTGCGCCCGCTCCGCGGACAGCAGGTACCTGCCGGCGAAGAGCCGCGACGTGGTGGCCTCCGACAGCCCGAGGGCCGCGGCGACGTCGCGCTGCGTGAAGCCCATGAGCTGCGCCGAGCGCACCACGGCCTTGCTCAGGACGACGGCGTCCGCAGCGACGGCGGGGGCCGTCGCCGGTGGTGCGGCCATCGGCGCGAGTGCATTCATGAGGAAAAATACTTGACAATAGTTTGCTGCTGAAACGGCGGACTGTCAAGCCGCCGGTGCCCCGGCCGACTGCGCGAGCGTGGCCCCGTCCCGCCTAGAGCACCATCTTCACCATCGGATGGGCGACCAGCTCGCGGTAGAGATCGTCGAGCTGCTCGCGCGACGTCGCGTTGACGGTCGCGGTCACGGACAGCCAGTTGCCCTCCCTGGACGAGCGCATCTCGAGCGCCGCCGGGTCGAAGTCCGGCGCGTGACGGCGCACGACGTCCGCCACGGCCTGCGCGAAGCCGTCCTGCGTGCGGCCCATCACCTTGATGGGAAACACGCAGGGAAAAGTGAGCGCCGACTCCCGTTCTTCGGTGTGCAGGGCGTCGAGGTTGGCGTCGGGCTTGGTCATGGGATCTCCGCTGCGCGGCACGCGCGCACCGAACCAATATGCGTCCGGCGGCGTCACGGCGCAAGGCGCCGGAAGTCGGGGGTCGGACCCTCAGGCCCCGCCGGCGTACATGTAGTCGCGGGTGAGCGGGTGCGGCAGCCGGCCGTCCGGCATCGCCTTGCCGGCCAGCAACTGCCACAGCGACAGCCAGCCCCGGTCGAACGCGTGCGCCGAGCCGGCCATGTAGATGCGCCAGATGCGGTAGCGCTCGTCGCCGACCTCGCGGCGCGCGGCGGCCTCGTTCGCCTCCAGCCGGTCGGTCCACGCCCACAGCGTCTTCGCGTAGTGCTCGCGCAGCGCCTCGGCGTCGACGAGCTCCAGCCCCGCGCGCGCCATCCCGTCGACGACGCGCGAGACGTGCGCGAGCTCGCCGCCGGGGAACACGTATTCGTCGACGAACTCGCCGATGCCGCTGCCCAGGCTGTCGGCGTCCAGCGTGTTGTGCGTGATGCCGTGGTTGAGCACCATCCCGCCCGGCTTCAGGATCCGCCGGATCTTCCCGAAGTACCGGGGATAGCGGGCGATGCCGACGTGCTCGAACATGCCGATGCTCGCGACCTTGTCGTACTGCGCTTCGTCCGGCAGGTCGGCGTAGTCGGCGAGTTCGACGCGCACGCGGCCGGCGAGGCCGCGTGCGGCGATCTCCTGTGACACGTGCTCGAACTGGTTGCGCGACAGCGTGATGCCGTGCGCCTCGACGCCGTAGCGCTCGGCCGCGTGGAACATGAGGCCGCCCCAGCCGCAGCCGATGTCGAGGAAGCGCTCGCCCTCCGCGAGCCGCAGCTTGCGGCAGATGTGGTCGAGCTTCGCCGCCTGCGCCGCGTCGAGCGTGTCCGCCTCGTCGCGGAAGTACGCGCACGAATAGACCATCCGCTCGTCGAGCCAGAGCCGGTAGAACGCGTTGGAGACGTCGTAGTGGTGCGCGATGTTGCGGCGGTTGCTGCGCCGCTGGTGCAGGTAGAGCTTCCACTTGCTGCGGAGCCGGTCGTGGCCGTGGCTCACGGCGCCGACCATTCCCTCCGCGATGCCCAGCACGCGCCGGGCGCTGCCGGTGAAGTCGATGTCGCCGTGCACGTAGGCCCGGGCGAGCGAGCCCATCGCGGGCCTGGCCAGCGCGCGGACACCCTTCCACGTGCGGGCGATCACGTCGACGGCCGGCGCCGCCGACAGCGGCACGCGCGCGCCGTCCGGCAGCACGAGCGTCACCGGCAGGTCGCGCCCGCCGTACCGGTCCGTGATGATTCGCTGCAGCGCTTCGGCCATGGCGTCGTCGCGGCAATCCCCCGGGCGGCGTCGCGCGGCGTCAGCGCGCGCGCCGGACCCGAAAAGTGTAGCAAGCTGCACCGGCCGTGGG
>JBGAMF010000102.1:0-14287 GCA_044223185.1 Casimicrobiaceae bacterium | reverse complement strand
GCCGGCCGAAACGCGCGGCGCATTCGCGTGGCGCGGCGCTGGTGTCTGGGACTCCCCGCGCGAGAGGGCCGGGAAGGGCCGGGGTGAGGGGCGACGGCGATGAGCACCCGGCCCACCTTCGCGTTCATGTTCCGCCACCCGGCGCACCTGATCGCGCTCGGCTTCGGCGCGGGGCTCGCGCCGGCTGCGCCGGGGACGTTCGGCACGCTCGCCGCGATCCCGCTCGCGCTCGTGCTGCGCGCGCACGCGGGCGACGGCACCTACGTCGCCGTGTTCGTGGTGCTGCTCGTCGTCGGCGCGTGGGCTTCGCAGGTCACCGGCCGCGCGCTCGGCGCGCCCGACCACGGGTCCCTCGTCATCGACGAGGTGGCGGCCTTCCTGCTCGTGCTGTTCTTCACCGGCACGACGCCGCTCGCGATCGCGCTGGCGTTCGGGCTCTTCCGCTTCTTCGACATCGTGAAGCCGCCGCCGATCCGCCAGGTCGACGCCGCGCTGAAGAACGGGATCGGCGTCATGGCCGACGACCTGGTCGCGGCCCTGTACGCAGTGTTCGTCTACGCGGTCGGCTACCGGATACTCGTCGCATGACCGCACGCGCGAAGTCCGCCGGACCCGATCCGCGGCGTGTCGAGGAGGCCGGCCTGAACGCGCTGCAGTCGCAGCGCCAGCTCTTCTACGACGGCTGGCTGCTGCGCCTGGCGCCGGGCAAGGCGCGGCGCGCGCGCAGCGTCAACGCGCACTTCGGCTCGACGCTGCCGCTCGCGCAGAAGATCCGCTACTGCGAGCGCGTGTTCGAGGAGCGCCACCTGCCGGTGCTGTTCCGGATGACGCCGTTCGTGCAGCCGGCCGACCTCGACGCGGCGCTCGCCGCGCACGGCTACGCGGCGTTCGATCCGACGCTCGTGCAGGTCGCGCGCCTCGCGAAGCCGCCCGAGCCCGTCGACCCGGCCGGCTGCGAGATCGCCGCGCCGTCGGACGCCGAGTTCGCCGACGCGCTCTCCACGTTGCAGGGCCTGTCGCCGGAGGGGCGCACCGCGCTGTTCGAGCGGATGGCCGCGAGCCCGTTGCGCACGCGCGCGCTGCTCGCGTACGCGGACGGCGTGCCGGTGGCGGCCGGTACCGTCGTGCTGGAGGACGGTCTCGCCGGCGTGTTCTCGATGGCGACCGCGCCGGCGATGCGCCGGCGGGGTGTGGCCACCGCGCTGCTCGGCCGGCTCCTCGCGTGGGCCTGGGAGCGCAACGCCGCCCATGCGTACCTGCAGGTGGACGCGCAGAACGCGCCGGCGCTGGCGGTCTACCGGAAGTTCGGCTTCGCGACCGCCTACACCTACCACTCCCGCGGACGGCCGGGGGAGAGCGAGTGAGCCGCCCGGGCGAGGCGAAGCCGAGCCGAGGCGCGCAGCGCGCGGCGGGCGGCGACCGAGCTGCGGCCGACGCGCGGCGGATGTGTAGCGCGGTGGCGATGCAGGGAGACTGCACATGACGGATACCGCCGCACTGGCGGCCGAACTCGGCGCCGCGCTCGCCGCGCGCGGCGCGACGTGTGTCACGGCCGAGTCGTGCACGGGCGGGCTCGTGGCGGCCGCGATCACCGCCGTCGCCGGCAGCTCGGGCTGGTTCGAGCGCGGCTTCGTCACGTACTCGAACGACGCGAAGGTCGAGCTGCTCGGTGTGCCGGGCGCGACGATCGCCGCGCACGGCGCGGTCTCCGAGCCGGTCGCGCGGGCGATGGCCGAGGGTGCGCTGGCGCGCACGCCGGCGGCCTTCGCCGTCGCGGTCACCGGCATCGCCGGCCCCGGCGGCGGCTCGCCGGACAAGCCGGTGGGCACCGTCTGCTTCGGATGGGCGGCGCGCGGGACGCCGGCACATTCGACCGTCCGGCGGTTCGACGGCGATCGCCACGCCGTGCGCGAGGCGGCGACGGCCGCGGCACTGGCCGGTCTCGTCGCGCTCGTGCGCCGGTGAAGCGACGACGCCGGCGGCCGGCGCCGATTGGCTAGACTATCGGCGCATGAACGCTGCCGCCACACCGCTCCGCGTGCTGTTCGTCTGCATGGGCAACATCTGCCGTTCGCCCACGGCCGAAGTCGTGTTCCGCGCCGCGAGCGCCCGGGCCGGGCTTTCCCGGATGGTCGAGATCGACTCCGCCGGCACGATCGAGTGGCACGCCGGCAACCCGCCCGACTACCGCGCGATCGCGCACGCGGCGAAGCGCGGCTACGACCTGGCGCCGCTGCGCGCGCGGCAGGTGGTCGCCGCCGACTTCGGCCGCTTCCAGTGGATCCTCGCGATGGACCGCGCGAATCTCGCGCACCTCGAGCGGCTGCGCCCCGCCGGTTACGACGGACACCTCGGGCTCTTCCTCGACCTGGCGCCGCAGCTTCGCGTGCGCGAGGTCCCCGATCCGTACGACGAGGGGCCGGAGGTGTTCGAGCGCATGCTCGACCTCGTCGAGCGCGCGAGCGAGGCGTTCGCCGCGCGGCTCGCGGGCGAGCTCGGCCAGGCCCGCTAGCGCCGCGGCGACATCCGCGCCGGAGCGTGCGCCGCATCCGGCGCGAGCGCCCCGGCCTGCCGCGCGATCCCGGACCGCCTCGGCCCTCCGGCCTAGGCCGTCCGGAGGGCTTGCATCGAACGATCGTTCTATGCGACCATCCGGCCGAGTAAAGCCCGCCTACCCGGCCTTCCGGCCGCCGGGCGATACTCCGGAGACCACTGTCATGCCCCTCGACGCCCCCATGGAAGACCAGAAGAGCAAGGCCCTGTCCGCCGCATTGGCCCAGATCGAAAAGCAGTTCGGCAAGGGCTCGATCATGAAGATGGGCGAGTCCCAGATCGCCAACGACCTGTCGGTCGTCTCGACGGGCTCGCTCGGCCTCGACATCGCGCTCGGCGCCGGCGGCCTGCCGCGCGGGCGCGTCGTGGAGATCTACGGCCCCGAGTCCTCCGGCAAGACCACGCTGTGCCTGCAGGTCGTCGCGCAGGTACAGAAGTCCGGCGGCGTCGCCGCGTACATCGACGCCGAGAACGCGCTCGACCCCGTCTACGCCGGCAAGCTGGGCGTCGACGTCGGCGACCTCCTCATCTCGCAGCCGGACACCGGCGAGCAGGCGCTCGAGATCGCCGACATGCTGGTGCGCTCGGGCGGCGTCGACATCATCGTGATCGACTCCGTCGCGGCGCTCGTGCCCAAGGCGGAGATCGAAGGCGAGATGGGCGACCAGCTGCCCGGCCTGCAGGCGCGGCTGATGAGCCAGGCGTTGCGCAAGCTCGCCGGCAACATCAAGCGCGCCGGCACGCTCGTCATCTTCATCAACCAGATCCGGATGAAGATCGGCGTGATGTTCGGCAACCCGGAGACCACCACCGGCGGCAACGCGCTCAAGTTCTACGCGTCGGTGCGCCTCGACATCCGCCGCATCGGCGCCATCAAGAAGGGCGAGGAGGTCATCGGCAACGAGACCCGCGTCAAGGTCGTCAAGAACAAGATCGCCCCGCCGTTCCGCGAGGCGCTGTTCGACATCCTCTACGGCGAGGGCATCTCGCGCGAGGGCGAGATCGTGGAGCTCGGCGTGAACCACAAGATCGTCGAGAAGTCCGGCGCGTGGTACGCGTACAAGGGCGAGAAGATCGGCCAGGGCAAGGACAACGCGCGCGAGTTCCTGCGCGAGCATCCCGACGTCGCGCAGGAGATCGAGGGCCGGATCCGCGAGGCGGTCGGCGTGCCCACGCCGGGCCGGATCGCGCCGCTGCCGCCGGCGGACGAGTAGCCGGGGCGCGCGTCGCGTGCGGGGGCGCCGGGCGCCGCGCGGTGAGGATGCCGGCGCCGAAGCGGGCGCGGGCGGCGGCCCGGCGGGTCCCGCCGCCTCCCCCAAGGCACTCGCCGTGCGCTGGCTCGCGCGGCGCAGTACAGCCGTGCCGAGCTCGCCGAGCGGCTGCGCCGACGAGGCGCGGCGCCGGAGGACGTCGAGCGCGCGCTCGACGAGCTGGCGGCGGCCGGGTACCTGTCCGATGCCCGTTACGCGCAAGCCGTCGTCGCGCAGCGCGCCGGCCGGTACGGCAGGCGCGCGATCGTCCACGCCCTGAAGGAACGCGGCATCGCGGCGGCCGACGTCGATGCGGCGCTCGCGCCGCTCGCGGGCACCGACGAGCTCGCCGATGCGCGGGCGCTGTGGCAGCGGCGCTTCGGCACGGCGCCGGCGGACGACCGCGAGCGGGCACGCCAGGTGCGCTTCCTGCAGTCGCGCGGCTACAGCCTCTCGGTCGCGCTGCGCGTGGTGCGCGCCGTCGGCGCGCAGGGGGACGATACGGATCGATGAGCGGCGCGATTGCTTTGCAGCGCCCGCCGGTGCAGCATTCGCGGATGCGGCGAACCGAACCGATCGATCGCGGCATTGACGAGCAGGAATCCGGTGCCGTGGCGCCGTCGATACCGTCGTCGGCGCGCCGGACCTGGCTCGCGGCATCGGCTGCGCTCGTGGCCTTCCCCCGGGCCGTGCTCGCACAATCGACTCCGAAGGTCTACCGCATCGGGATCCTGCGCGGAGTCACGCCGGACAGCGTCCGCGTGTGGGACGGATTCTTCACGGACTTGCGGCGGTTTGGATACCTTCAGGGTACGAACCTCGACCTCGAGATACGCGAGTATGGCAATGCGACCCGCGATCCCGATGCCTTGGCGTCGGAACTCGTCCGCCTTCCCGTGGATGTGATCGTCACCGGCGCCTCGCCGGCCGCTGAAGCCGCCAAGCGCGCCACGTCGACGATTCCGATCGTCATGACGGCCCATCCCGACCCGGTGGGCAGCGGCCTCGTCTCGAGCCTCGCCCGCCCCGGTGGTAACGTGACCGGCCTGTCCGTGGTCACCAGGGAACTGCGCGGCAAGCAGTTGCAGATCCTCAAGGAAGTCGTGCCCGGCGTCGCCAAGGTCGCCGTCCTGCACAATCCCGATATTCCGGTTCAGGTTCGGGAGCTGAAGGAGGTCGAGGTCGCGGGCCGGTCGCTCGGCGTACGGATCATCGCCGTGCAGGCGCGCAGTGTTGCCGAGTTCGCGGACGCATTCGCGGCGGCGGCGCGGGAACGGGCAGAGGCGATGATCGCCTTTGGCGGCGCCGTGTTCTTCGCCAACCGGCAGCAGCTCGTCGGGTACGCTGGCAGAGGCCGCCTTCCCGTCATCTATTCTTTTCGCGAGTTTGCGGACGCGGGCGGCCTGATGGCCTACGGGCCCTCGCTTTCGGAAAGCTACCGTCGGGCGGCGTGGTACGTGGACCGTGTGCTCAAGGGCGCGCACCCGCAGGAGCTCGCGGTCGAGCAGCCCTCGCAATTCGAATTCGTCGTCAACACCACGACCGCGAAGACACTTGGGCTCGTCGTGCCGCCCGCTGTCCTCGCGCGGGCGGAACTCGTCTCGTGACACTAGGACGTTGCATGCGCTTCCCGTTGCCGTGGCGGGTGCCGCTGCTCGGCGTCGCGCTCGCTGCGGGCCAGCCCTTCGCCCAGCCGTATCCCGGCAAACCCGTCAAGCTGCTGGTCCCCTGCACTCCCGGCGGCTCGCAGATTGTCCTCCGCCGCCTGCTCGCACAGATGGTCGGCGCCGCGCTGGGTCTCCACGTGACGAGCGCTGCCGCACTGCTCGCGCGCTGCGCGACGGCCGCACGGTAATCGCTGGCGCCGCGGCGCGGCCGCGGCCGGCATGCCGCTTGCATCACCCGCCCGACGAACGTGCCGCCGCCACGTGTCCCCCGAGGAACCCCCGTTGCCCATGACCCGCCGCCATCTCCGTCCGGCCCGCCGCCGGTTCGCCATCGTTGCGCCGCTCGTCGCCGCGCTCGTCGGCTGCTTCGGCTCGAGCGACCCGGACGTCTCCGCGCCCGGCGAAGTCCGCTACGCGTTCGTGCTGCTCGGCCCGGATGGGCAGGCGGTCGCGCGCGCGATCACCGCCGCGGCGACGTGCCCCGCCATCGCCATCGACGGCGGCCGGCCGGCGCCTATGGCGCTGCGCGCGGCGGCGGCGACGCTGCCGGCGCGGCCGACGGCCTACGACAAGGACAACACGGTTCCCGCGGCCTTTCCGGTGACCGTCTGCGACGCGCCGCTGCCGGCCGGCGCCGTGCGTGCGTTCATCGGGACGCGCGAGCTGCCGATGCCCAAGCCCCACCCGCGCAAGATCCTGCTCATCGGCGACACCGGCTGCCGGATGAAGGCCGCCGGCGACACGAGCCAGTACCAGGCGTGCAACGACCCGCAGCAGTGGCCGTTCGCGGCCATCGCGCGCGCCGCCGCCGCGCAGGCACCGGACGCCGTGATCCACGTGGGCGACTACCACTACCGCGAGACCGCCTGCCCGCCGGGCAACGCCGGCTGCGCCGGCAGTCCCTACGGCTTCTCGTGGTCGAGCTGGGAGCCGGACTTCTTCGCGCCGGGCGCGCCGCTGCTGGCCGCCGCGCCGTGGATCCTGCTGCGCGGCGACCACGAGACGTGCGACCGCGGCGGCCAGGGCTGGTGGCGGCTGCTGGACCCGCGGCCCATGCAGTCGCTCCAGGACTGCAACGACGCGGCCAACGACGGCATCGGCAACTACAGCGATCCCTATGCGGTGCCGCTCGGCGACGACACGCTGTTCGTCGTGTTCGACTCGGCGGTCGTCGGCAACGACAAGTTGAAGCCGTCGGACGCGCAGTTCCAGCGCTACCGCGCGCAGCTCGAGCAGGCGTTCGCGCTGGGCGCCGGGCGCCCGCACGCGTTCTTCATGAACCACCAGCCGATCCTCGGCTACAACTCGGACGGCAAGCCCAAGGCGCAGCCGGGCAACGTGGCGCTGCAGTCGGTGCTGGACGCCATCGTGCCGACGGTCCTGTTCCCGCCGAACGTGCAGGCGGTGCTGTCGGGGCACGTCCACATGATGCAGATCGTGAGCTTCGCGACCGCGCAGCCGCCGATCTTCATCCCGGGCAACGGCGGCACCGAGCTCGTCGCCGATTTCACGGAATTTCCGCCGGACAACACACCGGTGCCGGACGCCGTCGTCGCGGGCCTGCTGCACACGGCGTCGTTCGGCTTCATGGTCATGGAGCGCGCGGCGTCCGGCTGGACGATCACCGCGTTCGACCGCACCGGCAGGCCGCAGACGACCTGCACGCTGTTCGCGCGCAAGGCGTCGTGCACGCCGCTCACGGTGTCGTGAGCGGCGGCCGCGCACCGAACCGGCCGCAGGCACGCTCGCTTCCGCGCGCGCCGCGCCGGGCCCGCGGTTCGCTCACGGACTCCCGAGCGACTTCCTCCTCGCCGGGTCCACGTCGAGATACTGGTAGTGATAGGTCACGTACGGCGATCCGCGAAAGCCCAGGACCCACGGCTGGACGTACGCCGTCTCGAGCTCGACCACCAGGGGAATGACGGGCACGTAGGTGTCGACGATCTCGTTCATGGTGCGGGCCTCGGCGAGCCGCTGCTGCTCGGTGCCCGCGTACATGAAGCGCTCCAGCGCCCGGTCGAACGGCTCGTGGCGGAACCGCGATGCGTTCGTGCTCCCCGGCTCCTTGCTGTGCAGGCTCAGCAGATCGAGTCCCATCGGTGACGACGTGAGGCCGATGAGGACGAGCTGGAATTTCCCCTGGGACGCCTCCTTGAACACGTCGGTGGGCGGCATCGCACGAAACTGCAGGCGCACGCCGATGGCATCCATGTCCTGCTTCCAGAGCGCCTGCATCTCGCGCCACTGCGCGCCTGCGAACGTCGTCAGCGTCAGGGCGAGGGGCTTGCCGTCGGGCATGACGCGGAACCCCTGGCCGTCGCGCCTGCCGTACCCGACGCGATCAAGCAGCGCGTTGGCGAGACCCCGATCCCGCGTCCTCGTCGCGGGACGCGCAGCGTCGTAGCCCGCGGCGCCGCGTGCCAGCAGCTGGCTGGCGGGGGCGGCCTGTCCTCCGTAGACCACGCGCACCATCTTGTCGACGTCGAGCGACAGCGCGATGGCGCGGCGCAGCGCCACGTGCTCCTGCGACAAGCCGCCCACGACGGGATCCTCCATGTTGAAGAGGGCCATCCGCGTGGTGTAGTGATAGGTGTCGCTGCGCACGCCGCGCGCGGCGAGCGCCGGATCGAGCGCGCCGTTGCGCATCAGGGCCTGCGCGCCGCTGCCGCGCAGCGGCGCGATGTCGAGCTCCCCGCGCCGGAACGCCAGGACCCGGGGCTGCATCTCCTCGACGATGGAGAGCTCGACCAGCCCGACCTGCGGCAGCGGCTTGCCGCGCATTTCGCGCACGAGGCCGGCCACGGCGGGATCGGCGCTCTGCGGAAACGCGAGCGTCCGGTACGCCGGATTGGCCTCCAGCACGATCCGGGAGCCCTGCCGCCACTCCTTCAGCCGATAGGGGCCCGTTCCCACGGGCTGCGCCTGGACGTCGCCGTGCAGCGCTTCGACCACCTCGCGCGCGACCGCCGGCGAGCTCTGCAGGAGCCCGCGCATCGCCGCCTGGTTGGGCGCGGCGAGACGCAACTGCAGCGTGTGCCGGTCGAGCGCGCGCAGGCCCTCGACCGGTGCATCGTAGTCGAACCTGGCGCCGGGCTTGCGCGCCGCGTCGACGACGGCGCGCATGCCGACGATGAGATCGGAGTGCAACGGCGAGCCGCCGCGCCGCAGATTCGGATCGAGCCCCCGCTTGATCGAATAGACGTAGTCCTGCGCCACGAGCTCGCGGGGCTTTCCGCCGAAGGCGGGGTGGTCGGTGAAGAGGATCTGCGGCTGGAGGCGGATCGTCCAGACCTTCCCGTCGGCGGAGATCTCCGGCAGCGAGGCCGCCGTTCGCGGCGCGAGGTCGGCGACGCTCGCCAGGTAATCCCAGTCGTACAGGGCCTCGAAGATCGCGTAGCCCACGTCGTTTGCCGACGCGGACTGCCACTGCTGCGGGTCGAGGGAGTCGATGTCGTTGATCGCCAGCCGGAGGCGCTTCGCGGGATCGGCCGCGAAGGCGCCCCCGCACGCGAGGATCAGCACGGCAGTCGCGGCGAGACGCGCTGCCGCGCAAAGGCCTCCGGCCATCGGCAACTCCTTCGGGATGCGCGTCGACGGTCGCGCCCGCGGGCAGTGTATCAACCAACGATCGGGCGCCATGGCGAGCGCCGCGCGCTGCGGCTGCGTGGCGGTCGTGCGGGCTCCGGTTCGACCACCGGTGGCACGGCCGCCTTCCGCTTCCGGCCGCGCCGCGGCCGCGCCGTTGCCCGCAGCCCGCGCTACAATACAAGCTTTTGATTTCGCGCCACGTTTCGCGCCGCCCGCCCGGGCGACGCGGCGCGCGCGCCCACACCCATGGACGTTGCCGAAATCCGCCGCCAGTTCGTCGACTACTTCGCCGGCCGGGGCCACACGCACGTGCCGTCGAGCTCGCTCGTCCCGGCCAACGACCCGACGCTGCTGTTCGTCAACTCCGGCATGGTCCAGTTCAAGGACGTGTTCCTGGGGGTGGACCAGCGGCCGTACAAGCGCGCGGTGACCGCTCAGCGCAGCGTCCGCGCGGGCGGCAAGCACAACGACCTCGAGAACGTCGGCTACACGGCGCGGCACCACACGTTCTTCGAGATGCTCGGCAACTTCAGCTTCGGCGACTACTTCAAGCGCGACGCGATCCGCTACGCGTGGGAACTGCTGACGAAGGTGTACGGGCTGCCGGCCGAGAAGCTCTGGACGACCGTCTACATCGAGGACGACGAGGCGTACGACCTGTGGACGAAGGACATCGGCGTGCCGCCCGAGCGCGTCGTCCGCATCGGCGACAACAAGGGCGCGCGGTACGCGAGCGACAACTTCTGGCAGATGGCCGACACCGGCCCCTGCGGCCCGTGCTCGGAGATCTTCTACGACCACGGCCCGGACGTCTGGGGCGGCCCCCCGGGATCGCCGGATGCGGACGGCGACCGCTACATCGAGATCTGGAACCTCGTCTTCATGCAGTACAACCGCGACGAGAAGGGGACGATGACCCCGCTGCCCAAGCCGTGCGTCGACACGGGCATGGGACTCGAGCGCCTCGCGGCCGTGCTGCAGCACGTGCACTCGAACTACGAGATCGACCTCTTCGCGGCGCTCATCAAGGCGGCGGCGCGCGAGACGCGCACGACGGACCTCGACAACCCGTCGCTCAAGGTGATCGCCGACCACATCCGCGCGTGCGCGTTCCTGATCGTCGACGGCGTAATCCCGTCGGCCGACGGCCGCGGCTACGTGCTGCGCCGGATCGTCCGCCGCGCGATCCGCCACGGCTACCAGCTGGGGCAGAAGCAGCCGTTCTTCCACCGGCTGGTGGACGACCTCGACGCGCAGATGGGCGACGCCTATCCCGAGCTCCGCCGCGAGAAGGCGCGCGTCGCGCAGGTGCTGAAGGCGGAGGAGGAGCGCTTCGGCGAGACGATCGAGCACGGGATGAAGATCCTCTCGTCGGCGCTCGACGCGCTCGCGAAGGACGGCGGCAAGGTGCTCGACGGGCAGACCGCCTTCACGCTGTACGACACGTTCGGCTTCCCGTTCGACCTCACGGCCGACGTCGCACGCGGCCGCGGCGTCGGCGTGGACGAGGCGGCGTTCGACGCGGCGATGAACGCGCAGCGCGAGCGCGCGCGCGCGGCCTCGACGTTCCGGATGGGCGCGCAGCTCGACTACGCCGGCCCGAAGACCGCGTTCCGCGGCTACGAGTCGCTGTCGGAGGAGGGCCGCGTCGTCGCGCTGTACCGTGACGGCGGCGCGGTGCCGGCGCTGGCCGCGGGCGAGCAGGGAATCGTCGTGCTCGACCGCACGCCGTTCTACGCCGAGTCCGGCGGCCAGGTCGGCGACCGCGGCGAGCTCACCAGGGGCGGCGCCTGCCTGACGCTGTTCGCCGTCGCCGACACGCAGAAGGTGCAGCCGGACGTGTTCGGCCACATCGGCGAGGTGAAGACCGGCGAGCTGAAAGTCGGCGACACGGTGGCCGCGCAGGTGGACCACGACGCGCGCGGCCGCACGATGCGCAACCACTCGGCGACGCACCTGATGCACAAGGCGCTGCGGCAGGTGCTGGGCGCGCACGTGCAGCAGAAGGGCTCGCTGGTCGACGCGGACAAGACCCGCTTCGACTTCGCGCACGACGCGCCGCTGACCGACGACCAGATCCGCCGCGTCGAGGCGATCGTCAACGCGGAGATCCTGGAGAACGCCGCGACGCGGGCGCGCACGATGCCGATCGACGACGCGCAGAAGGAAGGCGCGATGATGCTCTTCGGCGAGAAGTACGGCGACGTCGTGCGCGTGCTGGACATCGGTACGTCGCGCGAGCTGTGCGGCGGCACGCACGTCGCGCGCACCGGCGACATCGGCTTCTTCAAGGTCGTCGGCGACGGCGGCGTGGCCGCCGGCATCCGCCGCATCGAGGCGACGACCGGGCGCGGCGCGCTCGCGTTCGTGCAGGCGCAGGAGGCGAAGCTCGCGGCGGCCGCGGCCGCGCTGAAGGCGCCGGTCGGCGAGCTGGAAGCCAAGATCGCGCAGCTGATGGAAAGCGCGCGCGCGGCCGAGAAGGAGCTCGCGAAGCTGAAGGCGAAGGCCGCGGCGTCGGCCGGCGACGACCTCGCGGGCACGGCGATCGACGTCAAGGGCGCGAAGGTGCTGGCGGCTGCGGTCGACGGCGCCGACGCGAAGGCGCTGCGCGAGACGATGGACAAGCTGAAGGACAAGCTGAAGAGCGCGGCGATCGTGCTCGGCAGCGTGGCCGACGGCAAGGTGACGCTGATCGCGGGCGTCACCTCCGACCTCACCGCGAAGGTGAAGGCGGGCGAGCTCGTCAACCACGTCGCGCAGCAGGTCGGCGGCAAGGGCGGCGGCCGGCCCGACATGGCGCAGGCCGGCGGCACCGATCCGGCCGGGCTGCCGGCGGCGCTGCGCTCCGTGCACGCGTTCGTCGAACAGCGGCTGTGACGGGCGCCGCCGCCACGCAGTTCGCGAGCGACAACTACGCGGGCATCTGTCCGGAGGCCTGGGCCGCGCTCGCCGCGGCCAACGCAGGGCACGCCGGCGCCTACGGCGCCGACGACTGGACGGCGGCGGCGGTCGCCGCGCTGCAGCGCACGTTCGAGACCGACTGCAGCGTCTGGTTCGTGTTCAACGGCACGGCGGCCAACGCGCTGGCGCTCGCCGCGATCTGCCGACCCAGCGACGCGATCGTCTGTCACGAGATGGCGCACGTCAACGTCGACGAGTGCGGCGCGCCGGGCTTCTTCTCCGGCGGTGCGGTGCTGCGCACGGCGGACACGCCGCACGCGAAGCTCACGCCCGAGGCGGTCGAGCGGCTTGCGGTGACGCCGCACGACGAGCACTCGTCGCGGCCGCGGGCGCTGGCGCTGACGCAGGCGACCGAGCTCGGGACCGTCTACACGCCGCTCGAACTGTGGCAGCTCGCCGACTGCGCGCACGGGCTGGGCATGAAGGTGCAGCTCGACGGCGCGCGCTTCGCCAATGCGGTGGCGACGCTGGATTGCGCGCCGGCCGACATCTCGTGGCGCGCGGGCGCGGACGTGCTGTGCCTGGGCGGCACCAAGAACGGGCTGCCGTTCGGCGAGGCGATCCTCATCTTCGATCCGGCGCTCGCCGACGAGTTCGCGCGCCGGCGCAAGCAGGGCGGCCAGCTCGCGTCGAAGATGCGCTTCCTCGCCGCGCCCTGGACCGCGGTGCTCGAGGGCGACGCGTGGCTCGCCCACGCGCGGCACGCCAACGCGATGGCTGCGCGCCTCGCCGCCGCCATCGCGGATGCGCCGGGTGCCCGGCTGCTGGCGCCGGTCGAGGCGAACGGGGTGTTCGTGGACCTCCCGGCGCCGGTGATCGCCGCGCTGCACGCGCGCGGCTGGCACTTCTACCCGTTCGTGGGTGAAACCGGTGTGCGCCTGATGTGCGCGTGGGACACCGCGCCCGCCACCGTCGACGCGCTCGCCACCGACGTTCGTGAACTTGCGCTCGCGCACGCTGCCGAAGCGCCGAAGGGGGTTCGCCGCCGCCCCCGCGGATCGCCACCGCCCACGACGAAGGAGACGCCATGACCCTGCGCCACCTGCTGCTTGCCGCCGCCGCCGTCCCCTTGGCCGCACTCGCGCACCACGGCTGGAGCGAGTACGACTCGACGCAGACGCTGAAGCTCACCGGGACGATCGAGGCCTCCGGGTACGAGCACCCGCATGGCCACATCGTGCTGAAGACACCGGCGAAGACCTGGGACGCCGTGCTGGCGCCGCCGTCGCGGATGGAGAACCGCGGTCTGACCAGGGAACTCCTGAAGGTCGGCGCCGAAGCCACCGTCGAAGGCTACCCGAACCGGAGCAAGCCGAACGAGATGCGCGCCGAGCGAATCACGATCGGCGGCAAGACCGTCGAGCTGCGGTGACCACCGCCATCCACGCGATCGAGGGCTCCGGCGTCGGCCGGATGCTGCGCGAGTCGCTGTGGGCGTACCCGATCGTCGAGACGGTCCACATCGTCGGGCTCGCGACGCTCTACGGTGCGATCCTTGTCGTCGACCTGCGCCTCATGGGCCTCGCGCGCGGCCTGTCCGTCACGCGCCTGACCCGGCTCGCGCTGCCGTGCGCGCTGGCGGCGTTCCCCTTCGTGCTGGCCACCGGCCTCCTGATGTTCACCGCGCACGCCGCGGACTTCCTCGGCAACCGGGTGTTCGTGCTGAAGATGGGGCTGATCCTCGCGGCGGGCGTCAACGCCGCGATGCTGCACGCCGGCGCGTTCCGCACGGTCGCGGCGTGGGACACGGATGCGCTGCCGCCGGGATCGGTACGCGCCGCCGCCGCGCTGTCGATCCTCGCCTGGACCGCCGTGATCGCCTGCGGGCGGCTGCTCGCATACACCTGACCGGACACGGGTCGGAAATGAGGGTCAGACTCGAATTTCGCAGCTAGAATGGGGATATCGCGCGAGCCGCGCGCGCGAAATTCGAGTCCGACCCTCGTTACGACATGCCGCTGCGCCCCGAAATCACGCTCGACGTCCTGAACCGCCGCGGCGACGGCCGCCTGCCGGGCCTCGTCGGCTTTCGCGTGATGGAGATCGTCGAAGGCCGGCTGACCGCCGAGATCGACGTCCGGCCGGAACTCCTCGCGCCCAACGGGTTCCTGCACGCGGCCACCATCGTGGCATTGGCCGACACCGCGTGCGGGTTCGGCTGCATCGCGCACCTCCCGCACGGCGCCGAGAACTTCACCACCGTCGAGCTGAAGGCCAATTTCTTCGCGACGGCGCGCGACGGCACCGTCGTCGCCGTCGCGCGACCCG
>JBGAMF010000101.1:0-14210 GCA_044223185.1 Casimicrobiaceae bacterium | reverse complement strand
ACTGCTTCCACAGGTCGGGGGTGAGCATCATCTTGTCGCCGTAGACCTGCTTGGCCTGGTCCTGCAGCTTCTTCTGGATCGCGAGGAACGCCTTGACGTTCTGCTCCATGTACTGGCCCATGATCGTCTGCTGCGCGCTGCCGTAGAAGCGGATCATCTGCGCCAGCATCTCGGAGCTGAACATCGGCACGCCGCCGCCTTCCTCGTCCAGGATGATCTGCAGCAGGATCGCGCGCGTGAGGTCCTCGCCGGACTTCGCGTCGACGACCTGGAAGTCGATGTTCTCGAGCACCATCTGCTTGACGTCGGCCAGCGTGATGTAGCCGCTGTTGGCCGTGTCGTAGAGCCGACGGTTCGGGTACTTCTTGATCATGCGGACGGGGTCGCTCATGAAACGGGCTCCTGCGGGGGATCGTTCCATTATAACCCGCTGATTTATCGGGCGTTTGACTTTCGACCAGCTGGCTGGCGGGTCTCTTGTGCGTCGCACAAAAAATCCTTGACTCGGCCGGAATCCGTCCCTACAATGAGATTTGTGCGGTGCAGCAACCGGCGGCGGCCAAGCGCCGGGCGCGCATCGCGGGCGGTCTTCCGAAGCAACGATCCGGACCGCTCGTGCACCCGCAGGCCGGGGCTCCCGGGTCCCGAGAAGGTGCAGCCGTCGCAGCCTGGATCGAACCGTCGCAACCCGTCCAACCGACATTCACCGCAAAGGAAACGACCATGTACAACCCGACCGAGCAGTTCGCGGAAATGAGCAAGGCCAACGTCGCGCAAGCCACGAAGTTCGCGGCGCTGTCGTTCGAGAACGCCGAGAAGCTCGTCAAGTTCAACCTGGGCGCCGCCAAGGCCGCGCTGGCGCAGTCCGTCGAAAGCGCGCAAGCCGTCGCCGCCGTCAAGGACGTGCAGGACCTGATGGCGCTGCGCACGAAGCTCGCCGAGGCGCAAGTGCAGTCGGCCGTCGGCTACTCGCGTCACCTGTACGAACTGGCGACCGAAGCGCAGGCCGGCTACTCGGCGCTCGCCGAGGAAGCGTTCGGCAGCTACACGAAGGGCATGGCCGCGTGGGTCGACCGCGCGAGCAAGTCGGCGCCGGCCGGCTCGGACGTCGCCGTCAACGCGTTCAAGTCGACGATCGCCGCGACGACCGCCGCGTTCGACCAGTTCCAGAAGGCCAGCAAGCAGGTCGTGAACCTCGCCGACGCGAACGTCCGCGCCGCCGCGGCGACCGCCTCGAAGGCCGCCAAGGGTCGCAAGGCTGCGTAAGGGGCCGCATGAGCCCGAAGGGCCGCCCCGAGGGCGAATACCGGAGCGCGCAGCGCGAAGGTACTCCAGTGAGCCCGCGAAGGCCCGCGCATCTCCCCGCGGGCCCTTCGCGAAAAAAATGCCGGCGCCGGGAACTTGAAATGCCGGCGGCAGTCACAAGATTGGTGGTGTAGTCTCCTTCTGTATCAATACCTCCTCCTGATTGATACAGCCTCGAGCCCCGCGATGCGAATCGCGGGGTTCTTTTTTGCGCGCGCGGATTAGAGTGTTTCGTCGAAAACGGGGCGCCGCGGCGGGCAGTTGGGCGCCCGGTCCTCGGCGAAGGCCGGACGGTGCCGCCCGCGCGCTCCCGCCGCGGCTCGCCCGCTAGCGCGGGCCCTGGCTGCATTCGACGTTCATGTCCCTGCACACGCGCAGCACCGCGTTGAGCACCAGCGCGGCCGCGTCCGGCTGGCTGCCGGTGTGCGCCGACGTGATCATCATGTGGGTGAGCGCGTCGCCCAGGGGATTGACGACGATGCCCGCGATCTGCGCGCCGTTGGTGAACTCGACCAGGCGCCGGCTCGCGTCCTCGCGCGTGATGCGGATGCCCTGCGCGTTGCCCACACCCCGCAGCACCGCCGCGTAGACGCGGTCGGCCGGCGCCTCGAGCATGACCGCCGCCGTGTCGTAGCTCGCGCCGCCGCTGCCCGGCGACTGCTGCGACATCTGCTCGACGCGCCCGACGGCGCGCCGCGCGAGCATCACCCACTGCGCCTCGGCCAGGCCCGACGCAAGCAGCGCCGCCGCCATCACGGCAGCGGCGGCTCGACGTGTCGGCGTTCTCATCATCGTGGCTCCTTCACCGGCGGAAGCCGCCGCCGCCGCGGCCGGAGAACCCGGCGCCGCGCCCGGCACCGCCGCCGCGCATCGACTCGAACTGCTGTTGCCGCGACGCACCCATCGATCGAGCTGTCCCATGCC
This sequence comes from Casimicrobiaceae bacterium, assembly GCA_044223185.1. GTDB lineage: Bacteria > Pseudomonadota > Gammaproteobacteria > Burkholderiales > Casimicrobiaceae > VBCG01. The sequence continues at coordinate 11,981 of JBGAMF010000101.1, read as the reverse complement.
CTCGGCAACCTGCGTGCGCCGTGGTCCTGGTCGAGCTGTCCCATGCCCTCGAACCTTGCGCCGCCGGCCTCGCCCGCGCTGCCGTCCGGGCGCTGGGTGGCCGAGGGCGCGCCGGTCCCGGACGCCGGTCGCGCCGTGGCGCGCTGCGGCGTCTCCGCCGGCGCTTCGCGCGGCGCGGCCGCGGCCTGCCCTTGCTGCGCACTGCGCTGCGTCGACGGCGACTGCACCTGGTTCCACGAGCCGTTGTCGTACTTCTGCCAGCCGCTGTCGGTCTTCTTGTAGACGTTGCCGTCCGCACCCGCGTAGACGTCGCCGCCGGACGTCTTGACCGCGCCGGCGCTGTTGCCGCCGGCGCCGGACACGCCCGCGCCCTTGGCGCCGCTCGACGACGTGAACGACCCCGCCGAGCCCTGCGCGTTGCTCTGGCTCTGCGTGTGCACGGTCTGGTTCGGCCCCGAGACCGTCGTCGAGCCCCAGCGGCCGTACGCGTTGCTGTTCTGCTGCGTCGAGCCGGAGCGGCCGGTGTTGGCGTTGTACCAGCTGGCCTGCCCCGCGGCGCCGTCCGGCCCCCACGCCGCGCTGCCATGCGCGTAGCTGCCGGTCGACGGGTTGTACGCGGAGAAAGCGCCGGCGCCGCCGTTCGGTCCGTAGATGGCGCCGCCCTGCGCCCACGCGCCCGTCTGCGGGTTGTACGCGGTGCCGCCCTTCGCGACGCCGCCGTACGGTCCGTAGATCGCGCCGCCCTGCGCCCATGCGCCGGTGGCCGGGTTGTAGTAGGTCGCGCCGGCGTACGAATACGGGTACGGGTAGTAGACCGGCACCGGCGCCGGGTACACGTACGGCGGGTAGTAGTAGCCGGTGCCGTAGACGACGACGCCCGCGCTGACGTAGCTCATCGTGTAGCCGGACGTGTAGCCGTAGGTGACGGTGTCGGGGGAAGCCGCGTAGACGCGCACGTACGTGCACGGGTACAGCGGCGAGGAGGGCGGGATCGTGTAGATCACCGCGGGCACGGAAGGCGCGAGCGTCCACGGCCCGGTGGGCGCGGCCGCGGCGAACCACGCGCCGCGGTAGCACGACCAGTAGCCCTCGTCCGTCCGGACCACGCTGAACGACGTGTTGACCGCGTAGCTCAGCGGCGTGCCGGGGATCGGCGCGAACTGCGGCGGCCCCGCGTAGACGACGTCGAGCTTCGCCTCCGCGCGCGACAGCGTGGCCTGCTGCGGGATCTGCGCCTCGAGCAGCGCCTCCTGCGCCTCGGGCGTGCCCGGCACGGACACGCGCACGAAACCGCGCGGGCCGCCCGCCGGGATGCGCGCGAAGTCCGGCGGCAGGCTCGCCGTCGCGAACGTCCACGGGCCGTCCAGGCCCGGTGCGGCGAACCAGCGTCCCGACACCAGGTAGTAGTAGCGGCCGCCGCCGGTGTCGCGGAAGAGCGCCGCGTCGGTGTTGGCGACGTACTGCAGGCTCGTGCCGGGGACCGCGACGAACTGCGGCGGGCCGACGGTGACGATGATCGCGGCGGGCGTCGTCGACACGAACACGGTCGGCGCGTCCTGCGGCGCGAGCGGCCGCCCCGGCACCTGGCGCTTCACGGCGGCGAAGTCGGCGTCGTCGGGCAGCGTGGCGAATGCCGGCGGCAGCCGGCCCGCCGGCCGCCACGGGCCCTTTGCGTCCGGTGCCGCCATCCACCCGCCGTTGACGAGCAGGTACCAGGTCTTCGTGCCGGCCTCGACGAAGACGTCCCAGTTGGTGTTGACCGCGGTCGCGAGCGTGGTCCCGCGGACCGGCACCAGGATGGGCTCGCCGTCGAACACGACGAGGCTCGCCGGTCGTGCGGCGACGTAGATGCGCGGCGGCGTGTGGTCGAGCGCGACCGCCGGCGGCTTGTCCGCGTTCCGGGCGAGGCTCAGCGTGACGGTCGCGAGCGGCACGCGCTTGACGCCCATGGCGGCAAGCGCCGCGCGGATGCGCTGCTCGAACTCGCCGGCCTGCGCCGCGTCGACCGACGGGAAGCGCGACGACAGGAGCCGCGCGTCGGTGAGGTCGACGACACGCTCGGCGCGGTCGACCTGCGTCGCGAACGCGACTTCGATCACGCCGAGCACGGGTTGTGCGGCCCCGGTGGGCGTGACGCCGAGCGCGATGCGCGTGTTGAGCGTCCGCTGGTCCGGCCACGAGACCACCTGCGGCTGGTAGACGGTCGCGGTTCCGTTCGGCCCGGAGATGGTGTGCGGCCACGTGTCCGCGGCCGGGGTGGCCGCCGCCGGCACCGCGGCCGCACCGCCGCTGGCCGCGCGCAGCGCCTCGCGGCAGCCGGGCGCGAGGCTCGGCGCGTTCTGGCGCAGGCACGCGAGCGCGGCACCGCCGCCCGGCGACACGCCGGCGCACAGCGCCTCGAAGTCGGCGCGGCACGACTGGCGGATCGCCGCCGCCTGCGCGAGCGTCGGTTGCTGTGCGGCCGCCGGGACCGCCAATGCGGTCAGCGCGAGCAGCGCGCCCGCGCAGAGCCGGTGTCGTCGGGGCTCGAAGGCCGTGGCGTCGTCCATGGGCACTCCTGTGAGCCAAAAAAAGAAACCCGGCGTGCACCGCCGCGTGGCGACGCGCGCCGGGTCGTTGCGGACCCGCCTGGGCCCGCGCCGTCAGAACATGTGCTGGCCGCCGTTGATCGCGATGTTGGCGCCGGTGACGAACGCCGCCTCCTGGCTCGACAGGTAGGCGACGAGCCCCGCCACTTCCTCGGGCTTGCCCAGCCGCCCCATCGGTATCTGCGGGATGATCTTGCTGTCGAGGACTTCCTTCGGGATGGCCATCACCATCTTGGTGCCGATGTAACCAGGGGAGATCGTGTTGACGGTGACGCCCTTGCGCGCGTACTCGAGCGCCAGCGCCTTGGTGAAGCCGTGCATGCCGGCCTTGGCCGCCGAGTAGTTGGTCTGGCCGAACGCGCCTTTCTGGCCGTTCACCGACGAGATGTTGATGATGCGGCCCCAGCCGCGGTCGGCCATCGTGTCGCAGACCTGCTTCGTCATGTTGAAGCACGAGTCGAGGTTGGTCTTCATCACGGCGTCCCAGTTCGCCTTGTCCATCTTCTTGAACGTCATGTCGCGCGTGATGCCGGCGTTGTTGACGAGCACCTCGACCGGCCCGACCTCCGCGACGACCTTCTTGACGCACGCGGCCGCCGACTCCCAGTCGGCGACGTCGCACGGATACGCGTGGAAGGTGAGTCCCTGCGCCTTCATCGCGGCCAGCCACTCGGCGGCCTTGGTGTTGCCGGGCGAGTAGGTGGTGACCACCGTGTAGCCGAGCGCGGCGAGCTTGATGCAGATCGCCTCGCCCAGCCCCCCCATGCCGCCGGTGACCAGTGCGACGCGGTGCGTGTCGTTTGCCATGGTGCCCATCCTCCAGACGATTGTCGTGATGCCGGGGGGGCGACGCCGTGCCGCCCCGGTCGGAAGCTGCAGCACGGATGGTAGCGCAGCTTGGCGGCGCCCGGCGCGGTCAGGCCGCCTGCGGCGCGGGCCGCTTGATCGCCCGCTCGTCGATGGGGAGGTTGAGCAGGCCGGCGACGACGCCGAGCGCCATCGCGAGGTACCAGACGACGTCGTAGCTGCCGGTCGCGTCGAACAGCTTGCCGCCCAGCCACGCGCCCAGGAAGCTGCCGACCTGGTGCGACAGGAACGTGAAGCCCGACAGCATCGCGAGGTAGCGCACGCCGAAGATCTGCGCGACCATCGCGTTGGTCGGCGGCACCGTGGAGAGCCACAGCAGTCCCAGCGCGACCGCGAACGCGTAGACGGTGAGCTCGGACAGCGGCAGCCAGAAGAACAGCGCGAACACGACCGTGCGCCCGAAGTAGATGCAGGACAGGATGAGCCGCTTCGGCACGCGGCTGCCGAGCCAGCCCGTCGTGTACGTGCCGACGATGTTGAAGAGGCCGACCAGCATCAGCGCCGTCACCGCGACGTGCGGCGCCATGCCGCGGTCCGCGAGGTACGCGGGCAGGTGGACGCCGACGAACACGACCTGGAAGCCGCAGACGAAGAACCCGAGCGTCAGCAGCACGTAGCCGCGGTGCGCGAACGCCTCGGTCACGGCCTGCCCCGCCGACTGCGCGAACGCGTGCGCGTGCGCCTCGCGCCGCTCGACCATCGCAGCGGCCAGCGGGACGATCAGCAGGCCTGCGGCCGCCAGCGTCAGCAGCGCGCCGTGCCAGCCGACGGTCGCCAGCAGCCACTGCGTGGCCGGCAGCATCGCGAACTGGCCGAACGACCCGGCGGCCGCCGAGATGCCGAGCGCCATGCTCCGCTTCTCCGGCGGGAACCGGCGGCCGAGCACGCCCGAGACCACGCTGAACGTGACGCCGGACAGGCCGGCGCCGATCAGCACGCCGGCGGTCAGCACGAACAGCCAGGGCGCGGTGACGTTGGCCATCAGCGCGAGGCCCGCGGCGTAGAGCAGCGCGCCACCCACCATGACGCGCGCCGAGCCGAAGCGGTCGGCGACCATCCCGGCAAATGGCTGCGTGGCGCCCCAGACGAGGTTCTGCACGGCCATCGCGAGCGCGAACGTCTCGCGGCCCCAGCCCAGGTCCGCCGAGATGGGCTGCAGGAAGAGCCCGAAGCCGTGCCGGATGCCCATCGCCAGCGTGAGGATCAGGCCGCCGGCGAAGAGTACGGCGGTGGGAGTGCGCCAGTCGGCGGAGCGGTGGGCCATCGCGGATCCGGTGGTGGGTGGGCGAAGGCTCACTCGGCGTGCGCGCCCGGGGCCGGGTGCAGCGCCTCGACCTCGCGCAGGAGGCCGATCAGCGCATCGCTCTTCTGCGTGCCGAGCCGGCGCGCGACGGATGCCTGGGCGCGCTCCCAGTGCGGCGTCGCGCGCGCGAGCGCTGCCGTGCCGGCGCGGGTCAGCGACACCTCGCGCGTGCGCGCGTCGCGGCCGGCGGCGATGCGGACGAGGCCCGCTTCGGCCAGCGGCTCCAGCGTGCGCGACAGCGCCGTCCGGTCGAGCAGCGCGGCCGCGGCCAGTCCGGACATCCGCTGCGGCCCGCGCGCGGCGAGCGTGCGCAGCAGCGAGAACTGCGTGACGCGCAGGCCCGACGGCGCCATCAGGTCGTCGTAGAGCTGGGTGAGCGCCCGCGCGGCGCGGCGCAGCCGGCCGCAGACGCAGGGCGGAGCGGCGGAGCGGGCGGCGGCGGCGGGCATCGGTCGGCGTGATAAGTGCATATGCACGGAAATGCGAGTATATGCACGTTTCGCGCCGGCCGCAAGCGCCGCGCAAGGTCGGCGTCCGGTACGGCCGCGTCGAAGCCCGGAAGCCTCCGAGCCAGCCTCGGCTTCAGCAGTCCGCGAGTCGGGCCGCGAAAACCGAGCCTGGCTCGGTTTCACGGTCCGGCACGAAGGGTCAGGCCCAGCCCTTGGACCGCCCGACGGCGCGGTCCCACGCCGCGCGCAGCTCGGCCGCGCGGGCCGCGGGCATCGCCGGCTCGAAGCGGCGGTCGACCCGCCAGTTGGCGGCGACGTCGGCGTCGCTCTGCCAGTACCCGACGGCGAGCCCGGCGAGGTACGCGGCACCGAGCGCCGTCGTCTCGAGGACCTGCGGCCGCACGACGGGCACGCCGAGGATGTCCGCCTGGAACTGCAGCAGCAGGTCGTTGGCCGCGGCGCCGCCGTCGACGCGCAGCTCGGAGAGCGTGATGCCGGCGTCCTTCTCCATCGCGGCGAGCACGTCGGCGCTCTGGAACGCGATCGACTCGAGCGCGGCGCGCGCAATGTGCCCGCGCGTGGCGCCCCGGGTGAGGCCGGTGATCGTCCCGCGCGCGTACGCGTCCCAGTGCGGGGCTCCGAGGCCGGCGAACGCCGGGACGAGGTAGACGCCGCCGTTGTCGGGCACGGACGCCGCGAGCGCCTCCACCTCAGGCGCGCGATCGATGATGCGCAACCCGTCGCGCAGCCACTGCACGACGGCGCCGCCGATGAACACGCTGCCCTCGAGCGCGTAGTCGAGACCGGCGGGCCGCCGCCACGCGACCGTCGTCAGCAGGTTGTTGCGCGACGCGACGGCATGCGCGCCCGTATTGAGCAGCAGGAAGCAGCCGGTGCCGTACGTGTTCTTGGCGAGGCCAGGCGACGTGCAGGCCTGCCCGAACAGCGCCGCCTGCTGGTCGCCGGCGATGCCCGCGATCGGCACACGAACGCCGCCGATCGCCGCGTCGCCGCAGACGCCGGCCGACGGCACGACCGCCGGCAGCACCTCGCGCGGCACGTCGAGGATGCGCAGCAGCTCGTCGTCCCAGTCGCCGGCGCGGATGTCGTAGAGCAGCGTGCGGCTCGCGTTCGACGCATCCGTGCAGTGGACGCGCCCGCCGGTCAGGTTCCAGACGAGCCACGCGTCGATCGTGCCGAACGCGAGCTCGCCGCGGGCGGCGCGCGCGCGGGCGCCGTCGACGTGGTCGAGCAGCCAGCGCAGCTTCGTGCCGGAAAAGTACGCGTCGAGCACGAGCCCGGTCTTCTGCGCGAACAGCGGCGCCAGTCCCGCGGCGCGCAGCTCGTCGCACATGGGCGCCGTGCGCCGGTCCTGCCAGACGATCGCGTTGTGGACCGGGCGCCCGGTCGCGCGCTCCCACAGGACGGTCGTCTCGCGCTGGTTGGTGATGCCGACGGCCGCGACGTCGCGCGGCCCCGCGCCGGCCTTGGCGAGCGCCTCGTGCAGGACGCCCGACTGGGTCGCCCAGATCTCGGTCGGGTCGTGCTCGACCCAGCCCGGCTTCGGGAAGATCTGCCGGAACTCCTGCTGGGCGGACGCCCGCGGCGCGCCGTCGCGGTCGAACAGGATCGCGCGCGAACTGGTCGTGCCCTGGTCCAGCGCAAGTACGAGCGACATGATTCTCCTCCGTTTGCGGTGCCGGCGCGGTACCGCGTAAAATCGGGCGGTTTCGTCATTCTAGCCAGTCGCCGGCGTACACCGCCCGGCCACCTTCGCCGCCGCGCCGCCCGCCGCCCGATCCCCGCCGTGACCACTCCCCAGTCCACGTCCACGGTCTCGCACGTGCGCCTGCGCGGCATCCTGGCCACGGCCGTCGGCGATCGCGGGAAGGCCGCGCCGTTCGCCGGCGAAGCGCGCCGCTTCGATGGCACGGGCCGCGGCTCGACGCGGCCGACCGGCGTGCGCGTCCGCGGCGGGCGGGCGTGCGCGCCGGCCCGCGCCACGCGCTCCGGCGCGGCGTGACCGGAGAACGGGCGATGTCGCTTTTCCGTCCGCGGTCGCGCAAGACGCCCCACCTGCCCAAACTGGGAACGCCGCCGGTCGATCGCGTGCGCCAGTTCTTCCTTCCGGTGTTCTGGGGAGCGCGGAATCCGGAAGCCGTGGCCGGGCACTTTCGTGCCGTGGCCGACGACGTCGATCCGGGGATTCACTTCGCGGACAACTTCTTCTCGTGGCTTCGCAACAACTCGATGCTCGACGACGAGGCATTCGTGCACTCGTGGCAGGAGAACGCCGAGAGCGATTCGGACCGGGCGATCGTGTGGCGAAGGTACATCCTCGCGTGCGCCGGCTACCATTGCGTGCAGCTCGACGGGGACTTCGTCGAGTGCGGCGCCTACACCGGGGTTGGCGTGAAGACGGTCGTCGACTACCTGGGCGGTCCGGGGTTCGACAAGGACTTCTGGATCTACGACCTGTTCGAGCACGACGCCTCGATGCTGCATCACTCGATGCCCGAGCACGGTCCCGGGCTCGAAGCCCGCGTGCGCGAGAAGTTCCGCGCCTACCCGCAGGTCCGGATCTTCAAGGGTGCGATTCCGGACGTGTTCGCCGGGCAGTCGCCGAAGTCGATCGCCTACCTCCACATCGACCTCAACGAGGCGCCGGCGGAGATCGCGGCGCTCGAAGTGCTGTTCGACCGGGTCGTACCGGGCGGAATCGTGATCCTCGACGACTACGAGTGGTCCGGCGCCTACCGGCGACAGAAACTCGCGGAAGACCCGTGGTTCGAGGCCAGGCGGTACCGGGTCATTCCGCTTCCGACCGGCCAGGGCCTCGTCATCAAGCGGTGACCAGGCGATGATCGTCCGGATGCTCCGGCTGGCGGCTTCCGCACGAAGCGGGGCGCCGGGCCCGGCGTGCGGACAGGTGCCGCGGCCGCATCCGGGCCATTAGAATTGATCGAACGCGACATGGAGCCAACGTGAAGATCCACGAATACCAGGGCAAGGAACTGTTCCGCAAGTACGGCATGCCGGTGCCGCGCGGCATCCCCGCGTTCACGGTCGACGAGGCCGTGCGCGCGGCGCAGTCGCTCGGCGGCCCGGTCTGGGTGGTGAAGGCGCAGATCCACGCCGGCGGCCGCGGCAAGGGCGGCGGCGTCAAGGTCGCGAAATCGCTCGACGAAGTGAAGCAGCGCGCCGCCGAGATCCTCGGCATGCAGCTCGTCACGCACCAGACCGGCCCCGGCGGCCAGAAGGTGCGGCGGCTGCTGATCGAGGAGGGTGCCGACATCAGGAAGGAGCTCTACGTCGGCATGGTCGTCGACCGCGGCACGCAGCGCGTCGCGCTGATGGCGAGCTCCGAGGGCGGCATGGACATCGAGCACGTCGCCGCGACCACGCCAGAGAAGATCCACAAGGTGTTCGTCGACCCGGACCATGGCCTCACCGACGCCGAGGCCGACGACGTCGCGCGCAGGATCGGCGTGCCCGAGGGCAGCGTGGGGCAGGCGCGGGCGATGCTGCAGGGGCTCTACCGGACGTTCGTCGAGACCGACGCGTCGCTGGCCGAGATCAACCCGCTGGTGATCACCGGCGACGGCCGCGTCATCGCGCTCGACGCCAAGCTCAACTTCGACTCCAACGCGCTCTTCCGCCATCCCGAGATCCTCGAGATGCGCGACCTGGACGAGGAGGACCCGGCCGAGATCGAGGCGTCGAAGTACGACCTCTCCTACATCTCGCTCGACGGCAACATCGGCTGCCTCGTCAACGGCGCCGGGCTCGCGATGGCGACGATGGACACGATCAAGCTCTACGGCGGCGAGCCCGCGAACTTCCTCGACGTCGGCGGCGGCGCCACGGCCGAGAAGGTGACCGAGGCGTTCAAGATCATGCTGCGCAACCCGAACCTGAAGGCGATCCTCGTCAACATCTTCGGCGGCATCATGAAGTGCGACACGATCGCCGAGGGCGTCGTCGCCGCGTCGAAGGCGGTCGGCCTCGCGGTGCCGCTGGTCGTCCGGATGAAGGGCACCAACGAGGACATCGGCCGGAAGATCCTCGCCGAGTCGGGGCTGCCGATCATCACGGCGAACAACATGGCGGAGGCGGCCGAGAAGGTGGTCGCCGCGGCGGGCGGGAAGGCCGTTGCACAGTGAGACGCAGAGACGCAGAGTAGGTTCGCGCCCGCCCTTTCCAGGCGCCTCTGCGCCTCCTTGTGAGATTTTCTGGGGAAGCACATGTCGATCCTGATCAACAAGAACACGAAGGTGATCACGCAGGGGATCACCGGCAAGACCGGCCAGTTCCACACGCGGATGTGCCGCGACTACGCGAACGGCCGCAACTGCTTCGTCGCCGGCGTCAACCCGAAGAAGGCCGGCGAGGACTTCGAGGGCATCCCGATCTTCGCGACGGTGCGCGACGCGAAGGAGGCGACCGGCGCGACGGTGTCGGTGATCTACGTGCCGCCGCCGTTCGCGGCGGCCGCGATCGACGAGGCGGTCGACGCCGGGCTCGACCTCGTCGTCTGCATCACCGAGGGCATCCCGGTGCGCGACATGATCGCGACCCGCCACCGGATGCGCGGGAAGAAGACGCTGCTGCTCGGGCCCAACTGCCCCGGCGTGATCACGCCGGAGGAGATCAAGATCGGCATCATGCCGGGCCACATCCACAAGAAGGGCCGCATCGGCGTCATGTCGCGCTCGGGCACGCTGACGTACGAGGCGGTCGGCCAGCTGACGGAGCTCGGGCTCGGACAGTCGACGGCGGTGGGCATCGGCGGCGACCCGGTCAACGGTCTCAAGCACATCGATATCCTGAAGCTCTTCAACGACGACCCGGACACCGACGCGGTCGTGATGATCGGCGAGATCGGCGGCGGCGACGAGGAAGCGGCGGCGCTGTGGGCGAAGGACCACATGAAGAAGCCGGTGGTCGGCTTCATCGCCGGCGTGACGGCGCCGCCGGGCAAGCGGATGGGGCACGCCGGCGCGATCATCTCGGGCGGGAAGGGCACCGCGCAGGAAAAGCTCGAAGTGATGGAGGCGTCCGGCATCAGGGTGACGCGCAACCCGGCGGAGATGGGCAAGCTCCTGGCCTCCGTGCTCTGACCCGGCGCCGTCCCCCGCGGCCACACCCGCAGCCTCACTGCCTCCCCCGACCCGCCGCCGCATGAGCGAGACCACCGCCCTCGACGCCGCGAGCCTGTCCCACCCGGGAATGGTCCGCTCGCACAACGAGGACAGCGTGTTCGTCGACGGCGAGGCGGGCATCGCGATCCTCGCCGACGGCATGGGCGGCTACAACGCCGGCGAGGTCGCGAGCGGCATCGCGGTCAACGTCGTGTCCAACGGCATGATGCCGGAGCTCCAGTCCGGCCGCGAGCTCTCCAAGATCGACATCGGCAGCGGCCTGACCCACGGCGCCCTGCTGCTCCAGCAGCAGATCGCGGCGGCCAACAAGGGCATCTACGAGGCGGCGCAGGCACGGCCCGAGTGCGCCGGCATGGGCACGACGATCGTCGCCGCGGTGTTCTGCGGCAACCGCGTGTCCATCGGCCACATCGGCGACTCGCGCTGCTACCGGCTGCGCGGCGAGAAGTTCGAGCAGCTGACCCGCGACCACTCGCTGCTGCAGGAGCAGATCGACAGCGGCGTGCTGACGCCCGAGCAGGCGCGGTACTCGCTCAACAAGAACCTCGTCACCCGCGCGCTGGGCATCGAGGCCATCGTCCCGACCGACATCGCCGAGTACCGGATCGAGGCCAACGACATCTACCTGCTGTGCTCGGACGGGCTCACCGACATGGTCGACCCGGAGGTGATCCACTCGGTGGTCGACGAGAAGCGCAGCGACCTGGCGCTCGCCGCGGCGGAACTGATCGACCTCGCCAACCAGAACGGCGGCCGCGACAACATCTCGGTGATCCTGGTGCGGGTGCCGCCGGAGTTCCTGCCGACGACCGGCTGGGCGCAGCGCTGGCTCGCCAAGAAGAAGGCATAGGGAAGCGGACCCGGGAGCGAAAACGGCGCGAGGCAGTGGTGGACACCGCGGACCGGGGCGGCCGGCGCCCGCACCGCGGTTTCCCGGTTCGAACCGGCGTCGTCGCCGCGAAGGCGCGGGCCCGGCGGCGTGCGGCGGAATTCGCCGGGTCCCCGCCTTCGCGGGGATGGCCGTGACGGAGTGCACCGCCGGGTCGCGCGAGGCCGCGCGGCCGGGCACATGGGGAGTCGAACGTTGGGCAAGCTCGTCCTCTACCTCGCCGACGGGACGACGATGGACATCCCGCTCGCCAAGGAGCGCGTCACGATCGGCCGCCGCGCGGACAACGACGTCTGCCTGCCGTACCCGGCCGTGTCCGGCGAGCACGCGGCGGTGACGACGATCCTCGCCGACTCGTTCCTCGAGGACCTCGGCAGCACCAACGGCACGCTGGTCAACGGCCGCGCGATCGCCAAGCACTTCCTCGTCGACCACGACCAGATCGACGTCGGCCGCCAGCGCCTCACGTACCTTTCCGACGACGCCGCGAAGGCCGATCCCCTGCCGCCCGACCTGGCGCGCGCGCAGATGCGCGGCCTCGCCGACAAGGTGGAACCGGCCAAGCCCCTGCCGCAGCTCGACGTGCCGCCGGCGGGGGACCGCCGGCCGCAGTACGGCGCGCGCGGGACGCCGCTCGTGACCGCCGACATCGAGCGCGACGGCGCCGTGCCGCCCGCTGTGGCCGACACGGCCCCCGGGGCGGCGCCGGTCGCGGGCGCCGTC
>JBGAMF010000100.1:0-14791 GCA_044223185.1 Casimicrobiaceae bacterium | reverse complement strand
CCCCCATCCCGCCCGGCCGGCCGCCGCCGCCGCCCGACTGCGCGGCCGCGGGCAGCGCCACCACCGTCGCCACCGCCAGCGCCGCGCCCAGCCACGTTCCCCGTCGTGCCATGCCGCTCCCTTGCCTGCGCGCGTTCGTCGTGCCCGTCACGGTGCCGGCACCATCACCAGCCGGTCGGTGCCGGACTCCGCGCCCCACGCCTCGCCGGCGCGGCCGAGCATCTGCCGCACGTTCGCTCGCTCGCGGTTCGAAGGGAAGCTCGCGAAGCGCTCGGTGGCGGGATCGAAGCGGACGATCGCGTTGGTGCTCCAGTCCGTCAGCCACACGCCGTCGGCGGGGTCGACCCAGACCGAGTACGCGTGCGCGCTGCCCGGCAGCTTCCACTCGCGCCATGTGCGCGCGGCGGGGTCGTACATGCCGACGTGACCGGTGTTCCAGTAGCTGACCCACAGGCGCCCGCGCGAATCCGACCACACGCGGCGCGCGCCCTGGTCGGGCGTGGGCGGCTCCACGACCGTCGCGGCCCCGGTTTCGACGTCGATGCGCGCGATGTGGTTGCCGGCGAGCGACGCGTACCAGACGTCGCCTGCCGGCGTCGTCGCGATGCCGTAGGGTCCGCGGCCGCGCGGCGCCGGCCACACCTTGACGTCGTTGGTCGCGGGGTCGACGCGCCCGTAGACACCGGACTGCCCGGTAAACCAGATGCGCCCCTTCCGGTCGAACGTGGCCGTGTTGAGGTTCGCGTAGCCGCTGCCTTCCGGCAACGGCCACCGCCTTACCGCGCGCGTCTTCGGGTCGACGCGCACGATCGCGTTCTGGCCGCTGTCGGTGATCCACGGCGCGCCGTCCGGCCCGACGATCACGCCGTGCGGCGACGAGCGCGGCCCCAGGTCGACCTCCTCGACCTTGCGCGACTTCGGATCGACGATGCCGAGCCTGCCCGTGCGCTGGGCCGTGTAGTAGACGGGGCCGCCCGGCTCCGGTGCCGCGGCCACGTCGTGCGGATGCGCGCCGGCGGCGACGTCGTAGTAGACGGGCGCGCCGGCCGCCGCCGTCGTGGTCACCGCAGCGCAAACTGCCGCCAGCGCGCGCACAATGCGCGACCGTGGTCCACTCGTCGCCAGTACATCCGCCATGACCCGCCTCCTTCTCGCCTACACCGGAACGCTCGTCGCGTTCGCGCTGCTCGACCTCGCGTGGCTCGGATACGTCGCCCGGGGATTCTACCAATCGCAGGTGGGAACGCTGTTGCGCAGCCCGCCCCGCTGGTGGGCCGCCCTGCTGCTCTACGCGGTGTACGCGGCGGGGGTGACGGGCTTCGTCGTCGTGCCGGCGCTCGACGGCGGAAGCGTCGCCTCGGCCCTCGCCGCCGGCGCGGCGTTCGGGCTCGTCGTGTACGGCACGTACGACCTCACGAACCTCGCCGTCCTGCGCGGCTGGACGACCGCAGCCGCCGCGGTCGACGTCGCGTGGGGCGCGGCCGTCAGCGCCGCGGCGGCAGCGGCGGGCTTCGGGCTCGCGCGGCTGGCGGCCACCGCCGCATAGGGCTACCATGGCGCCAGCGCCCGGGCGCGCGGACGTCCGCGCCGCGCGGGACGCGACGGAGGTCTCCATGCGCAGACGCACCCTGTGGCTGGCGGCGGCAATCGCGGCGCTCGGCGCCGCGACCAGCGTCGCCGCGGCGCCCTGCTACGTCATCGTCGACCGCAACGACGTCGTGGTCTACCGCGACACGCAGGCGCCGTTCGACCTGTCCGCGACGAAGTCCCCCGAGCGGGCGGCGCTGCGGCAGCGCGGCCTGCACCTGATCGTCGCCGAGTTCGAGAACTGCTACGCGGTCGGCTACATCTCGCCGACGACCGGCGCCACGACCGCGTCGGTGGACGACATCGTGATGCAACTGAGGCCCGCCGTCGCCACGTCGGTCAACCAGGTGTCGGGCAGCTACCGCACGCCCTGACACCGGCGTCGCGGCCTAGCGGCGGCCGGCCTCGTCGCGCCACGCGAACTTCGGCACCGACGCCGCGACGGCGGCCCCCGCCGCGGCGAGCGCGGCGATCACGAGAAACGCCACCCGGTAGATTTCCTCCACGCGCGCGGCGAGCTGCGCGCGGGCGTCCGCGGGCATCCGCGCGACGTACGCGGTGCCGCCCTCCAGCGCCCGCCGCATGAGCGTGCCGCCGTCGCCCGCGTCGAGCTGCGCGAACAGCACGGCGCCGACGAGCGCGACGCCTACGGCGCCGCCGATCGAGCGCGACAGCGCGATCGTCGCCGTCGCCACGCCAAGCGCGTCGCGCCCGGCGGCGACCTGCACGCGGACCTGCGTGGGCGGCATCACCATGCCGAGGCCCGCGCCGACCAGCGCGGCGAGCGCGAGCACGGCCGGCGTGGGCGCCGCGGCGGCACCGGCGGCCAGCACCGCCATCGCGCCGGCCGCAGTGGCAAGGCCTGCCAGCGGAAACACGTCGACGCGGCCGGTCTGCGACACGAGCTTGCCCGTCACCGCCGCCGCCACGACCTGCGCGAGCGTCACCGGCAGCAGCAGCGCGCCGGAGGCACCGATGCCGATCCCGCGGCCGAGCTGCAGGTAGAGCGGCAGGTAGACGACGAGCGGAAACAGCGCGGCGCCGAAGCAGAACACGACGGCGTCGGAGCGCGCGATCGTCGGAATCCGCAGCAGCCGCAGCGGCAGCAGCGGGTCCGGGTGCCGCCGCTCCCACACCACCAGCAGCGCCAGGCCCGCGCCCGCCGCGGCGAAGAGCGCGAGCATCGGCCACGACGCCCACGCATACCGGTGGCCCCCGGACGTGAGCGCGAACACGAACGCCGCCGTGGCCACGCAGAACAGCAGCGCCCCGACGCCGTCCAGCCGGTGCGGCCCGGCGCGCACCGGCAGCGGCACGTGCGGCACGGACAGCGCCAGCGCGGCGGCGACGAGTCCCAGCGGCAGGTTGACCGCGAAGATCGCGCGCCACCCGAAGAGCTCGGTCAGATAGGCGCCGAGCACGGGCCCCGTCGTGCTGGCGAGCGCGAACACCATCGCGAAGTAGCCGGCGAAGCGCCCCCGTTCGCGCGGCGCGACGTGCTCGCCGATCAGCGACTGCGCGAGCGTCATCAGGCCGCCGCCGCCCAGGCCCTGCAGCGTGCGGGCCACCACGAGTGCGAGGAAGCTCGGCGCGAAGGCGCACGCGGCGGACGCGACCGTGAACACGGCGAGCGCGACCAGCAGCATCCGCCGCCGGCCGTACCGGTCGCCGAGGTAGCCGTACAGCGGCGCCGCCACCGTCGCGGCGAGCAGGTAGCCGACGACGACCCACGACAGGTCGGCCACCCCGCCGAGCCCCGCGGCGATCGCCGGCAGCGCGCTCGCGAGCACCGTCTGGTCGGCGGCGGCCAGGTACATCGCGACCATCACGCCCGGGAAGACGCGCCGGAACGCGGCCCGCGCCGCGGACGCCGCCGCCGGGTCACGCCACGCGGGGTCGGTGCTCAACGGGCGGCGCGCCCGTCCGGCGCCGCTGCGGTTCTGCCACGGCCGACGGCCATCGGGGTGCTCGCGCGAAAGGCGGAAGACCCGATGTTACGCGATGGCGCGCGGCGACCCGCCGGCGCCGCGGCAGGCGTCAGCGCGGGTTCTCCGGCATGTCCGGGCACTGGGGGACGCGTCCCCAGTAGCCTTCGCACGCGTCGATCCGCGTGCGCTGGTCGCACAGGAAGCCCTCGAACCCGCCTTCGCGTTCGCACTGCGCGAGCGCGTCGCGCATCCGCTGCCAGCGGTCGGGCGGCGGCGGCGGACGGGCGGCCGCCACCTGCGGCGGCGGCGGCGGGACACGCGGCGCTTCGGCGATCGCCCCGAACGCATCGAGGGACGGATACGCGGTCGTCGCGGTCGGCGTCGCGGGTGGTAGGCGAAGGCGTCGCGGCGCGCCGGGACGCCGGCGGCACGCGTGCGGCGTCGCTCGCGGCCGGGGCGCCGCACGCACGGCCGCCGGCGCAACGACGGGCGTCGCGGCGAGCGCCGGCGCGGTCGACGCCGGCAATGCCTGCGGCGCGGGCTTCGCCGGCGCCGGGAACGTGCGCGCCTCCCCGGGCAGTCGTCGTCGTCGCCCGGCCTCCACTGCGCCTGGCCGAGGTAGGCGACACCGGCCAGCGCCGCAACGGCGGCCGTGGCGAGCACGACCCGGCGCCCGGTGTCGCCGGACCGGCGACGCGATGCGCGTGGCGCGGTTGCGGCCCCGTCCGCCGTGGAGGCGACCGGCTCGCGCCGTCGCGCGCGGGCCCGCGGCACCGGGTGGCGGTAATGCGGCAGCTCCTGCACGGTGCGCTGGCCCGCCCGCTTGAGCGCCGCGCGGCACGGCGCGCACAATGCCGCGCCGCGCGCGGCCGGCTGGCCGCAGATCGTGCAGGTGGACGTTCGTCTCATTGCCGTGGGGAACCGCGTCCTTCCGGCGCCACTCGCGGCGCCTCATGCCATTGTCATAATAGCCGCTGTGGCGCCGGACGGCAATCCGCGCGTCGCCCGCCGCCCGCCTGCTCGCCGCGCGCGCCGCCGGCAACGCGCACGGCGTGACACAATGCTCGCGCACACTCACGCACGAGGAACGGACCATGACCAGCGCAGTGAAGTCGGCGATCGTGACCGGTGCGGGCACCGGCATCGGCAAGGCGGCGGCGATCGCCCTCCTCTCGAACGGCTATCGCGTCGCGTTTGCCGGCCGGCGGCGCGAGCCGCTCGAGTCCGCCATCGCCGGGACCGGCGCGCTCGCCGCGAACGCGCTCGCCGTACCGACGAACGTCGCCGACCCCGCGTCGGTCGCCGCGCTGTTCGACCGCGTGAAGGCGACGTGGGGACGGCTCGACGTGCTGTTCAACAACGCCGGCGTCGGCGCGCCCCCGGTCAACATGGAGGAGCTCACGTTCGAGCAGTGGAAGAACGTCGTCGACATCAACCTGACCGGCGTGTTCCTGTGCACGCAGCACGCGATCCGCATCATGAAGGACCAGTCGCCGCGCGGCGGGCGCATCATCAACAACGGCTCGATCTCGGCGCACGCGCCGCGGCCGAACTCCGCGCCGTACACGTCGACCAAGCACGCGATCACCGGCCTCACGAAGTCGACGTCGCTCGACGGGCGCAAGTACGACATCGCGTGCGGGCAGATCGACATCGGCAACGCGGCCACCGAGATGGCCGCGAAGATGGCCACCGGCGTGCCGCAGGCGAACGGCCAGATAGCCATCGAGCCGCTGATGGACGTCGCGCACGTCGCGTCCGCCGTCGTCTACATGGCGGGACTGCCGCTCGACGCCAACGTGCAGTTCATGACGATCATGGCGACCAAGATGCCGTTCGTCGGCCGCGGCTGACGCGCCGTGACCGGGCGCGGGGGCGCCTCCGTGCCGGTCGCGGCGCTACGCGCCGTGCTGCTGGCGCTCGGCGTCGCGGCAGCCGCCGCCGTGCCGACGGCCGCCGTCGCCCAGCCGGCGGCGAAGCTCCCGCGCATCGGCTACCTCGGCAGCGGATCGCTCGCGTCGGGCTTTCAAGCGAGCTTCGTCGAAGGGCTGCGCGAGCTGGGCTGGATCGACGGGAAGACGGTCGCCATCGAGTGGCGCTTCGCCGAAGGCCGCTTCGACCGGCTGCCCCTGCTCGCGGCCGAGCTGGTGCGCGGCGACGCCGACGTCATCGTGGCGCAGCCCACCCCCGCGGCCATCGCGGCGAAGGAGGCCACCGCGATGGTGCCCGTCGTGTTCGTCAATGTCGGCGATCCGGAGAGGATCGGGCTCGTCGCGAGCCTCGCCAAGCCCGGCGGCAATGTCACCGGCGTCGCCTTCGATGTCGGCCTCGCGACGTTCACCAAGGGGCTCGAGCTGTTCCGGGAGGCCGTCCCGGCGTTGCGCCGCGTGGCGGTGCTGACGAACCCGGCGAATCCCGCGCAGGCGGTCGCCGTGCGCAACCTCGCCGCGGCGGCGGAGTCGCTCGGACTGCAGCTCGTCACCTTCGAGGTGCGCGGGCCGCAGGATCTCGACCGCACGTTCGCGGAGATTGCCCGCACGCGCGCCGACGGCGTCTTCGTCGTCGCGGAGTCGCTGTTCCTGCAGCACCGGGCACGGCTGGCCGAACTGGTGCGGAAGAGCAGGCTGCCTTCGCTGTTCGGCATCCGCGAGCACGTCGACGCCGGAGGCCTCATGTCCTACGGACCGAGCCTCAACGCCAACTCCCGGCGCGCCGCCGTGTACGTCGACCGGATCCTGCGCGGGGCGAAGCCTGCCGACCTGCCGGTCGAGCAGCCGACCAAGTTCGACCTGGTCGTCAACCTCGCGACCGCCAGGGCCCTCGGCCTGACGATTCCCGCGCAGGTGCTGCGGCGCGCCGACGAGCTGATCCGCTAGCGCCGCCGGGCCGTCCCGGGGCGCGCGCCCTCTCGCGGGGGACGGGCGCGCAGCGTCCTCAGGGGGCGTCACCTGCCGCGGTGGCCGCGACCGATCAGGACCTGGCCGGCGCCGGCGCCCGCTGACCGGTCACCCGTGTCTCGTGCGTGGGAAACCTCAGCCAGCCGTCGAACTTGTCGCCGGCGACGGTGCCGCGGACCGAGCGCGACTGGCCGTCCTTGTCGACGAAGAAGAACGACACGGTCGCGCCCGACAGCGTCGGGGACAGCAGCGGCTGCGGCCGATCGCCGACCGTCACCGTCCCGCCGATCCGTTGCAGCGACTGCGTCACTTCGGCGGTCGCGGTCCAGTCGCCGCGCTCCTCCTTGAACGTCCAGCGCCCCGCCACGTTCGCGGGCACGATCCACAGGTACGCGTCGCGGAACGACTCCACGATCGACTCGTCGGGCTCCCAGTCGCCCATCTTGAACTGGTGCGACACCACGCGCGTGCCCGGCTTCATCTGCAGGATGCGCGGACGCAGCTTGAGGTTCAGCTCGGGCAGGAGGTAGAGCGTGACCACCGTGGCCTCGGAGAAGTCCTTCTCGAAGATGTCCCCGGTGACGATGGTGACGCGATCCGCGACGCCGGCGCGCTGCGCGTTGCGCACGGCGAGCGCGGCCATCTCGGGGTTGTACTCGATGCCGACGGCGCGCGCCTTGAAGTCCCGGGCCGCGGCGATCGGGATCTTGCCGTCGCCGGCGCCGAGGTCGTAGACGACGTCCTTGTCCGTCGTGCTGGCGGCCTGCAGCATCCGGGCGACGAGCGCGTCCGGCGTCGGGACCCAGACGACGTCCTTGCCCGTCTGCCCGGAGCGCGGCCGGTAGAACTCGTCGCCGTACTCCGGCAGCGTGCCGGACGTCTGCGCAGCGGCGGTCACGGCGAGCGCGCACAGCAGTACGCTGGCGAGCCCGGTCAGGCAGCGGGTCATGGTCGGGTCTCCGTGTGGTGTTGCGCCGAAGTCCGGCGCGGCGTGCAGTGTAATCGCTGACCGCGCGGGCGGGTGCGGTCGCCGGCAGGAGACGGGCCGGGCGTCACCAGTACCGCATCGCGTCCCGGTAGAGCCCTTCCAAGTCCAGCTGCGACACGCTGCGCGGCGCCATCACCAGCGGCCGCTGCTGCGCGTACGCGCCGGCGGCCAGCGCCGGGACGTCCGCCTCGCCGTAGCCCAGCGCGGCGATGCCCGAAGGCAGCCCGGTCTCGCGCATCAGCGCGATGAAGGCGCCGGCGAGGATCTCGCCGGCGTCCTCCGGCTTCGCCCCCGCGACGTCGGCGCCGAGCGCGGCGGCGGCCTCGAGGTGGCGCGCCGGGTTGGCGGGCGCGGTGAAGCGGAACGCGGCCGGCGCGTTGATGACGACGGCGATGCCGTGCGGCACCATCGGGTCGCACTCGTCGTAGCCGCGGGCGCGGTACACGTGCTTCAGCGTGGCCACCGAGTAGGACATCGCGTGCGGGATGTGCACGCCGGCGCTGCCGAAGGCGAGCCCGGCCAGCGTGGACGCGAACATCAGCTGGTGGCGCGCCTCGACGTCGCCGGCGTCGCGCACGGCGCGCGCGAGGTACTTGCCGCCAAGGCGGATCGCCGCGAGGCTGCCGATGTCGTTGTACGGCGTCGACCCCTGGTAGGGCGGCCGCTGCGACGGGTGCGCCGGGCGCGGCCGGCTGGTGTAGGGCCGCGCCGTGTACGACTCGACGGCGTGCGTCAGGACGTCGAAGCCGCACGCGGCGACCACGCCGCCGGGCAGCGACTCCGTGGTCGTCGGATCGACGAGCGCGAGCGAGGGCTTCAGCAGCGGCGACGCGATGCCGGTCTTGAGCCCGACCGACTTCAGGTCGACGATCGTGATGCCGGTCGTCTCGCTGCCGGTGCCGCAGGTCGTGGGGCACGCGATGTGGGGCTTCAGCTTGCCGGGAATCGCCTTCGCGCGGCCGATCGGCGCGTTGACGTAGGCGATGAGCTCGTCCGGGTACGTCGCGAGCAGGTTGGCGGCCTTGGCCGTGTCCATCACCGAGCCGCCGCCGAGCGAGACGAAGCCGTCGAAGTCGCCGTCGCGCGCGAACGCCGCCGCCGCCTCGAACGAGTCGCTGTTGGGCTCGCAGCGCGCGTGGTCGTAGACCTCGAAGGCCACGCCCGCGTCGCGCAGCGACGCGAGCGCCGCCTGCCCCGGCGCGCTCGCCAGCACGTGCGGGTCGACGAACACGCCCGCGCGCTTCATGCCGAGCGCCACGGCCTCGGCGCCGAGCTCGGCGAGCGCGCCGGCGCCGAACTTGATCGGCGACGAGCTGACCGCGAAGACCGTCTCGCCTTCGCCCGGGGCGAGGTACGTCGTGTTGGCCGACATGGGTCGCTGCCTCCCTGGGTTGGTTGCCACCGTTGCGACCGCGCGGCCGCTCACTCGTCGTTGCGCTTCGCCTTGCCGACGTACGGCTCGTGCAGGTGCACGGGCCGCCCCGCCCGCTTGCGCATGCGCAGGTTCAGCATCTCGACGACCACCGAGAACGCCATCCCGAAGTAGATGTAGCCCTTCGGCACCGACTGGTCGAACCCTTCGGCGACCAGCGCGATGCCGACGACGAAAAGGAACGACAGCGCGAGCATCTTGATCGTCGGGTGCGCCGACACGAAGCGGCCGATCGCGCCGGCGAACGCCATCATCAGCGCCACCGACGCGACGACCGCGGCGACCATGATCGGGATCTCGTTGACCATGCCGACCGCCGTGATGATCGAGTCGAGCGAGAACACGAGGTCGATGACGATGATCTGCAGGATGACCGCGCCGAACGTCGCCCGGACCGTCGCCGACGCCTCGCCCTCCTCGCCCTCCATCAGCTGGTGGATCTCCACGGTGCTCTTCCACAGCAGGAACAGGCCGCCGCCGAGCAGGATGAGGTCGCGCCCGGAGATCTCGTGCGCGAGGACGGTGAACAGGGGCGCCGTCAGCCCCACCAGCCAGGAGAGCAGCAGCAAGAGCCCGATGCGCATGAACATCGCGAGGAACAGCCCGATGCGCCGCGCCACCTCGCGCCGGGCCGGCGGCAGCTTGTCGACGAGGATCGAGATGAAGATGACGTTGTCGATGCCGAGGACGAGCTCGAGGGCGGTCAGCGTCAGGAACGCGATCCAGGCTTCGGGACTGGCGAGGAGTTCGAGCATGGTCGGCGCGCGCGGTCAGCGCAGGAAGAAGATGAGCCAGACGATCGCCGCGAGCAGCAGCCACTTGCCGGCGTAGTACAGGTACTTGTTGCGGGCCTTCAGCCACTTCGCCGGCAGCCGGACGTAGTAGGCGACGCCGAAGATCCGGTTGAGCAGCCCGACGTGGTCGCCGGGCGCGTTCTCCGTCTGGCTCGCGCGCACGATCGTGCACTCGATCCAGTGGTTGAGCCGCGCCGCCCAGCGCCGCGTCAGCGGCCGCTCGACGTCGCAGAACAGGATCAGGCGGTCGCGGTCGGTGCGGTTCTCGGCCCAGTGCAGGTACGTCTCGTCGAACATCACGGCCTCGCCGTCGCGCCACGCGTACGACTGCCCGTCGACGACGATCCGGCAGGCGTCGCTGTTGGGCGTCGCGAGGCCGAGGTGATAGCGCAGCGACCCGGCGAACGGGTCGCGGTGGCGGCCCAGGTCGCCGCCGGCCGGCAGCAGCGCGAACATCGCGCCGTTGACCGTCGGGATCGACTGCACCAGCGCGACCGTCCGCGGGCACAGCGCGCGCGCCGATTCGATGGGCGCGTCGTACCACTTCAGGTAGAAGCGCTTCCAGCCGCGGCGGAAGAACGAGTTGAAGCCGAGGTCGTTGTACCCGGCCGCCGCCCGGATGTGCCCTTCGTCGAAGAGCTTCTCCGCCTCGCCGCGGATCACCTGCCAGTTGTCCCGCAGCGGCGCGAGTTCCGGAAAGCGCGCGGTGTCCACGAACGGCGTGGTCGGCACCGCCGAGTAGCCGTACATGATCGCGTTGTACGGCGCGATCACCGTCGAGTGGTCGGTGAGCTGGCGGTGGAAGCGGTGGCGCTCGCGCCCGCGGTAGTGGACGAACAGCGCCCACGCGACGTAGCCGTAGACGAACGTCGCCTTCCACGACAGCAGCGACGCCATGACCACGGCGGACGTGGGCAGGTCCATCAGGCGCTCGCGGCGTGCAGCCGGCGGCGGCGTGCCGGCGCCTGCATCGTCTTCCAGCGGCGGTGCACCCAGTACCACTGCTCGGGCCGGCGCAGCACGAACCGCTCGAGCGCCGCGTTGTAGGCGCGCGTCGTCAGCCGGATCGCCTCGTTGGTGCTCGCGTGCTCGACGGCCGGGATGGGCGCCTCGAAGCGCAGCACGTGGCGGCCGTCGTCCTCGCGCCAGCTCGTCGCGGCGACCACCGGCGCGCCGGTGGCGAGCGCGATGATCGCGAGGCTCTTGAACGTCCACGCCGGCGTGCCGAAGAAGTCGACGGCGATGCCGTCCGGCGGGCTCGCGTGCTGGTCGAACGGGAACACGATCGCGTCGCCGCGCGTGAGGCGGTCGAGCATCGCGTCGAGCGAGCCGCGCTTCTGCAGCACGCCGAAACCCGCGTGCTGGAAGCGGCGCGTCACCAGCCGGTCGAACCAGTCGGGCTTCAACGCGCGGCGGACGAAGTGGAAGCGCCCGCGCATCTGCGGGAAGCTGCCGATGCCCGCGACCGTCGCGACCTCCCAGTTTCCGAAGTGGCCGGTCAGCAGCAGCACGCCCTTGCCCTGCTCGTAGGCGGCGACGAACGCGTCGAGGTTCTCGATGCGCACGAGCGAGAGCTGGCGCTCGCGCGACAGCCAGCGAAAGCGCAGGAACTCGCCGGCCAGCCGCCACAGGTGGCCGTAGTGCGCCTGCGCGAGTTCGACGATGGCGTCCTCCGGCAGCGTTTCCGCGTACACGCGGCGCAGGTTGGCGAGGATGACGCTGCGGCGGAACGGGAACAGCCGGTACAGCACGCGGCCCGCGAACGGCACGCGCACCAATGCCGGCGCGGCGACCGCCACCGCCGACGCGCTCGTGCGGTCGTGCGTCAGCGACAGCGCGATCGGCCCCAGCCGGTGGCGGCCGGCAACCAGTTCCGCGCGCGGCCCCAGCACGACCTGCGGCGCGCCGTAGTTGTCGCGGGCCACCGAGAAATCGTGCGGCTCGACCTGCGCCAGCGCCGCCTCGCGCGGGAAGAGCTTCACGCACGCCTCCTTGGCCGCGAAGCGCGCGGCGAGGCTGGCCGCGCGGCCGGGGCCGTCGCCGGCGTCCGCCAGTTCCTGCGGCGTGAAGAAGCGGGTGAGCTCCGCCGGCGGCGTCTGCCCGAGCAGCCGCTCGATGCGCGCGATTTCGACGGCGTCGATGCCGCAGCGCTGCGTCGGCCGCGCGCCGGTCGTCATCGCCCGGAGAGCAGCAGCGCCGCGTTGGTGCCGGCGAACCCGCGACAGAGCACCAGCGCGACCCGACTGCGGGGCGTCTGCGCCGCGCGCGACACCGGCAGGCCCGCGCACGCGGGGTCGAGGGCGTCGAGGGTTGCGATGCCGGGCACGACGCCGGCCGCCAGCGCCTCGAGCGCGACGGCGGCCTCGACGATGCCGGCCGCCGCGATCAGGTGCCCGAACGCCCACTTGAAGCCGGTGACCGGCGGCGGCGCGGCGCCGAACACCGCGCGGATCGCCGCGGCCTCCGACGCGTCCGAGGCACGCGTGCCGTTGCCGTGCGCGACGATCATGCCGACGTCTGCGGCGGCCAGCCCCGCGTCGTCGAGCGCGTCGCGGATCGCCCGCGCCGGACCGTCGCCGTCGTCGCGGATCGCGAGCAGGCCGAGGCCCTCGGAGGCGCAGCCGCTGCCCAGTACTTCGCCGAGCACCGGCGCCCCGCGTGCCGCGGCGGACTCTTCCGTCTCCAGCACCAGCGCGCCGGCGCCCTCGCCGAACAGGCTGCCGTCGCGCGCCGCGTCGAACGGGCGCAGCGTGTCGGCGGCGAGCAGCCCCATCCGCTGGTAGTACAGCACCATCTGCGGCTCGATCGGCGCTTCGTGGCCCACGGCGACGACGCGGAGAGCCTCGCCGGCGCGCAGCGCCTCGAACGCCTCGGCCACCGCGACGAGCCCGCCGACGCTGTGGCTGGTGATGCAGGCGTTGGTGCCCTTCAACCCGTAGCGGATGCCGACGTGGCCGAGCACGTTGTTCGGCAGCGTGCGCAGCAGCCACATCGGGTTGACCGTGTCGGCGAGCTCGCGCCCGAACGCGGGGAGGTTGCCGGCGGCCGCGGTGAGCAGCGGGAAGTAGTCGTACTGGTTCTGGAAGTTGCCGCCGCCGGAGCCGACGATCACGCCGGTCGCGTCGCTGTATGCGGCGGCCTCCTCCGGCGGCAGCGCGTCGCGGTGGGCGACGATGCCCGAGGCGTCGATCGCGCTGCCCGCGGCGAAGAGGCCGACCATGTCGGTGCGCCGGATCAGCTTGTGCAGCTTGCGGTCTGGGACGAGCGCGCGCGGCTCGAAGTCGGGGATCTCGCCGGCGACCTGCGTCGGCCAGTGCGTCGCGTCCCACTGGCGGATCGGGCCGAGCGCGGAGCGGCCGGCCAGCACCGTCGCGAGGATGTCGGCCGGCCGCATGCCGGCCGCGCAGACGGCGCCGGCGCCGGTGATCACCACGCGCGGTGCCGTCACGTCAGTGCCGCCCGGCCGCCCGACGGCACTCACACGCCCCCCGCGGGGGGCAGCGAGCACAGCGAGCGTGGGGGCTGTGCCATTCTACGCGCCCTCCCCGGGGCGGCCGTCCACTTCCTCGGGATGCCGCAGCACGATGCAGCTGTTCGAGCCGCCGAAGCCGAACGAGTTGGAGATCGCCATCCGCACGCGCTGCCGGGCCGGCGCGCCGACGACGAAGTTCAGGTCGCAGTCGGGGTCGCGCTCCGCGTAGTTCGCGTTGACCGGGAGTTCCCCGCGGGCGATCGCGAGCGCGCAGACCACGCCCTCGACGGCGCCGGCGGCGGCGATCAGGTGGCCCATCGTGCTCTTGGTCGAGCTCACCAGTACGCGCTTCGCCTCGGCGCCGAACACCGCGTGGGTCGCCGCGCTCTCGCTGCGGTCGTTCATCGCCGTCGACGTGCCATGCGCGTTGACGTAGTCGACGTCGGCGGGCGTCGCACCGGCGTCGGCAAGCGCCTGCCGCATCGACTGGATCGGTCCGTCGCCGTCCGGCGGCGAATCCGTGATCCGGTAGGAGGACAGCGAGTTGCCGTCGCCGGCCAGCTCCGCGTAGATGCGCGCGCCGCGCGCGCGCGCCAGCGCCCAGTCCTCCAGCACGAGGAAGCCCGCGCCCTCGCCCAGCAGGAAGCCGTTGCGCGTCGCGTCGAACGGCCGGCTCGCGCGCTGCGGCGCGTCGTTGTCGGCCGACAGCGCGGAGAGCAGGCAGAAGCCCGCGATGCCGACCGGGCTGATCATCGAGTCGAAGCCGCCGGCGAGCACGCGGTCCACGCGGCCGCGGCGGATCATCTTGAGCGCGGTGCCGAGCGCCTGCCCGCCGGACGCGCACGCGGTGTGGACCGACGTCGCATACCCCAGGATGCCGTAGTGCTTCGTCAAGAGCGCGATGCCTTCCGCCGCCTGTCCGCGGCAGAACACCAGCGGGTCGTTGGCCGGCCGGTCGTCGAGCAGGCGGTCGACCGCGAGTTCGCCGTCGGCCGCGCAGTGCGCGTGCGTCTCGACCAGGTCGTCGAAGTCGGCGGTCATCATGCCGGCGCCGACGGCGCAACCCCAGCGGCGGGCGTCGTCGGGCGTCGGCCGGACGCCGGCGTCGCGCAACGCCTGCTCGGCGGCCTCCAGCATGAAACGGTGCGAGCGGTTGGCGAGCTTCAAGAGCCTGCGGTCGGCGACGAGCGTGTTGGCGAAGCCCTTGACTTCGGCGGCGATGCGCGTCGAGAAGCCCGACGCGTCGAACAGCGTGATCGGGCCGCCGCCGCTGCGGCCGGCGAGCAGCGCGTCCCACGTCGTCGCGACGTCGTTGCCGACCGGCGTGACCAGCCCGACGCCGGTGACGGCCACGCGCCGGCGGTCGCCCCGGCCGGTCACGTGCGCGCCTCGTCGGCTGCGGCGCGCGCCGCCGCGCCGGTGCCGTCGGCGGCCATTCCGATGTCGACGCGCGACGTCGCGACGGTCCTGCCTTCGGCCGCCGCGGCCAGCTGGAACGTGGCGACACCGTCCTGCAGCGGCTTCATCGTCGCGGTCAGCGCCAGCACCTGTCCCGGCGGCGTGAAGTTGCGCACCTTCACGTTCGTCATCCGGACCGGCGCGAGCTGCGCGCCCGCCGGCCACCGCCCGGACTCGGCAGCGAGTGTTACCGCCAGCCCGATCTGCGCGTCGAGCAGCAGCGTCGCCGGAAACA
>JBGAMF010000004.1:0-80598 GCA_044223185.1 Casimicrobiaceae bacterium | reverse complement strand
CGTCGCTCGTCAGGCTGACTTCGCGCGTCGTCCGGTGCAGCAGCCGAAGGCCCAGGTCGGACTCGAGCCGCGCGACGCTCTTCGCGACCGCCGAAGGCGTCAGGCCCAACTCGCGCGCCGCCGCCGCGAAGCTGCCCCGGCGGACGGTCTCGGCGAAGGCGGCGATACCCTGCATGCTCGCCACGGCTCTCTCCATTAGCGATATCTTGTCGCTAATGTTACGACTTTCGTTGCCCTTCTGTCGTCAATGTCCGACGCGCAACATGCGCATCGTGGCTGGCGCACCGGCCGCCCACGCCAACCCGGCCCCAGGAGACGACCATGCACATCCTCGCTCACCACGACCTTCCGGCGGCGGCGCTGCCGGGCATCGACCACCGGACGCTGGCCGGCGGCGCGCAGGGCCTTGCGCACCTGTCGGTGTGGCAGCAGACGATCGCCGGCGGCAGCGCGACGCCGCCGCACCGCCACGACTGCGAGGAGGTGGTGGTCGTCGCCGCCGGCCGCGGGCAGCTGCTGATCGACGGCGCCGCGCACGACTTCGGGCCCGACACCACGCTGGTGATCCCGCCCAACGCCGTCCACCAGATCGTCAACGTCGGCGACGAGCCGATGCGCGTCACCGCCGTGTTCGCGACCTCGCCGGTAGAGGTCTTCCTCCCCGACGGGCAGCCGCTGCCGCTGCCGTGGGCGACGTAGGCCGCGCGGGCGCGGCGCCGGCGGCGGCTACCCGCCGCGCGGCGTCCCGTGCAGCCCGGCCAACGGCGCGCGGCGCAGGAACGGGCTACCCGCCGCGCGGCGTCCCGTGCAGCCCGGCCAACGGCGCGCGGCGCAGGAACGCCGAGTCCCGGCCGAGGATGAACTTCAGCAGGTCCTCGAGGATCGCCTCGTCGATGTGCTGGCTGTGGAACTCGAGGCTCACGCGGTCGAAGCGGTCGACGTTGACGAGCGGCACCGTCACCAGCCCCGACTGGTAGTCGACGTTGAACGACACCTTCGCCGGGATCGCCGGCGGCACGGTGATCACGCACTTGCGCACGACGCCCGCGTTGTCCTCGACCCGCCGGCACGTGTACTGCAGGCCCGCGTCGTCCAGCGCCTTCTCGGCCATCGCCACGCCGCCGGGCGCGACCTCGATGTTGATCGGCCGCGCCGCCGCGATCTCGTAGTAGATGTTGATCTCGTCCAGCACCGGGAAGCCGACGATGCGCCGCTCGTGCTGGCCGACGTAGCCGCGGCCGAACTTCGGGTCCTCGAACACGACGCCGTGCCCGACGTCGAAGCGGTGCGCGATCGGCGGCTTCACGCCGTCCAGGTACGAGAACGCCTTGTCCAGCCACGCATAGGCGCGGCGCAGCCGCGCGTTGATCTGCTCGTAGCCCTCGACGTCTTCGTGCGTGTGCGGCGACGTGCGCGCCGTCTCGTACTGCGTGCGCAACTCGTCGAGGATGGACGGTGACGTGGGCATGGCGGCGGGCCTCCAGCGGAACGCACGGGGCGCCCGATGCGGGCAGGCGGTCATTCTACGGCGAACGCCCGCGGGCGCGCATCCGCCGCCTCCCCGGGACTGACAGCACCCGCCCGTCGGGTGTTCAATGGAAGGTGTCCCGCGCCGGAGCCCCGCATGGCCGACCCCCGCCCGCCGTATTTTCCCCGTTGGACCACGCGCACGTCCGGCGTGATCGCGCCCGACGAGCGCCTGCCCGCCGGGCCGACGCTGGCACTCGGCCTGCAGCACGTCGTCGCGATGTTCGGCGCGACGGTGCTGGCGCCGCTGCTGATGGGCTTCGACCCCAACGTCGCGATCCTCTTCTCGGGCATCGGCACGCTGATCTTCTTCGTCGCCGTGGGCGGCCGCGTGCCGTCGTACCTCGGGTCCAGCTTCTCGTTCATCGCCGTCGTCATCGCGGCCACCGCGTACGCCGGCAGCGGGCCCAACGCGAACCTCCCCGTTGCGCTCGGCGGCATCGTCGCCGCGGGCGCGCTTTACACCGCCATCGGCCTCGCGGTGATGGCGACCGGCTACGGATGGATCGAGCGGCTGATGCCGCCGCCGGTGACCGGCGCCATCGTCGCGGTGATCGGCTTGAACCTCGCGCCGATCGCCGTCAAGGGCGTTTCCGGCAGCGCGGTCGACACGTGGATCGGGATCGCGACGATCGTCGCCGTCGGCGCGATCGCCGTGCGCGCCGGCGGCCTCGCCCGGCGGCTGCCGATCCTGCTGGGCGGCCTCGCCGGGTACGCGCTGTACGCGACGCTCGCCAACGGCATGGGCCTCGCCAAGCCGATCGACTTCCGCGCCGTCGCCGCGGCGCCGTGGCTCGGCCTGCCGAAGTTCGCCGCGCCGGTCTGGGACGCGCAGGCGATGCTGCTGATCGCGCCGGTGGCGATCGTGCTCGTCGCGGAGAACCTGGGCCACGTGAAGGCGGTGGCCGCGATGACCGGGCGCAGCCTCGACGCGTACCTCGGCCGCGCGTTCGTCGGCGACGGCATCGCGACGATGGTGGCCGGCGCCGGTGGCGGCACCGGCGTCACCACGTACGCCGAGAACATCGGGGTCATGGCGGTGACGAAGGTCTACTCGACGCTGGTGTTCGTCGTGGCCGCGCTCGCCGCGATCGTGCTGGGCTTCTCGCCCAAGTTCGGCGCGCTGATCACGACCATCCCCGGCCCGGTGCTCGGCGGACTCGCGATCGTGGTGTTCGGCCTCATCACGGCCACCGGCGCCCGGATCTGGGTCACCAACGGCGTCGACTTCTCGCGCGCGCGCAACCTCGTCACCGTCGCCGTCACGCTGACCATCGGCGCGGGCGATCTGGCGTTAAAATTCGGTGGATTCACGCTGGGCGGCATCGGCACCGCCACGTTCGGCGCGATCCTCCTCTACCAGCTGCTCGGCGACGACCGCCCGGAAAGCACGACATGACCCCAACCCGATCCCTCCTGCTCGCGCTGCTCGCGCCCTTGCTCGTCGTCGCCGGTTGCGCGACGCGCCCGGTCAATCCGCCGCTCGCGAAGGTCGACCCCGCGGGCGGCTACCGGCTGGTCAACCGGCCGCAGGTCGAGCGGACGCCGGACGCGCTGGTCATCCTGACCTTCTCCGGCGGCGGCACCCGCGCCGCGGCGTTCGCGTACGGCGTGCTCGAGGTGCTCCGCAAGACCGAGGTCGCGTTGCCGGACGGCCGCAAGGGCCGGCTGCTCGATTCGGTCGACGTGATCACCGGCGTTTCGGGCGGCAGCTTCACCGCGCTGTCGTACGGCCTGTACGGCGAGCGCCTCTTCTCGGAGTACGAGACGCGCTTCCTCAAGCGCAACGTGCAGGGCGAGCTGACGCAGCGCTTCTTCACGCCGACCAACTGGGGGGCGCTGGCCTCCGACGGCTGGGGCCGCTCCGAGATGGCGGCGCAGCTCTACGACGAGATCCTGTTCGAAGGCAAGACCTTCGCCGACCTGCAGCGCGGCGACGGCCCGTTCATCGCCGTGATGACGACCGACATCTCGACCGGGTCGCGCGTGGGCCTGAACCAGGGGATGTTCGACCTGCTGTGCAGCGACATCTCGACGTTCCGGCTGGCGCGCGCCGCCGCCGCGTCATCGGCGGTGCCGGTCGTGCTGTCGCCGGTCACCATCAACAACTACGGCGGCAGCTGCGGCTACCGGACGCCAGCCTGGCTCGCCGTCGCGGCGGACACCGCCAACCCGGCGCGGCCCGCGGCGCGCGCGATCAAGCGGATGGAGGAGCTTCAGTCGTTCGGGGACGGCAAGGCGCGGCCGTTCCTGCACCTGGTCGACGGCGGCCTCTCCGACAACCTCGGGATGCGCGCGGTGCTCGAGCTGCTCGAGGAGTTCGAGGCGGCGCGGCTGCGCGGCCTCAAGACGCCGCTCGACAACCTGAAGCGGATCGTCGTCGTCGTCGTCAACTCGCTGTCGGTGCCGAAGACCAACTGGGACCAGACGGAGCGGCCGCCCGGGAACCTCGAGATCCTGATCAAGGCCACCGGCGTGCCGATCGACCGCTACTCGTACGAGAACGTCGAGCTGCTGCGCGACATGATCGCGCGCTGGGACCTCCTGCGCCGCGTCCGCGAGTCGGGCGCGCTCGACGTGAGCCGCGATCCGGGGCTCGCGCCGCTCCTCAACTCGCCCTCGGCGCGCCTGTACGCGATCGACGTGTCGTTCGCGCAGCTCAAGGATCCGGCCGAATTCGAATACCTGAACGACCTGCCGACGTCGTTCGTGCTGCCGCCGGAGGCCGTCGACCGGCTGCGCGCGGCGGCAGGCACGGCCCTGCTCGCCTCGCCGGACTTCCAGCAATTGCTGAAGGACATCGGCGCGAAGGTCGTCGACACGCCGTCCGCCGCACCGCCGAAGTAGCCGGCGCCCGCCGCGGCAGCGGTGGCCGTCACTGCACCGCGTGCGCGACGACGACCGCCGGGGCCTTGGCGGCGGCCAGCGTGCCTTCCGGGCCGTACTGGAACGCCAGCGTGTCGATGAAGGCGCCGAGCGCGACGGTGATCGTCAGCGCGAGGGCGGCGAACACGGCACGGGCACGCTTCGACGTCGGTTCGTAGTTGCGGTTCATGGCGGTCTCCTGGTAAGTCGGGTCGGCGGAACGGTCGTTCGCCGGCGCCTAACGGCGTTCCGCAGCGGCGACGACCACCGGGGCCTTGGCGGCGGCGAGCGTGCCGTCCGGGCCGTAGTGGAACGCCAGCGTGTCGATGAAGACGCCCAGCGCCACGGTGATCGTCACGGCGACGGCGGCGAAGGCGGCACGGGCACGGTTCGAGGTCGGTTCGTAGTTGCGGTTCATGGCGGTCTCCTGGGGTCTGGTGGATCGTCGTGGTACGGCTGCATCCTCCGGCTGAAGCCCCGTTCAGGTCTTTGGCCGCGCCCTGAAACGTTCTGAAAGTTGCGGCGCCGGTGGCGCCGGGCGGCCCGGCGGGGCTACGCTTCCGCCATTGCCGGCCCGACGCGACCGCCGTGCCCCACGACCCGCCTCCCGCCACCTTCCGGTTCGGCCGCTTCGACCTGCGCCCGGCCGACCGGCAACTCCTCGCCGACGGCGCCCCGGTAAGGCTCGGCGGGCGCGCGTTCGACATGCTGGTCGTGCTTGCCGAGCGGGGCGGGCGCGTCGTGGGCAAGCGCGAGCTGATGGACCTCGTCTGGCCGAAGCTCGTCGTCGAGGAAAACAACCTGCAGGCGCAGGTCGTGGCGCTGCGCAAGGTCCTCGGCGCCGAGGCGATCGCGACGGTCCCGGGCCGCGGCTACCGGCTCACCCTGCACATCGCGACGGCCGGAGCCGCCCGCGCAGCCGACGCCGGCGTCCCGGCCAACGCCGCTCCCGCGCCACGCACGCACAACCTGCCGCGCGGCATCGAGGCGCTGATCGGGCGGGAGCGCGAGGCCGCTCAACTGCGCTCGCTCATCGCCGCGCACCGCCTGGTGACGGTCACGGGCCCCGGCGGCGTGGGCAAGACGCGGCTCGTCGTCGACGTGGCGGGAGCCGTCGTCGCCGACTTTGCCGACGGCGTCTGGCTGGTCGAGCTGGCGGCACTTGCCAATCCGCAGCTGGTGCCTTCGACCGCCACGGGCGCGCTGAACATCGTCGTGCCGCCCGGCACCGATCCGCTGTCCGCCCTCGCCGAGCAGCTCGCGCAACGACGCCTCCTGCTGGTGCTCGACAACTGCGAGCACGTGATCGGCGCGGTCGCCGCGCTGCTCGAGGCGACGCTGCCCGCCGCGCCCGGCGTCCACGCCGTCGTGAGCTCGCAGGAGCTCATCGGCATCGAAGGCGAGCACGTGCTGCGGCTGGGATCGCTGACGGTGCCGGCAGCCGAGCGGCCGACGGCCGCGGAGGCGCTGGCCGCGGGCGCGGTGCAGCTCTTCGTCGCGCGTGCGCAGGCGGCCGACCCCGCATTCGCCTGCGACGACCGCAACGCGCCGGTCGTTGCGGCGATCTGCCGCCGGCTCGACGGCATTCCGCTGGCGCTGGAGATGGCGGCGGCCCGGGTGCCGCTGCTCGGGCTCGATGCGCTCGCGCAGCGGCTCGACGAGCGCTTTCGCGTGCTCACCGCGGGGAAGCGCACGGCGCTGCCGCGGCAGCGCACGCTGCAGGCGACGCTCGCCTGGAGCTGCGGGCTCCTGTCCCCGCACGAGCAGGTGCTGCTGCGCCGGCTCGGCGTGTTCGCCGGGCCGTTCTCGCTCGAGGCCGCCGGCGCCGTCGCCACGGACGACGCGACCGACGAGCTCGCGGTCGTCGAAGCGCTCTCGGGCCTGGCGGCGAAGTCGCTGGTGGCCATCGACACCGGCGACGCCGAGGCGCGCTACCGGCTGCTCGAAACCACGCGCGCCTATGCGCTGGAAATGCTCGCCGAGGCGCAGGAGACGGCTGCCACGACGCGTCGCCATGCGCAGTACTTCCGCAGGTACTACGCTGCGTGCTTCGACGACTGGACCCGGCTGTCCGATGCCGCGTTTCTCGCGCGCTACGCCCCGCCGATCGACAACCTGCGCCAGGCGATCGCCTGGGCGTTCGGGCCGGACGGGGACGGCGATGCGGCCGTGGCGCTGGTCGCGTCGTCGGAACGCGTGTGGTCGAGCCTGTCGCTCTACGCGGAGTTCGACGCGTGCGTCGAGCAGGCGCGTGCGCGCGTGACGCCGGCCACGCCTGCAGCGCTCGAAGCCGAACTGGACGCGGCCGATGCGAAGATCAGCGCGAACCGCGACAAGCAACGCGTCGTGCGCTGCGCACACCGTGCCGCCGACTACTATCGCAGCGCCGGCGACGCGTTGCGCCTCGGCTGCGCGCTGCACTCCCTCGGATCCGCGCACGCCGCCGAGGGCGACCCGGAGGCGGAGGCGGCGTTGCACGAGGCACGCGCGCTGCTCGATCCCTCGGGCCGGGCGCGGCTGATCGCCATGACGCGCTCGGCCCTCGCGCTGTCGCTCGTCGCGCATGGCCGGATCGACGAGGGGATCGCCGCGGCGAAGCTGACGCTCGACCTGTGGCGTGCCGCGGGTGCCGACCGCTCTGTGCTGCGGACCAGGAGCTCGCTCGCGGACATGGTGTGGGCAAAGGGCGACCTCGACGATGCCATCGCCGAGGTCCGCGAAGTGCGGGAGCAACTGCGCCGGACGCCGTTTCCCGAGCGGTTGCCGCAGGCCTACGCGGCCGCGAACCTGTTCGGCATGCTGGTCGAGCGCGGCGACCTCGCCGAGGCCGCCCTGCTGGGACGCACGGTGCTGCCCGAACTGCGCGCGCTGCGTTTCGTGCACGGCTGGAGCGACCACTTCGCGTCGTATCAGGTGCGCACCGGGAACCCGGGCGCAGCCGTGCGTCTCGTCGGCTGGGGCGACACCCTGCGCGCGCGCAAGGAGCTCAACCGACAGCCGAACGCGGCGCGCGCGCGCGCGTGCGCGCTCGCGCACGCGCGCGTCACGCTCGGTGACGACGCCGTCGCCCGCGCGCTCGCCGACGGCGCCGCGCTCGACGACGACGAGGCATGCCGGCTGGCGATGCCGTGACGACGCCGGTGCCGGCTCAGTCCTTGCCGTCCGCCTCCCCGCCGCCACCCGCCTCCGAGCGCAGGAACGTGCGCGCGTGGAGGCCGAACAGGCGCAGCTTCGCGAGCGCCTCCTCGGTGGCGCGAAAGCCGGTGTACCAGCGGTAGGCGACGACCAGCGCGGCCGCCGCAAGCACGACCAGGATCGCCGCGGGAAAGCGCAGCAGCAGCGCCACCGCGATCACGGCCCCGCCGGCGAAGAGGCGTGCCGGCGTCAGGAAGATCGCGTTGACGGCCGAGAGCTGCTCCGCGTCGGACAGCGCGCGCTGCGCGGCCAGCGCGAGCGCGGCGAGCTTGTCGAGCGTGCGGCGCAGCGCCTCCGCGTCGGCCCCCACGCCGCTCGTGCGCACGACGTCCTGGCACGCCGCGTGGAAGCCGTTGAACGCGTCGAGCAGCTGCCCGGCCGTCGCGTGGTCGAGGTCGCGGTCGCCGGTCGGCGCGAGGTCGAGCACTTCGGTCAGTTGCGTGCGCAGCTGCGCGCGCGCCTCGTCGAACGCGCGGGCGCGCGCTTCGGCCGTCGCGGACTGGCGCTTGGCCTCGCCCGCCGCGTCGTCCTGCGCCTGCGGCAGGAGTTGCCGCGCCGCGACGACGCCCATGGCCTCGCCGTGCGCCTTGTCCCACAGCGCCTCGAACCACGGGCACAGCCCGGCCACCTGCGCGAGCGCCGCCGTGACCTCGCCGCGCAGCGCGTCGACGTACGCGGCGTCCGTCAGCGCGAGCAGCAGCGCCCCGTTCACCGCCCGCTGCTCGGGCGGGGCGAGCTTGCCCGTCGCGACGAACGCGAGGTCGTCGAAGCTGACGGCGCCGCTGCCCGCGCCGCCGCCGACGTCGCGCGGCTGCGCACGCCAGCGCGCCTCCGCCAGGCGTGCGGCTTCCCACAGCGCCGCGAAGGCGTCCCACGCGGCGCGCCAGCGCCGGTCGAGGTCGCGCAGCGCGCCGTGTCCCGCGTCCGCCCAGGCTTCGAGCACGTCGTCGCGAACGAGCGAGTCGAGCCAGTCCTGCGCGTCCTCGTGGCCGCCCGCGGCGGCGCGCGCGGCCGCGAGGATCGCCGCCTCGCTCACCGGCGAGCCGCGCCACACCGCGGGCAGGTCCGGCGCCGCCGTCACGAGGAACCGCAGCAGCCGCGCGTCGTCGGAGAGACCGCGCCTTTCCTGCAGGTCGCGCAGCGCGCGCAGGAGGTCGTAGTCGTGCAGCTCCTGCTCGAGCCAGCGCGCGACCTGCCCGCGCGCCAGGTCGCGGCGGCCCGCGTCCCAGTGCTTGGCGAGTGCCACCGCGAGCTCGGCGCCCGTCGTCGCCTCGGTCTTGCCGAAGCGGTACGGGCGCACCGCGCTCGCCACGCCGTCGGCGCCTTCCGGCACGGTGAGCGACCGGTCGCCGCCGAGCCAGCGCACGACCTCGTCGCCGCCCCAGCGCCGCTTCGGGTCGCGCAGCAGCAGGCCGCGGCAGAGCAGCTTCAGGTCGTCGTCGTAGACGCCGCGCACGTCGATGGGCCGCGTGGCGAGGTGGTGGTTCATCACCTGCTCGTTCAAGCCGTCGAACGGGTGCCGGCCCGCCGCCGCTTCCAGCACGATCATGCCGAGCGACCACCAGTCGGACTTCGCGTCGAGCACGCCGGTCAGCGCCTCGGGCGCCGCGTACTTCGTCGTGCGCGCGGCCGTCGTGAAGTGCTGCGTGGCGGCCGAGAACGACGCGATGCCGAAGTCGGTCAGCGCGAGCTCGAGCGGCGACCGCGCGCGGATCAGCACGTTCTCGGGCTTCAAGTCGCGGTGCAGGATGCGGTGCGCGTGGATGCCGGTGAGCGCCTCGGCGATCTCCTTGACGATCCGCCGGATGTCGTCCTTCGGCAACGGGCCCGCCCGCAGCAGGTCCTGCAGCGTCCCGCCCGGCACGTACTCGAGGAGCTCGTACGCGGCGCCGTCCGACACGCCGTGCGCGAGCACGCGCACGACGGTGTCGCCGACTGCCTGCGCGAGCACGTCGAGCAGCCGGAAGTCGGGGGCGATGCCGCGCCGGTAGAGCTTGGCCACGCGGCGCTCGCCGGTCTTCGCGTCGGCGACGAGCAGGATGTCGGCTTCGCCGCCGGTGGCCGGAAACACGTCGACCGTGCGGTACGCGTCGCGCAGCGCGGAGGGCAGCGGCCGCGCGCCGGCGAGCGCCGGCGAGAACGGCTGCAGCGGACGGTTGCAGTACACGCAGCGCTCGCTGCCGGCGGGATTGCGCTGCCCGCAGTCCGGATGCGGGCAGACGGTCGCGGGCGCGGCAGGCTCGGGCTGCGCGGGTGCTGCCGCGGCGACTGCCGCAGCTTCCGCCATTGGCTCCGCCGCGGCGGCATCCGCTTCCGGCGCGGGAACCGCGGCGGCGGCATCCGCGTCCGCCGCACGGACTGCCGCGGCGGCGTCCGCGGCCGGCGCCGGTTCGCCCGCATCGGCGGCACGAGGTTCCGCCGGCGGCGGCCGCGGCATCGAGAAGTCGATGCCGGTGAGCAGCGCGCCGCACGCGCAGCGCGTGCGCTGGGGAGGATTCTCGCGTTCGCAGACCGGGCAGACGCGGACGTGGTCGGGGGGCACGTCTGCGAATCTACCTGCGCCACGACACTTGCGTAAGGGCGAGCCCGCGGCTCGCGCACAACGACTCGACCGCGGCCATGTCGCCGCGGTCGGGGATGCCGATCAGCCACACGCGCCCGCCCTCGATCGCCGCCTGCATCCGCTTGCCGCCGGCGGCGGGCGGCGCGTCGGCGTACTCGGCGTAGCGGGCGTGCCCGCGCGCGGTCAGCGGCACCAGCGGCTGGTTCGCGGAGCCGCGCCAGACGTTGCCCAGCGGCAGGCCCTCCGCGTAGGGCTCGGGGATCACCGCGTCGAGCCGCGCGAGGAGCCTGGCGTGCCGGCGCTCCAGCGTCTTCAGCGGATAGCCGCTGTAGCAGAGGAGGTCGAAGTCGAGCGACTTGCGCGTCCGCCAGGCGTGCAGGCCGTCGAGCAGCGCGGCGAGCGCCTCCGGCTGCTCGAACGGCTCGCCGCCGCTGATCGTCACGCCGTCGGGGCCGTCGGGCGCGACCCGCCTGCACCACGCGAGCACGTCGCGCACTGGAATCGCCGTCGCGGGATCGCGCGGCCAGGTGTCCTGCGACACGCAGCCCCTGCAGCGGATCGTGCAGCCCTGCACCCACAGGCCGATGCGCCGGCCCGGTCCCAGCACCGTCACCGGCCAGTGGGCCTTGTTGAGCTGCAGCGTCGGTGTCGCGGCCATGCGCGCGCCCCTCACCCCGGCCCTCTCCCCGCTGCGCGGGGCGAGGGAGGCGGAAGACGTCGCGGCGCGCCAGTGCATCGCCCCGCCGCGCCAGCACGCGGACGATTCCACCGAGAAACCGAGCCAGGCTCCGGAGAAACCGAGCCAGGCTCGGTATTTCGACGATGCCACTGCCGCTGCGGCGGGCCGAAGCACTCCCTCTCCCCGCAAAGCGGGGAGGCGGTCGGGATGAGGGGCGGCCGGACCGTCACTCCAGCGTGACCGTCATGATCCGGTTCTCGTCCTCGGCGAGGCCGGCGACCGTCAGCGCCTTCCGCCCGGCGAGCGGGAAGCGGAACATCGCGCGCGCCAGCGGGTTCACGAACAGCGACTCCAGCTGGTTGCCCACGCCGCGGCCGCCGTTGGAGAGGTCCTTCGTGCACAGCTCGCGCAGCCGGTCGCGCACGTCCGGCGCGAGCGTCAGCTCGACCTTGTGCTCGTCGCGCACGCGGTTCACCACGTTGCGCAGCATGCCGTCGAAGATCGCCCCGCCGACCTCCGGCGTGATGAAGCCGAACACGATGATGTTGTCGCCGATCCGGTTGAGGATCTCCGGCCGCGACAGCCGGAACTTGAAGTAGTCGGCGATGGCGCCGCGCACGCGCGCCTCGACGACCTCGTGCGGGTCGGAGGGCTGCACGCTCTGCACGCGCTGGCCGTGCTCGTCCTCGACGAAGATGCCGAGGTTCGACGTGAACACGAGGATCGACTCGGAGAAGTACGCGGTCTCGCCGCGGCCGTCGGTGAGCCGGCCGTCCTCCAGGATCTGCAGGAACTTGTCGAGGATGCGCGGGTGCGCCTTCTCGATCTCGTCGAACAGCACGACCGAGAACGGCTTTTCGCGCACGGCGTTGGTGAGCTCGCCGCCGGCGTCGTAGCCGATGTAGCCGGGCGGCGCGCCGAGCAGCCGCGCGCCGGTGTGCTCCTCGGCGAACTCGCTCATGTCGAAGCGGATGTACGCGCGGTCGTCGCCGAAGATCAGCTGCGTCAGCGTCTTGGCGAGCTCGGTCTTGCCCACGCCCGTGGGCCCGGCGAAGAACAGCACGCCGCGCGGCCGGTTGCCCGCCGAGCGCGCCTGCGCGCCGGTGAGCCCCATCACCGAGCGCATCAGGATGTCGATCGCCTTGGTCGCCGCCGCGCGCTGCCCCTTCACGCGCTCCTCGATGAACGGCAGCGCGCCGGCGATGCGCTCGCGCAGGTAGTCCTTCTTCCACGGGTTCTCGGTGACGCCGACCTTGTAGCACTGCACCGCGTCGTCGACGTCGCGGAACCCGATGCCCTGCCGGTCGGCGAGCTGCGCGACGTCGGCGAGCGCGACCAGCGGCAGGCCGTCGGTCATCTGCGCGAAGTCCCTGGCGAACTTCGTGCGCGCGTCCTCCGCCCCTTCGTCGTAGCCGGCGAAGAGGTTGCCCAGGTGCTGCGCGGCCGCGAGCCGCGTCTCGTAGTCGGGCAGCGCCAGCGACAGCACGGCCACCCGCGGCGAGTCGAGGGTGAGCCACGACGGCAGGTCCTGCCCGCGGTTGACCAGCCACAGCACGGGATTGAAGCGCGCCTTGCCGTTGGGTGTCGCGATGTCGGCGCCCTTGGGCACGACCGGGTGGGCGGTGAGCGAGATGCGCTCGGCGGCGACGAAGAAGCGATGCTCGTTGGCGTCGAGGTGGTCGGGTTGCCGCGACAGGCGCGACGCGAAGTCGACGACGAGCGCGCAACGCGCCTCGCGCTGGCCGGCGACCTTGCGCATGATCCCGACCAGGTTCTCAAGGCTCGTCGGCATCACGCCGTCGGCGAGCTTCAGGTCGAAGAGCTTCGTCGCGAGCTCGACGGCCGCCGGCTCGTTCGGATAGGGGCGCAGGCCCTCGACCGGGTCGTAGACGAGCAGGAACCGGTAGTCGAGCGGCGCCAGGTGCGCCCACAGGCAGCGCAGCAGCGGCGCGAGCGTCGTGCCGTCCTGGTACGGCGTGAGGAAGCTGTCGCGGATGTTGCCGGCGACGACGAACTGCGAGCGGATCGGCAGGAGGCGCGTGAGGTCGCGGATCCAGCGCGGCGTGGTGTCCATCACAGGGGCCTTCGGTCAGGGCAGGTCGCGCGCCCGCGGCGCCGCGCGCGGCCGCGCGGTGTCCGCATCCGCGGCGACCGCCGGCAGCTTGTCGCCGTCCACGACCTGCACCGGCACCTCGCCGGCCTCGAGCCGGCGCGTGACGTCGAGCTTCAGCCCGCGCGCCGCGAGCGTGGCCATGAGGCGCGGGAACTCCGCGCACCAGCGGTCTTCCGCGAGAGCGTCGAGGCGCCTTCGCTCGGCCGTCTCCTCGTCGCCGCGCGCGCGCACGACGTTGAAGTTCGCCGTGCGCTCGCGCGCGTCGACGCGCATCCGCACGAAGTAGTTCTCCCAGCCGCGGCGCCGGAAGTGCACGGTGCCGCCGGCGGCGAAGAGCGTCGCCTCGATGTCGTCGACGTCGTAGCCCAGATCCCGCAGCGACTCCTGCAGCACCAGCGCCGCCGCGTCGTGCTCCTGCCGCTCGCGGTCGGCGGCGGCGGTCGCGAGCGCGGCCTCCGCCGCGGCGGCGAGCGGCGCGTCCATCCGGGTGACGCCGGCGGCGACGAGCTCCAGCGCGCGCACGAGCGTCGCGGGCGCGTCCTCCGGCAGCTCGTCGAGCAGCCGGTTCGCGTCCGCGACCTCCCGCTGCTGCAGGTCGCGGACCTCGCGCGCCCGCTGCACGGCGAGTCGCAGCTCGGTCGCCAGCGCCTCCGCCCGCTCGAGCGACGGCGCCAGCACGATCGCCTTCGCGAGCGCTTCCAGCGCCGCCGGCAGCGGAGCGCCCGCGGGCAGCTCCAGGCGCGCAAGCACGCGCGCGGCGGTCTGCCGGAACCGCTCGGCCTGCGTGGCGTCGAGGCCGGGCTTCAGCTGCCGCTGCAGCACGTACGAGGCGAGCACCTCGTCGATGACCGGTGCGCTCGCGGTGGCGGCGAGCGCCGCGCGCACGCGGTCGCCGAGCGCGCCGCCGGCCTGCCCGAGCAGCGCCTCGAGCTCGCGGATCGCGGCCTCCAGCGCCGCGAGGTGCGCCGCCACGCCGCGTCGTCGTCGCCGGCCGGCGCGGCGGGGACCGCCGCGGGGATCTTCGCCGCGACGTCCGGCGCGTGCGCGCCCATCGCCTGCGCGAGCGCCCGCAGCCGGTTGAGCCGCGCCGAGCGCCGCTCCGCCTCGCCGCGGACCGCGGCGATCCGCTCGAGCCGCGCACCGCGCTGCCCGGCGCGCGCGCTCGCCTGCTGCCGGTCCCGCTCGGCGAGCTGCGCGAGCACGTCGCCGTATTCGCGCTTCATCGCCCGCGCCTCCTGCAGCGCGCGCGCCGACAGCACGAGGATGCCGTGCACGAGGACGTAGCCGGCGGTGATCGGTCCGCTCATGGTCGTCGCATTATTCCACCGTTCGCGCCGAGGGCGCGACGGGACGCAAGCAAGTCCCGGGCCTGCTCAGCGCGGCCGGAACGCGCGGTCGAACACCCAGTCGGCCACGCGCCGGCCCTGCGCGATGCCCTCGGTCTTGTCGAACGCCCAGTGGATGCCGAGGTAGATGCGGCTCTGGCCGTTCTCCTCCTCGGCTTCGGACAGGTTGCGGAAGGCCCGCTCGATCCGCGGCCGCACGTTGCCCTGGTTGTCGAGCGTCACGCCGTTGAACTCGTCGGAGACCAACGTGAACGCAATCGCGTCGGTGCCGTAGAACCGGCGCAGGGTCTGGAACAGCGCGCCGCCGAAGCCGGCGTGGCCCGACGGATACGCGGGGAACGGCGGCGTGAAATTGGGGCCGGTGAGGTTGGAGGCCGGAGCGCCCAGCGGCGTGAAGCCGGCGTCGCGCATGGTCATCGTGTTGCCGTCGTTCTCGCGGATGCCGGTGACCGGCCGCCAGAACTCGTGGAAATACTTCGACTCCCAGATCGCGATTCCGGCGTCGGCCATCGCCGTGTTGACGAGCGCCAGCAGCCGGGCGAGGTCGGCGGCGTCCGTGTGCCGGTCGGTCGCGATCTTCAGCGCGATCTGGTTGTACAGCCGCGGCGGCGCGCACAGGCTCGGCGTCCCGTCGTACGCCCAGAAGATGCCGATCTGCGTCTGCGCGGCCGTGCGCATCGTCGGCGTGACGACGCCGTCGCCGCCCAGCATGTGCGCCTCGGCGTAGGCCATCGCGTACGCCGTCGACGTCAGTGCGGGCGGCGCCGGCGCGCGGAACTGCGCGGCGTCCGCCAGCACGAACGGCGCGACCTCGTCCCAGCGGGCGCCCAGCGCAATGGGCACGAGGCTCATCGGATCCTGCTGCCAGTGGCCCGGCGCCGAACTGGTCGTGTATTCGCCCGGCCCCGTGCCGAGGGTCATTTCGGCGTG
Source organism: Casimicrobiaceae bacterium (assembly GCA_044223185.1). Taxonomy (GTDB): domain Bacteria; phylum Pseudomonadota; class Gammaproteobacteria; order Burkholderiales; family Casimicrobiaceae; genus VBCG01. The sequence continues at coordinate 65,380 of JBGAMF010000004.1, read as the reverse complement.
CGCCGACCCGTCGTCGGCGCGGAGCGCGAGGATCGCTGCCGCCGCGCGCCGCCCGAGGTCGACGCCCTGCGCCTTCTGGCGCCAACCGCGCACACTGTCGAGGTCGTGCGCGAGCTGCGCCGCGAACGCCGCCGCCTGCGACGGGAACAGCGCGGCGAGCGTGTCGTGCGCCGCCTGCGCGATCGCCGCCTCCATCGAGGTCCCGGCCGCCGCCGCGGGCAGCCCGACGTAGCTCGCGTGCCGGCCCTTCACCGCGTTGACCGCCTCGAACACCGCGATGTGCACGATCGCCATCGCGCGGCTCGCGCGCGCCGGCCCCAGCTGCTCGCCGAACGTCCGCACCTCGCCGGGTGCGACCGGTGTGTGGTCGAGGCCGGAGGCGTCGATCGCGACGGCGTTCCAGTGCCGGACCATGCCGAGTGCCGACGTGTCGCGCGCGACGGCCGTCGTCGCGCGCGCGGCGTACGGATCGGCACGATAGAGCGGCCCCAGCGCCTCCTGCACCCCTCCGGAGAAGCCCTGCGCGAGCGTGGCGGGTGCCCACGCGCACGCGAGCGCGACGGCGGCGCAACCGAGGATCCGGGCGACGATGCGGCCGGGGCGGGCGGGCGTCGGGTGCATGGTTGCCCCTCTCGTGGTGGCGACGTCGATCCGGCGCGACGCGCAGACCCCCATTAGAGACCGCCGGCGCGCGCGCGGCAAGCAGGTCCGCCCGGCGGTTCCCGCAGTCTCCTTGTGACGCGCGCGGCGGGCGTGGTACCGTGGCGCCGCCCTCGCCATCGCACAGCGGACGCGCCGCCGGGCCCGCCCGGCCCTCGTCCCGCAGGACCCCATGTCCACGCCACCCGATCCCTCGTCGCCGGTCGAGCGCCGGCTGGCGACGATCCTCGTCGCCGACGTCTTCGGCTACAGCCGGATGATGGGCGAGGACGAGGAGCGCACGGTGCGCACGCTGCGCGGGCACCGGGCCGTCTTCGACGAGCTGCTGAAGACCTACCGCGGCCGCGTGTTCAACACCGCCGGCGACGCGATCCTCGCCGAGTTTCCGAGCGCGGTGGACGCCGTGCGGTGCGCGACCGAGATCCAGTCGGCGCTGCGCACGCGCAACGAGCAGCTGCCGGAAGGCCACCGGATGTGGTTCCGCATCGGCGTCAACCTGGGCGACGTCATCGTGCAGGACGGCGACCTGCTGGGCGACGGCGTCAACATCGCCGCGCGCATCGAGGCCGCCACCGAGCCGGGCGGCGTGTGCATCTCAGGCAGCGTCTACGACCAGATCCAGAACAAGCTGTCGCTCACGTTCCGCCAGCTGCCCGACAAGGCGTTCAAGAACATCGCGCAACCGGTGCGCACGTTCGCCATCGGCGGCGACACGCCGCCGGTCGTGCGCGGTGCGCACCGCGCGGCGTGGGCACCGCGCGCGGCGGTGCTGGCCGGCCTCGCAGCGATCGTCGTGCTGGCCGGCGCGGCGTGGTGGTTCTGGCGCGACCACGAGGCGCACCAGGCCGAGCCGCGAAGGCCGTGGCAGAGGCCGCGCACAAGGCCGCCGAACAGGAAAAGGCTGCCGTCGCCGCGCAGAAGGAGGCGAAGCTCGCCGCCGAACTGCTCGCGGCGAAGGAGGCGCTCGCGCAGAGCGAGGCGGCGAAGGCCGCCGCAGAGAGCGCGCAGCGCGAGGCGCAGCTCGCGGCCGAGCTGCGTGCGGCGAAGGATGCGCTGCAGAAGCCGACCGGCACGCCGCCGGCGAAGGCCGCGCCGGCCGCCGCGCCCGCCCCGGTCGCCGCCGCGCCGCACGCGATCGACCGCTACGACGGCACGTACACCGGCAAGCTGTGCAAGACGGTCCGCGACGGCACGCTGCGCTGCTGGACGGTGAGCCTCACCGCGCAGCACGGCGTGCTCGCCGCGAGCTGGACCAACCGGTCGAGTGCCGCCCGCGCGCACGCGACGGGCAAGGTCGACGTCGACGGCAATGCGACGCTCACGCTCGACGCGTTCGACGCCACCGGCGCGCCGATCAAGGGCAAGATGACCGGCCGCTGGAACGACAACGCGCTGACGTTCGCCGGCGTGTGGGACGACGGGACGACGGCGAGCGCGACGCTGGCGCTGGGGCCGGAGGCGGTGGCGCCGCGTGCCGCGCGGGCGGCGGTGCGCGCCGAACGCGGCCAACAGCGGAACTGACGCCGGGCGCGCGTCCCGCCGCCGGCCGCGGCGCCGCTACTCGATGACCCGGTCGGCGCGGACCAGCATCGCGGGCGGCAGCCGGACGCCGATGGCCCTGGCCGTCTTCGCGTTGACCACGAACTCCACGGACGTCGGCAATTCGATCGGCAGGTCTCCCGGCTTCGCACCCCGGAGGATCTTGTCGACGAACCCGGCGAGGTGCGCGTAGCAGTCGCGCAGGTTGGGGCCGTAGCTCATGAGGAAGCCGCTGTCCGCGAAGAGGCTCCAGCCGGACACCAGCGGCAGGCGCTGGCGCAGGCCGAAGGCCGCGAGTCGCTCGCGGTTGTCGAGCGTGAGCGCGTCGGGAAAGACCACCAGCGCCTGCGTGCCGTCGCTCGCGATCCGCGCGAACGCGGCTTCGAGCTCCGTCGTGTTGCGCGCCGGGAAGTAGCCGAGCTTCAACCCGAGGTCCCGCGCGGCGCGCTCCGACGCGCGGAATTCGGACTGCTCGCCCGGATGCGCGGGATCGGCAACGACCGCCACGCGCGCGCCGGCAGGAAGGAGCGGCGCGAGCACCTCGAGCCGCTTGCCGACGAGTTCCAGCGACATGAAGCTCATGCCGGTGCGCGTGCCGCCAGGCCGGGCGAGCGTCTCGACGAATTTCGCCTCGACCGGGTCTCCGCTGAAGCCCATGACGACCGGCGTGGCGCCTGCGCGGCGGTACGCGCTGTACACGGCGGCGCCCTGCGCGACGATGACGTCGACCCTTTCCTGCACGAGTTCGGCCACCATCGCGTCGGCCCGCTCGCGCGATCCGTCGGCGTACCGCGCCTCAACGACGACGTCGCGGCCGTCGACGTAGCCCCGCTCCTTCAGCCCCTGGCGGAACGCTTCGAGGAACGGCGACGGCCCGCCGGGCTTGGCCAGCGTGACCCAGCCGACGCGATGCACGCGCGGCGCCTGCGCGACGGTCGCCAACGGCGCGGCGAGCGCGCCGGCCCCGAGCATGGCGAGCGTTCGTCGGCGGGTGACCATCGTCGCAGCGTACGGCGGGCGCCGGGGACCGGTCAATACGCGCGACGCCGCGTCAGCGCCGCTTGCAGGCGACGAGGTCGACCAGCGCCGACATTCCGCTGTGCCCTCGCCCTTCGCGCACCTCGGCGTCGTACGCGTCGAGCACCAGGACGTCCCAATCCCGGAACTCTTCTGCCAGCCACTCGCGCGTGTACATGTGCTCGCGCCGCGGCGGGCCGCCGGTGCCGTAGTCGACCTGCTCGGGACGGTAGCCTTCGAGCAGCAACAGTCCGCCCTGCTTCACCGCCGCGCGCAGGCCCGCAAAGACGGCACCGCGCTTCTCCGGCGGCACGAACTGGATGAACACGACCACGACGGCGTCGTACTGCACTTCGGTCCACGGCCACGTGTAGACGTCACCGATGCGATGGTCGACGTCCACGTTGCGCGCCGTCGCCAGCCGCCTCGCCTTGGCGACCGCGTTGGGTGCGAAGTCGAACGCCGTGACGGCGTGCCCCTGCTGCGCGAGCCACACGCTGTTGCGGCCCTCGCCGTCGGCGACGCACAGGACGCTCGACCCTCGCCGCAGCCGGTGTTCCTCGCGTTGCACGAACGCGTTCGGCGCCTCGCCGAACAGGTAGTCGTCGCCGGCGAAGCGGGCGTTCCACGTCTCGAGGGGATTGGCGAAGTCGGGCATTGGGCGGCAGGCGAACGGATCGAAGGCAGAGAGCGTACTCCGCGCGCCCCGGCGCGCATGCCGCCGCCTTGACGCCCGTCAGCACGCGCGCGGCGACGCGGCGCTAGCATGGGTCGTCATGGTCGATGCCGCGCCCTCCCCGGCGAGCGTCGCCCGCCTCGACGCCGTCGTCGCCGCGCACGGCGCCCGGGCGACCGAGCTCGTGCAGATCCTGCGCGACGCGCAGGAAGTCGAGGGCTGGCTGCCGCCCGCGACGATCACGTTCCTCGCGTACCGGCTGCGCCTTCCGCGCGCCCGCGTCGAGGGCGTGGCCGGCTTCTACGCGTTCCTGCACCTCGCCCCGGCCGGCCGCTATCGCGTGCTGTTCTCGGACAACATCACGGACCGGATGGCCGGCAACCTCGCGCTGCTCGAGCGCCTGTGCACGAACCTGTGGATCGAGCGCGGCAAGGTGTCGGAGGACGGCCTGGTGTCGGTCGACACGACGTCGTGCACCGGCATGGGCGATCAGGGGCCGGCGATCCTCGTCAACGGACGAGCGATTCCGCGGATGACGCCGGCGCGCGTCGACGCGGTGGCCGAGCTGATCCGCGGGCGGGTGCCGCTCGCGCAGTGGCCGGGCGAGCTGTTCGAAGTCACGGACAACGTCCGCCGCCGCGACGTGCTGCTCGACGCGAACGTGGCGCCGGGCGACGCGCTGCGTGCCGCGATCGCCCGCGGCGCACGCGAGCCCGAAGCAGCCGGCAACGAGCGCTCGTGGCGCGAGGGCGTCCCGGCGCTGCCGCAGGGCCCGGCCGCCACCCTCGACGCGATCAAGCGCTCGAACCTGCGCGGCCGCGGCGGTGCGGGGTTCACCACCGGGCTCAAGTGGGAGGCGTGCCGCGCGGCGCCGGGCACGACGCGCTACGTCGTCTGCAACGCCGACGAAGGCGAGCCCGGCACGTTCAAGGACCGCGTGCTGCTCGCGCGCCACGCCGACCTCGTACTCGAGGGCATGGCGGTCTGCGCGTACGCGATCGGCGCGACGCGGGGCTTCCTCTACCTGCGCGGCGAGTACGCGTACCTCGCGGCACCGCTCACGGAGACGATCGCCCGCCGCCGCGCCGCCGGCCTCCTCGGCACGTCGATCCTGGGCGAGCGCGGCTTCGACTTCGACGTGGCGCTCCACCTGGGCGCTGGCGCCTACGTGTGCGGCGAGGAGTCGGCGCTCATCGAGTCGCTCGAAGGCAAGCGCGGCATCCCGCGCAACCGGCCGCCCTACCCGGTCACGCACGGCTACCTGCAGCAGCCCACCGTCGTCAACAACGTCGAGACGTTCTGCGCGGCCGCGCTGGTCGCGCTCCGCGGTGGCGACTGGTACCGCAGCCTGGGCACGCCGCGCTCGACCGGCACCAAGCTGCTGTCGGTCAGCGGCGACTGCGCGCGGCCGGGCCTCTACGAGGTCCCGTTCGGCACGACGGTGCGGCAGGTGCTGGCCGACTGCGGCGCCGAGCGGACGCAGGCGGTGCAGGTCAGCGGGCCGTCGGGCACGTGCATCGGCGCCGCCGAATTCGGCCGCCGGCTGGCGTTCGAGGACCTGCCGACCGCGGGCGCGTTCATGGTGTTCGACGACACGCGCGACATGTTCGAGGTCGCGCGCAACTTCGCGCACTTCTTCGCGCACGAGAGCTGCGGGTTCTGCACGCCGTGCCGCGTCGGCACGACGCTGCTGCGCAACGTGATGGACAAGATCCACGGGATGCGCGGCTCGCGGCACGACCTCGACCGCATCCACCGGTTGAACCGCCTGCTGCAGGCGTCGTCGCACTGCGGATTGGGCCACACCGCGTGCAACCCGCTGCTCGACACGCTGAAGCGCTTCCGCCCCGCCTACGAGCGGCGGCTGCAGTCGCTCGACTTCGAGCCGGCGTTCGACCTCGACGGCGCGCTGGCGCGGGCGCGCGCGATGACCGGCCGCGACGACGCGAGCGCACACCTGTCCGCGGAGGACGACGCGGGGAGGGCGGGGCGATGAACGAACGCGACGGCCGCGAAGTCTTCCTGCTCGACGGCGAGCCGATCCCGTTCGCGCCCGGGCAGACGGTGATGCAGGCGGCGCTGGCCGCCGGCCACTACATCCCGCACCTGTGCTTCCACCACGACTTCAAGCCGCACGGCAGCTGCAAGGTCTGCACGGTGCGCGTCGACGGCGCCACCACCGCGTCGTGCACGCTGCCGGCGAAGGCCGGCATGTCGGTCGAGTGCAAGGCCGACGACCTCGAGGAGAACCGGCGCACGCTGGTGCAGATGCTGTTCGTCGAGGGCAACCACTTCTGCCCGTCGTGCGAGAAGAGCGGCAACTGCCTCTTGCAGGCCGTCGCCTACGACCTGGGTGTCCTGGACGCGGACCTCGACTACTTCTTCCCGAACCGGCCGCTCGACGCGTCGCACCCCGACCTGCTGCTCGACTTCAACCGCTGCATCCTGTGCGAGCTGTGCGTGCGCGCCTCGGCCGAGGTCGACGGCAAGCACGTGTTCGCGCTGTCCGGTCGCGGCCTGGCCAAGCACCTGATCGTCAACGCCGAGTCCGGGCGCCTCGTCGACACGACGATCGCCGTGACCGACAAGGCGGTGGACGTCTGTCCGGTCGGCGTCATCATCCGGAAGCGCGTCGGCTTCGCGGTGCCGATCGGCAAGCGGCGGTTCGACGCGCGACCGGTGTCGGCGCAGGCGCTGGAGGACGCGCCGCGGTCGCCGCCCGAGGCCGCGCCATGACGAACGGCGCGCCGCGCAAGCTGCGCATCGCGACGACGTCGCTCGCCGGGTGCTTCGGCTGTCACATGTCGTTCCTCGACATCGACGAGAAGCTCTTCGATCTCCTGCGCCACGTCGAGTTCGACCGCACGCCGCTGACCGACGTCAAGCACTGCGGACCGTGCGACATCGGCGTCGTCGAGGGCGGCATCTGCAACGCGGAGAACGTGCACGTGCTGCGCGAGTTCCGCCGCAACTGCAAGATCCTGGTCGCCATCGGCGCGTGCGCGCTGAACGGCGGCCTGCCCGCGCAGCGCAACCACGTCGACCTGGGCGCCTGCCTGCAGGAGGTGTACCTGACCGAGCCGGGGCTCGCCAGCGGCTGCATGCCCAACGACCCCGAGCTGCCGCTGCCGCTCGACAAGGTCCACCCGCTGCACGAGGTGGTCAAGGTCGACTACTCGATCCCCGGCTGCCCGCCGCCGGCCGAGGCGATCTGGTCGTTCTTCTCCGACGTGATCGCGGGGCGCACGCCGCACCTCGGCCACGGGCTCATCCACTACGACTGATGACCTTCGAACTCGAAACCGCCGCCAACCCCGCCGGCCTGCGCCGCGTGGCGATCGACCCCGTGTCCCGCGTCGAGGGCCACGGCAAGGTCACGATCCTGCTCGACGCCGACGACCGCGTCCACCAGGTGCGGCTGCACATCGTCGAGTTCCGCGGCTTCGAGAAGTTCGTGCAGGGCCGCCCCTATTGGGAGCTGCCGGTCATGGTGCAGCGGCTGTGCGGCATCTGCCCGGTCAGCCACCACCTGGCCGCCGCCAAGGCGCTCGACGTCGTCGTCGGCGCGCCGAAGCTGACCCCGACCGCCGAGAAGGTGCGCCGGCTGATGCACTACGGGCAGATCCTGCAGTCGCACGCGCTGCACTTCTTCCACCTCGCCTCGCCCGACCTGCTGTTCGGCTTCGATTCGGAAGTCGGCAAGCGCAACATCGTCGGCGTCGCCGCCGAGCATCCGGAGATCGCGCGGCGCGGCGTGCTGCTGCGCAAGTACGGGCAGGAGGTGATCCGCATCACCGCCGGCAAGCGCGTGCACGGCACCGGTGCGATTCCCGGCGGCGTCAACAAGGCGCTGACCGAGGACGAGCGCTCCGCGCTCGCCGCCGACGCCTACCAGATGGTCGCGTGGGCGCGCGACGCCGTCGCACTGGTCAAGAAGCTGCACATGTCGAATGTCGCGCTCTACAACAGCTTCGGCGCGTTCCGCTCGAACATGCTGTCGCTGGTGGCCCCCGACGGCGGGCTCGACCTCTACCACGGCGCGCTGCGCGCGCGCGACGCGGCGGGGAAGATCCTCTTCGACCACGTCGAGTACGACCGCTACTGGGACCGGATCACCGAGGAGGTGAAGCCGTGGTCGTACATGAAGTTCCCGTACCTGCGCGAGCTGGGCCCCGAGGCCGGCTGGTACAAGGTGGGGCCGCTCGCGCGCGTGCAGAACTGCGACCACATCCCGACCCCGTTCGCCGACGCCGAGCGGCGCGAGTTCGTCGACTTCGGCGGCGGCCAGCCGGTGCACGCGACACTCGCGTACCACTGGGCGCGGATGATCGAGATGCTGTTCGCCGCGGAGGAGATCAAGGAGCTCTTGCACGACGACGACCTCCTGGGTGACGACCTCGTCGTCGCCGGCGAGCGCCACCGCCGCGGCGTCGGCGTGATCGAGGCGCCGCGCGGCACGCTGATCCACCACTACCGGCTCAACAACAACGACCAGGTGCTGCGCGCCAACCTGATCGTATCGACGACGCACAACAACCAGGCGCTGAACGAGGCGATCCGGCAGGTCGCCAGGCGCTACCTCGACGGCCGCAAGCTGACCGAGGGGCTGCTCAACCACGTCGAGGTCGCGATCCGCGCGTTCGACCCCTGCCTGTCGTGCGCGACGCACGCCCTCGGGAAGATGCCGCTCGCGGTCGAGCTGGTGGGCGCCGAGGGCGCCGTCATCGACGCGCTGACGCGGAACTGACCGTGGCGGCCGTCGCGCCCTTCCTCGTCATCGGCGTCGGCAACCCGAGCCGCGGCGACGACGCGCTGGGGCCGCTGCTCGTCGAGCGGATCGAGGCGATGGAGCTGCCGGGTGTGGAGTGCCTGACCGACTTCCAGCTGCAGGTCGAGTACGCGCTCGACCTCGTCGGGCGCGAGGAGGTCGTGTTCGTGGACGCGACGGTCGCCGGTGACGCGCCGTTCACGTTCGCGCCGGCGGTGCCCGTGCGCGACGCCAGCGCGTCGACGCACGCGTTGACGCCGGCGGCGGTGCTCGACGCCTACGTGCGGGTGACCGGGTTGCCGCTGCCGGCAACCCGCGTGCTGGCAATCCGCGGGTATGCGTTCGAGCTGGGCGAAGAGCTCTCCGCGCCGGCGCGCGCGAACCTCGACGCGGCCGCCCGCACGCTCGTGCGCGCGTTGTGCGGCATGCCGGCCGAAGTCGCCGTCGAGTCGGTACGCTGAGCTTTCGCTACAGGGCCGGTGCGGGCAACGGCAACCGCCGCGCCGCGCCGGTCAGTCGATGACTTCGTCGACGGAGGCGACGAACGTCCGCGGCACCGCAAGCCCCAGCCTTCGCGCGGTCTTCATGTTGAGCACGAGTTCGAAGTGCGTCGACTGCATCACCGGCAGCTCGGCCGCCTTCGCGCCCTTGAGGATCCGCGCGACGTAGCCGCCGGCCTGCCGGTACATCCACGTGATGTTCGGGCCGTAGGTCAGGAGCCCGCCGGCGACGGCGAACGCGCGCGTGAACGACACGGCGGGCAGCCCGTGCCGGTCGGCGAGCGCCACGATCTGCTCGCGCCGGTCGAGCAGCACCGGGTCCGTCCCGCCGATGACGGCATCTGCCTTCGCCCGCACGAGCTCCGCGAACGCGGCGTCGATCTCGGCGGCGTTGCGCGCCTTGAAGGCCAGCGTCTGCGCGCCCAGCTTCACGGCTCCCGCCTCCGAGTCGGCCTGCTCCGCAGCCGAATTGAGGTTGTCCGGGTTCACCAGCAGCGCGATGCGCCTGACGTTCGGCACGAGCTCGGAGAGCAGCTGCACGCGCTTCGCCCCGAGCAGCGTCGGCGCGAACATGATCCCCGTGACGTGGCCGCCCGGCCGGTTGAAACTTTCCACCAGCCCGAAGCGGATCGGGTCGCCGCCGATCGTGAACACGACGGGCACCGTCGTGCTCGCGCCCTTGGCGGCGCGCGCGGACGCGACGTCGCCGGTCGCGGCGATTGCGACCACGCCCTTGCCCACCAGCTCGGCCGCGAGCGCGGGCAGCGCCTTGTAGTCGCCGTTCGCCCAGCGCTCCTCGATGCGCACGTTGCGCCCTTCGACGAAGCCGGCTTGCGCGAGGCCTTCGCGGAACGAGTCGGCGTTGAACCGGTAGGTGGCGGCGGAGGCGCTGTTGAGGAAGCCGACGACGGGGAGGTTCGTCGCCCCCTGGGCGCCGCCACCGGGAGCACTCGGCTGCGCGCGGACGTGTAGCGGTCCCGCTGCCGCGCCGAGGCCGATTACCGCAACGAAGTCCCGCCGCCTCATGTGACCTCCGGGGCCGAGCGCTTTCTGTCGCGGCGGCAGCGTATCACGGTGCCGACCCGGCGGGCGAGACGCGGGTCCCCGGGCGACTGTTTGGACCCGCCGGCACGCTGACGCACGATGCCCGACGCCGCCAAGGCACGCATACCGCTAAACTTTCCATCCAAGACTGCGTCACCATCCGCCGCTCGGAGCACGAGGGGTAGGTCAGGGGTGCGCACGAAGTTGCCGAGGCAGGCCGGAAGCGTCGCTGGCCGCCGACCCGGGCAAATGGCCCGCGGAGAGACGGGAGCCTAATCAATGTCGTCCCGAGCCGTCGAGTGGTATGACCGTCACGGGTCAGACTCGGCGAACACCTACGAGAGCCTCGACTTCCAGGCGGTGCATGCCTGGCTGCTCGACCTGCTCCCGAAGCGGCGAGGAACGGTTCTCGATGTCGGCGCCGGCACCGGCCGGGACGCGGCGGGACTCGCAGCCCTCGGCTACGAAGTGGTTGCGGTCGAGCCGAGCACTTCCATGGTGCGCGAGGGAGTCGCGCGACATGCAAGTCCCCGGATCCAGTGGCTCGACGATCACCTGCCGGCGCTCGACGCCACCCGACGCACTGGCCTGGCCTTCGACCTGATCCTGCTGTCCGGCGTCTGGCAGCACGTTGCGCCCGGGGACCGGCCGCGCGCTTTCCGCAAGCTGGTGAGATTGCTGAATCCGGGCGGCGTTCTCGCGATCACGCTTCGCATGGGCCCCGCCGATCCTGCACGTGCAATGCACGAAGTCTCCCGGGCCGAAATCGAAGCGCTGGCGCGAGCCCATGGAGCCTTCATCGACCGCTGCGTCGAGGCGGAGGATCGCCTGGGACGACCGGACGTGCGCTGGGTTCAGCTTGCCGTGCGCCTTCCCGACGACGGCACCGGTGCGCTGCCGCTTCTCCGTCACGTGGTCCTGCAGGACGCGAAGTCTTCGACCTACAAGCTCGCCCTGCTCCGCTCGGTCGCCCGTATCGCCGATGGGGCGGCCGGGCTGGTTCGGGAAGGCGATGCCGATCGAGTCAGTGTGCCGCTTGGACTGGTCGCCCTATACTGGATTCGCCTGTTCATACCCTTGCTGTCGGCTGATCTCCCCCAGTCGCCAACCAACCGCGGCCTCACCGGGCTGGGTTTCGTCAACGAGGGGTTCCGCAGGCTCCTCGACTGCGCACCCAACGATCTGCGGGTGGGAACCCGCTATGGCGCCGACGTTGGCGCGGCCGTGCATGCGGCCCTCGTCGGCGCCAGCAGGACGGTTGCGCAAATGCCAGCGCGCTACATGACTCTTCCGAACGGGCGCCCGGTCATGGAAGCCGTGACCGGTCGTGCCGGACGCGCACCGTCGTCGCTGGTGATCGACGAGGCGTATCTGCGGCGCTTCGGCGAAATCCTCGTGCCGGTCAACCTCTGGCGCGCCCTCTCGCGCTTCGATGCGTGGATCGAACCGGCCATCGTCGCGGAGTGGATGCGCCTGATGCACGGCTACGCGCTCCGGCAGGGCCGAAGACCGAGCGCGGCCGCGATGGCGCAAGCGATGCACTGGCCAGCGCCGGAACGTGTCGTCGCCGAGGCGCGGCAACGCGCGATTTCCGTCATCGAGTCCGGGCGACCGCTGCACTGCGTGTGGACCGGGAAGCGCCTGTCCAGGGATCGGCTCGACATCGATCATTGCTTCCCCTGGGCGTCATGGCCCTGCGACGACCTGTGGAACCTGCTGCCGTCGACGCGTTCGGTGAACCAGCGCGACAAGCGGGATCGACTGCCGAGCGCAGCCGTGCTGAACGACGCCCGCGAGCGCGTTCAGAACTGGTGGACATCGGGCTATGCGCTCGGTGCGAAGAGCCCGCTCGCCGACCGCTTCTTCCTCGAGGCGAGAACGAGCCTTCCGCTGCTCAATGCCCCTGAGGAATCGATTGCGGTCGGCGATGTGTTCGCCGCGCTGGTGTTCCAGCGGCTGCGTTTGCGGGAGAACCAGCAGATCCCTGAATGGACCGGGATTTCACGCGGCGACAACTGAACCTGCGTACAGCTGGCGGCAGTGAGCCTTTGGATTCCATTTCGAATGCCGGGACTTCAGGCTGGAAGACACAGACCTCCGCGCTCCGTAATCTACTACTCCACCGTCACGCTCTTCGCGAGATTCCGCGGCTTGTCCACATCCGTCCCCCGCAGCACCGCAGTGTGATAGGCGAGCAGCTGCAACGGCACCACGTGCACGACGGGTGACAGCAGCCCCGCGTGCTCGGACACGCGGATGACGTGCAGTCCGTCGCCGGCGGTCAGGTGGCTGTCGAGGTCGGCGACGACGTAGAGCTCGCCGCCGCGCGCGCGCACTTCCTGCAGGTTGCTCTTCAGCTTCTCCAGCAGCGCGTCGTTGGGCGCGATGGCGACGACCGGCATTTCGCTGTCGACCAGCGCCAGCGGCCCGTGCTTGAGCTCGCCCGCCGGATACGCCTCGGCGTGGATGTAGGAAATTTCCTTCAGCTTCAGCGCGCCTTCCAGCGCGATCGGGTAGTGCAGGCCGCGGCCGAGGAAGAGCGCGTGCTGCTTCTTCGCGAACGCCTGCGCCCACGCGATGAGGTGCGGCTCCAGCGCCAGCGCGCCGGCGATCGCGGCAGGCAGGTGGCGCAGCGCACGCAGCCACTTCGCCTCGTCGTCCGCGGACATCCGCCCGCGCAGCTTCGCGAGGGTGGCCGCCAGCAGGAAGTGCGCGACCAGTTGCGTGGTGAACGCCTTGGTCGACGCGACCCCCACCTCGGTGCCGGCGCGCGTCAGGAACGTGAGCTGGGTGAGGCGCACCATCGAGCTCGTCGCGACGTTGCAGATCGCGAGCGTGTGCGCGTGGCCCAGCGCCTTCGCGTGCTTCAGCGCCGCCAGCGTGTCGGCGGTCTCGCCCGACTGCGACACGACGACGACCAGCGCCTTCGGGTTGGGCACGCTGTCGCGGTAGCGGTACTCGCTGCTGATCTCGACCGTGCACGGGAGGCCCGCGACCGTCTCGATCCACTGCTTGGCGACGAGGCTCGAGTAGTAGCTGGTGCCGCAGGCGAGGATCAGCACGGCGTCGACGTCGCGCAGGATCGCGTCGGCGCGCGCGCCGAAGAGCGTCGCGTCGATGCGCTCGATGCCTTCGAGCGTGTCGGCCACCGCGCGCGGCTGCTCGAAGATCTCCTTCTGCATGAAGTGGCGGTAGGGCCCGAGCTCGACGGCGCCGGCGGTGGCGGGCACCTCGACGACCGGGCGCTCGGCGCGCTGCCCGGCGGCGTCGTAGATCGCGTAGCCGTCGCGGCGGACGTCGGCGACGTCGCCCTCCTCCAGGTAGGCCACACGGTGCGTGACGCCCAGCAGCGCCGCGGCGTCGGAGGCGAGGAAGTGGTCGTCGGCGCCGAGCCCTACGACGAGCGGGCTGCCCTGCCGCGCGCCGACGACGCGGCCGGGCTCGCGCGCGCTGATGACGGCAATCGCGTACGCGCCCTCGAACTCGGCGACGGCCAGTTGCACGGCGCGCAGGAGGTCGCCGCGCGCCGCGCCGTGCCAGTGGGCGTGGACGAGGTGGGCGATGGTCTCGCTGTCGGTCTGCGTGCGGAACGTGTAGCCGTGCGCGCGCAGGCGGTCGCGCAGCGCCTCGAAGTTCTCGATGATGCCGTTGTGGACGACGGCGATCTCGCCGCCCGACGTGTGCGGGTGCGCGTTGACCGTCGAGGGCGCGCCGTGCGTGGCCCAGCGCGTGTGCGAGATGCCGGTGGTGCCGGCGAGGTGGCGCGCCTGCGCCTGCGCGTCGAGGTCGGCCACGCGCGCGGTCGACACCAGCCGCTCGAGCGTCGTGCCGTCGCGGCCGTTCAGCACCGCGAGGCCGGTCGAGTCGTAGCCGCGGTACTCGAGCCGGCGGATGCCCTCGATCAGGATCGGGACGACGTTGCGCGCGGACGCCGCGCCGACGATGCCGCACATGCCGGGGCTACTCCTTCGCGCCGGGCTTGCCGGGCTTCGCCGGCCGCTGCCAGCCGGCGATCGACACCTGCCGCGGGCGCGCGACGGTCAGCACGCCCGGCGGCGCGTCTTCCGCGATGACGCTGCCGGCGCCGATCGTCGCGCCCGCGCCGACGGTGACCGGCGCGACCAGCACGCAGTTCGAGCCGATGGACGCACCGTCGCCGATGACGGTCCGGTGCTTGTTCGCGCCGTCGTAGTTGGCGGTGATCGACCCCGCGCCGTAATTCACGCCGCTGCCGACCGCCGTGTCGCCGATGTAGGCCAGGTGGTTGGCCTTGGACCCCTTGCCCAGTGTCGCCGCCTTGACCTCGACGAAGTTGCCGACGTGGACGTCGTCGGCCAGCGCCGCGCCGGGCCGCAGCCGCGCGTACGGGCCGATGCGGCAGTTCGCGCCGACCTTCGCATCGACGAGGTGCGAGAACGCCTCGATCGCCGTGCCGACGCCGACGGTGACGTCGCGCAGCACGCAGTACGGCCCCAGCGTGACGTCGTCGCCGAGGGTGACGGCGCCCTCGAGCACGCAGCCGACGTCGATGCGCACGTCGCGGCCGCAGTTGAGCGTGCCGCGCACGTCGAAGCGCGCGGGATCGGCCAGCGTGACGCCGCGCGCCATGAACGCCTGCGCCTGCCGCAGCTGCAGCTCGCGCTCGACGGCGGCCAGCTGCGCGCGGTCGTTGATGCCGCGCACGTCGCGCTCGTCGGCGGCGAGATGCGCGACGACGGGAATGCCGTCGGCGCATGCGGCGGCGACGATGTCGGTCAGGTAGTACTCCTGCTGCGCGTTGTCGGCCTTGAGCGCGGCGACCCAGCGCGCGAGCAGCGCCGTGGGCGCGGCCATGACGCCGGTGTTGATCTCGTGCAACGCGCGCTGCGCGGCGTCGGCGTCACGCTCCTCGACGATGGCACGGACGCGGCCGGCGGCGTCGCGCACGACGCGGCCCAGGCCCGTCGGGTCGGACACCTTCGCCGTCAGCACGGCGAGGTGCCCGCCTTCCGCCTCGTGCACCAGCGCCGAAAGCGCGTCCGGCGGCACGAGGGGGATGTCGCCGATGGTCACCAGCGTGACGCCGTCGGCCGGCAGCGCGTGCAGCGCCAGGCGCGCGGCGTCGCCGGTGCCGCGCGGCGGGTCCTGCAGCACGAACGTGAGGTCGGGTGCCGCGAGCGCCGCGCGCACGGCGTCGGCGCCGTGGCCGATGACGACGGCCATCGCGCGCGGGCCGAGCGACCGGGCCGCGGCCAGCACGTAGGACACGAGCGGCCGGCCGGCCAGCGGGTGGAGCACCTTCGGCAGGGCCGAGTGCATCCGCTTGCCCTGCCCGGCGGCGAGCACGACGACGTTTAAGGGGGAGGCCACGGGATTGCGGTCGGCGAGAGGTTGGATGATACGCCTGCGGCGGGACGGGACGGGCGGCCGGGCCGCCCGGTGCGGCCCGCCGCGCCAGATGTTACAGTCTGCGACCACGAAACCAGCTGCCGGTTCGACCACGGGTCCGCGCGCTGGAATCCGCCCACGAGAGCGCGCCGCCGCGCGCCGATCCGATGGAGGTACGTATGACCATTCGCACCCTGCTCGCCCGCCTCGCGGGCGTCCTCGCGCTGTCGGCCGCGGCGTGGCCGCTCGCCCCGGCGCTCGCCGCCGACGCGTGCGCCAACCGCGGCGAGCTCGACACGATGTACTGCGACGCCAACAAGGACCTGGTCGCCGACCTGCCGACCGACCAGAAGAAGTGGAAGAACCCGTCGACGATCGTGTTCACGTACACGCCGGTCGAGGATCCGGCCGTCTACGAGAACATCTTCAAGCCGTTCACGACGCACCTTTCCAAGTGCCTCGACAAGAAGGTCGTGTTCTACCAGGTGCAGAACAACGCTGCCGAGATCGAGGCGATGCGCTCCGGCCGGCTGCACGTCGGCGGCTTCTCGACCGGCCCGACGGCGTTCGCGGTGAACCTGGCGGGCGCGGTCCCGTTCGCAGTCAAGGGCTACGAGAAGGACTTCCAGGGCTACAACCTGATCGTCATCGTCAAGGCGAACTCGCCGTACCAGAAGCTCGCCGACCTCAAGGGCAAGAAGCTCGCGCACACGTCGCCGTCGTCGAACTCGGGGCACCTGGCGCCGCTCGCGCTCTTCCCGGGCGAGGGCCTCACGCCCGACAAGGACTACAAGCCGGTGTTCTCGGGCAAGCACGACCAGTCGGTGCTGGGCGTCAACTCCGGCGACTACGACGCCGCGGCGGTGGCCTCCGACGTGTTCCACCGGATGGCCGTGCGCGGGCAGATCAAGGAAGCCGACTTTCGCGTCATCTACCGCAGCCAGAAGTTCCCGACGTCGTCGTTCGCGTACGCGCACGACCTCGACCCGAAGCTCGTCGACAAGATGCTGGGCTGCTTCTACGACTACCGCTTCCCGCCCGAGATGGTGAAGGCGTTCGACGGCGCGGACCGCTTCTTCCCGATCAACTACAAGACGACGTGGGACGTGGTGCGCGCGGTGGCGAAGGGCTCGGGCCAGGCGTTCGACAAGAGCACGTACGAAAAGGAGACCAAGCGCGAGGCGGAGGCCGCGGCGAAGGCGAAGAAGAGCTGATGCTGGAGCTGCGTCACCTCTCCAAGTCGTACGTCGCGGGCAAGCCGGTCCTCACGGACATCAACCTCGAGATCGCCGCGCGCGGCATCACGGCGATCATCGGGCCGTCGGGGGCCGGCAAGAGCACGCTGATCCGCTGCATCAACCGGCTGGTCGAGCCGACCGCGGGCGAGATCGTGTTCGACGGCCGGGACATCGCGAAGCTCTCCGGCGTCGAGCTGCGGCACGCACGCCGGCACATCGGCATGGTGTTCCAGGAGTACAACCTCGTGGAGCGCCTGACGGTGATGGAGAACCTGCTGTCGGGGCGGCTGGGCTACGTGTCCCCGTGGCGGGCGTGGCGGCGCAAATTCCCGCCCGACGACATCAGGAAGGCGTTCGAGCTGCTCGGCGTCGTCGGGCTCGCCGACTTCGCCAACCGGCGCGCCGACGCGCTGTCGGGCGGCCAGCGGCAGCGGGTGGGTATCGCGCGCGCGGTGATGCAGGAGCCCAAGCTCCTGCTGGCCGACGAGCCGACGTCCTCGCTCGACCCCAAGACGTCGGTCGAGATCATGGAACTGCTGACCGAGTTCGCGCGCACGCGCGACATCCCGGTGCTGGTCAACATGCACGACGTCGAGCTCGCGAAGCGCTTCGCCGACCGGATCATCGGCATGGCGGACTGCCGCGTCGTCTTCGACGGCGCGTCCGGATACCTGACCGACGACGTGCTGAAGCAGATCTACGGGGGCGAGGGGTGGCTGCATTGAGTCTGGCCTGCGCCCCTCACCCCAACCCTCTCCCCGCGCAGCGGGGAGAGGGGTGGGGGGTGGGGCGGGTGCGATGAATACGCCGCTGCCCGCCGACCCGTTCCCGCGCAGCGTGTGGTCGCGCGTCGCGGGCGTGGCGCTGCTCGCGTACGTCGTCTACGCGTGCGCGCAGCTCGAGATCTCGTGGGAGCGCGTGCTCATCGGCATGGACAACGCCGACCGCTTCTTCTCGCGCCTGTTCCCGCCCAACTTCGAGCGCTGGGAGCTGCTGGTCAAGGGCCTGCTCGAGAGCCTCGAGATCGCCGTGCTGGCGTCCACGCTGGGCATCGTGCTGGCGCTGCCCATCGGCCTCTTCGCCGCGCGCAACCTGATGCCGCCGTGGGTGACGTGGCCGGCGCGGGCGCTCATCGTGATGGCGCGCTCGTTCCACCCGGTCATCGTCGCGATCCTGTTCGTCAAGGCGGTGGGCTTCGGCGCGCTCGCCGGCATCCTCGCGCTCACCGTCGCATCGATCGGCTTCATCGGCAAGCTGTTCACCGAGGCGATCGAGGAGATCTCGGACAAGCAGGTGGAGGCCGTGCGCGCGACCGGCTCGCCGTTCGCGTCGGTGCTGTCGTTCGGCGTGCTGCCGCAGGTGTTCTCGCGCTTCATCGGCTTCGCGACCTACCAGCTCGACAGCAACCTGCGCAACTCGACGATGGTCGGCATCGTCGGCGCCGGCGGCATCGGCGGCACGCTGTTCGCCGCCTTCCAGCGCTTCGACTACGACTACGTGTGCGCGATCCTGATCTCGATCATCACGCTGATCATGATCGGCGAGGTTCTGGCCACCGGCGTGCGCGCGATCTTCATCGACAACGCGACGTTCGCCGACCTCTTCCGCCGCCGCGAGCCGGGCACGCGCGTGCGCCGGATGGAGGACGACGACTGATGGCCGCCACGGCCGCCGCGGCGATCCCTGCCGCCGAGCGCGCGTGGCGCCGCTTCACGCCGGCGCAGCGGCTGGCGCGCTTCGTCGTCTACCTCGTCATCGTCGCCGCCGTCGTCGCGTCGGTGCGCACGGTCGAGGTGATCCCGGAGTTCCTGTACGACGCGCCCGAGCAGGTCGTCGATCTGTTCACGCGCATGTGGCCGATCGACTGGCCGCACTACCGGGAGAGCGTGCACGACGCGCTGATGGAGACGATCCACATCGCGTCGCTCGGCACGCTGCTCGCGCTGGTGCTGGCGCTGCCGGTCGGCGTGATGGCCGCGCACAACCTGGTCCCGTTCACGCCGGTCAACCTGCTCGCGAAGCTGATCCTCGTCTCGTCGCGGTCGGTCAACTCGCTGGTGTGGGCGCTGCTGTTCGTCGGCATCTTCGGCCCCGGCGCGCTGGCCGGGACGCTCGCCATCGCCTTCCGCTCGATCGGCTTCGTCGGCAAGCTGTTCGGCGAGGCGCTGGAGGAGGCGCAGCCCGGCCCGATCGAGGCGCTGACCGCCGCCGGCGCGCCGTGGACGTCGCGGATGACGTTCGGCTACTGGCCGCAGGTGAAGCCCGCGTTCTGGTCGATCGCGCTGTTCCGTTGGGACATCAACGTCCGCGAGTCGGCGGTGCTGGGGCTGGTCGGCGCCGGCGGCATCGGCATGGCGCTCGACTCGGCGCTGAACCTCTTCCAGTGGGACCGTGTCGCGCTGATCCTGGTCGCGATCCTCGCCGTCGTGGTCGTCGCGGAGATCGTCGTCACCCAAGTGCGCAAGCGCGTCATCTGAAATTGGGGTCAGAGCTGTAATGCGGTCGCACGACGAGCTTCGACCACGCGCTGGAGCCGCATTACAGCTCTGACCCCAATTTCACAGGTATCCTTCGCCCCGTGGCAATCGTCGCGGTGTTCAATCAAAAGGGCGGCGTCGGCAAGACGACGACCGCGCTCAATCTCCTCGCGGCGTTCGGGCAGGCGAAGCAGCGGCCGCTGGCCATCGACCTCGACGCGCAGTGCCACCTGACGCACGTGTTCGGCGTCCATCCGGCGCACGCCGACGAGTCCGTCTACAGCTTCTTCGTCCGGCAGCGGCCGCTGGACGAGGTGGCGCAGGTCACGAAGAGCGGCGCCATCCTGTGCCCGGCGCACCTCGAGCTCGCCAAGCTCGACGCGCTGCTCGGCAAGGGCGTCAACGTCGTGACCCGGCTGCGCCACGCGCTGCACGCGCAGGGCGCCGTGCCGGGGCCGGTCGTCATCGACTGCTGCCCGCTGCTCAACGTGCTGTCGCTCAACGCGGTCTTCGCGGCCGACCTGCTGCTGGTGCCGGTCGCGGCGGACTTCCTGTCGCTGAAGGGCGCCGAGCAGGTCGAGCGCGCGCTGAACGCGCTGGAGCCGGTGTTCAAGCGGCGGCTGCCGCGGCGCTACGTGCTGACGCGCTTCGACGTGCGGCGGCGGATGAGCGCGGCGGTGGAGGAGCGGATGGGCGAGATGCTGCGGGCGGACGAGATCTGCGCCACGCGCATCCGGGAGAACGTGAAGCTGGCGGAGAGCCCGGCGGTCGGCCTCGACATCTTCCGCCACGCGCCGGGCAGCCGCGGCGCGCACGACTACGCGGCGCTGTACGAGGAGCTACTGGGTGCCGGCCTTCTGCGCTAGCGCGGGGCCCGCGCTGATGAGCCCGATGATGCCTTCGACGTCGAGCGTGTCGACCCGGCGCGGTACGCTCTGCTCCTGGCACTCGACGATTTCGCAATGGTGATACATCTGGCGCAGCCGCCGCTCGGCGTCCCCTTGCGAGGCGGCCATGATCAGGATGTTCTCGACGCGCTGTCCGTGGCGCGTCCTGATGTTGAATCCGTAGCGGATCACGGTGGGCCTCCCGTTGCCTTGCGCCGGCTTCGCCGCCGGCCCCTTCTTGTCCAATCAAGGGATTGTGGCGGAACATTCGAGCGCTGGGACGCATAATGGATGCAAATTGCGTACCGGTCGAGGATTTCCCTCCGGCGAACATGGCGAGCGCTCCCACCCCGCCCGGGCCTGCGGCCCAGGACACGCCAGAACTCGCTCGTGCATTGGTGCGAATGGCGATAGTAAGTGCTGACCAACATGTTCGGCTGACACCGCTGGCCGGCGGCGTGTCGTCGGACATCTACCGCGCCGACCTGCCGTCCGGCGTCGTTTGCGTCAAGCGCGCGCTGCCGCGGCTCAAGGTGACGGCCGACTGGCTGGTTCCGGTCGAGCGCAGCCGCTACGAGGTCGAGTGGATGCGCGTCGCCGCCACCGTGGTCCCGTCCGCCGTCCCGGCGATCCTGGGCGAGGACCCGGAGGCCGGTGCGTTCGCGATGGCGTGGCTGCCTCCCGAGCGTTACCCGGTCTGGAAGGCGCTTCTGGCGCAGGGCGAAGGCACCCGCGACATGGCGGCCCGCGTCGGCGACACCCTCGGCCGCATCCATGCCGCAACCGCCGACCGGCCGGACGTCGCGGCGCGGTTCGCCACCGACGCGCTGTTCCATGCCATCCGCCTCGACCCGTACCTCGTCACGACCGCGGCGGCGCACCAGGACCTCGCGGACCGGCTCTCCGCGCTGGTCGCGACCACCGCCGGCACGCGCCGCACGCTCGTCCACGGCGACTTCTCGCCCAAGAACATCCTGATCGGTCCGGACGGCCCGGTGATCCTCGACGCCGAGTGCGCGTGGTACGGCGACCCGGCGTTCGACGTCGCGTTCGTGCTCAACCACCTGCTGCTGAAGGGCGTGTGGCGGCCGCAGTGGCGCGCGCGGTACGCGGACATGTTCGGTGCGCTCGTCGCCGCCTACCGGCCGCACGTGGCGTGGGAGGACTGGCCCGCGCTCGACGCGCGCACGGCGGCGCTGCTGCCCGGGCTCCTGCTCGCGCGCGTCGACGGCAAGTCGCCGGCCGAATACGTGACGGCGGACGCCGACCGCGATGCGATCCGCCGCTTCGCGCGGGCGTTCGTGGCGGATCCGCCGGCGTCGCTGGAACGCCTCGTGCGTGCGTGGTCGCCGTGACGCCGACCACCATCACCCGCATCCACGCACGGCGCGTCTGGGACTCGCGCGGGCGCCCGACCGTCGAGGCCGAGGTGCGGCTCGCCTCCGGCGTCGTCGGACGCGGCATCGCGCCGGCCGGCGCGTCGCGCGGGTCGCGCGAGGCGGTCGACCTGCGCGACGGCGGCACGCGCCACGGCGGCTTCGACGTCGCGCAGGCGGTGGCCAACGTGCGCGGGCCGATCGCGCGCGCGATCTTCGAGATGGACGCGCTCGACCAGGAAGACATCGACGCGAAGCTGATCGCGCTGGACGGCACGCCCGACAAGTCGAAGCTGGGCGGCAACGCGATCGTCGCGGTGTCGCTGGCGGTCGCGCAGGCGGCGGCACTCGCGCACGACATGCCGCTGTGGCAGTACCTGGCCGGCGACGCGCCGGTGACGCTGCCGCTGCCCGAGGTGCAGATCTTCGGCGGCGGCGCGCACGCGGGCCGGCGGATCGACGTCCAGGACCTGATGGTGATCCCGGTCGGTGCGTGGAGCTACGACGACGCGCTGACGATGGTCGCCGAGATCTACCGCGCGGCCGGCACGCTGATGCAGGAGGCCGGCAAGCTCGCCGGCGTGGCGGACGAGGGCGGCTGGTGGCCGCAGTTCGCGTCGAACGAGGAGGCGCTGGAGATGACGGTGCGCGCGATCGAGCGCGCCGGCTGCCACCCGGGCGGCGACGCGGCGCTGTCGCTCGACATCGCGGCGTCCGAGTTCGGGCGCGACGGGCGCTACACGCTGGCGCTCGACGGGCGGGAGCTCGACCGCGACGGCATGGCCGAGATGCTGCTCGACTGGATCGAGCGCTACCCCATCGTGTCGATCGAGGACCCGTTCGCCGAGGACGACCGCGACGCGTGGATCGCCTTCACGCGCGCGGCGCGCCACCGCGTGCAGGTCGTCGGCGACGACTACCTCGTCACCGACGCCGAGCGCATCGCCGAGGCGGCGGCGGACCAGGCGTGCAACGCCGTGCTGGTCAAGGTCAACCAGGCCGGCACGCTGACCGAGGCGAAGGCCGCGCTCGACGCCGGCAAGGAGGCTGGGTTCGGCACCATCGTGTCGGCGCGCTCCGGCGAGTCGGAGGACGTCGCCATCGCGCACCTCGCCGTCGGCTGGAACGCCGGGCAGCTCAAGGTCGGCTCGTTCGCGCGCAGCGAGCGCATGGCCAAGTGGAACGAGGTGCTGCGCATCGAGGACGCGCTGGGCGGCGACGGGCGCTTCGCGGGCGTGGCCGCCCTCCCGCCCCGGAAGTGAGGGTACAGACTCGAATTTCCATCGACGTAATGCGCGAGCAATCGGCCAGCGCGGCCAATCGGCAGAGACGGCCGGGAAATTCGAGTCTGACCCTCATTTCACTCGCTGTTGCAGCAGAAGTCGGCGAGCTCCACGAACCCCGCCCCCGCCTCTTCGTCCGTGACATACGGTGGCGGGGTGGCGATGCGGTCGAGGAACGGGCGGACGTTGGCCATGCCGACGGCTAGCGGGAAGAACGCGAACATCGGCGCGTCGTTCGGCGAGTCGCCGGCGAACACGTAGCGCGTGCGGTCGGCGTCGAGGTCGGCGCCGAAGGCCTCCGCAAAGAGCGCGCGCGTCGTCGCGAGCTTGTCGTAGCCGCCGAACCAGCCGTTGACGTGAATGGAGCTGACCTTCGCGGTCAGGCCTTCCGCCTCCATCAGCGCCACGATGCGGTCGACGTCCGCGCGCGGCAGCGGCGCCACGTCCTCGCGGAAGTCGATCGCGAGGTCCGCCTCGCGGTAGTGCTGGTCGGACGCGAGCGCCGCGCCCGGCACCGCGCGCAGGATCCGCTCGCCGATCGCCGCGAGCCGCGTCCGGTTCGCCGCGCGCGCCGCATCGTCGGCGACGAAGCGCCGGACGAGCCTGCGCGCCGTGCGGTCGTAGCGCATCCAGAACGCGCCGTTCTCGCCGACGACGGCGTCGACCGGCCACATGCGCGCGATGTGGTCGCACCAGCCCGCCGGCCGCCCGGTGATCGGCACGACGAGCAATCCCGCCGCGCGCAGCCGCGCGAGCGCCGCGTACGCAGGCGCGGTCAGCTCGCCGTGCGTCGTGATCGTGTCGTCGATGTCGGCCAGCACGCCGCGGACCGCGCGCCGCGCGTCCGCCGGCATCGTCGCGAGCGGCCGCATCAGGGCTGCGGCGTCGCGTCCCGCCGCGCCTTCGCCGACGCCGGCGCCTGCCAGTTCGCCAGCGCCGCGAACACGTCGTCGACGCGGTCGACCACCGCCAGCATCGTCCGGTGCTCGGCGCGCAGGAAGCCGTCGGCCACGCCGCGGTCGACCTGCGCGCGGAAGCCGTCGAAGTAGCCGTCGACGTTGACGAGCGCGAGCGGCTTCGCGTGGATGCCGAGCTGCGCCCACGTCGCCATCTCGCACAGCTCGTCGAACGTGCCGAACCCGCCCGGCAGCGCGACGAACGCGTCGGCGTACTCCTCCATCAGCTTCTTTCGCTCGTGCATCGTCGGCACGATGCGCAGCTCGGTGAGTCCCGGATGCCCGACCTCGCGGACCATCAGCTGCTCGGTGATGACGCCGATGACCCGGCCACCCGCCGCGAGCGTCGCCTCGGCGGCGATCGTCATCAGCCCGACGCTGCCGCCGCCGTACACGAGCGTCAGGTCGCGCGCGGCCAGCGCACGGCCGAAGTCGGCGGCGGCCTGCGCGTAGACGGGCCGCGCGCCTGCGTTCGATCCGCAGAAGAGGCAGATGCGCTTCACGCACGCCCCGCAACGTACGCGGCGACTGCGTCGCGCTCGCCGGGCGTCATCGGCAGCCCGCACTTCGTGCGCCGCCACAGCACGTCGTCGGCGGTGCGCGCCCACTCCTCGGCCAGCAGGTAGTCGACCTCGCGCTGCGTCAGGTGTGCGCCGAAGTCGCGGCCCAGGTCCGCCGGCGCCTTCGCGTCGCCGAGGACCGCCGTCGCGCGCGTGCCGTGGCGCGTGCCGACCGCGCGAAGCAGCGGCGCCGGCAGCTGCGGGTAGAGGCGGGCGAGCTCGGCGAACCACGCGTTGCGGTCGCGTCCCGGCAGGTCGCCGCCGGGCAGCGGCGCCGCCGCGGTCCACGTCGGCTTCATCGGGGGCAGGTAGGGCGCGAGCTCGGACAGAGCGTGCTCGGCGAGCTTGCGGTAGGTCGTGATCTTGCCGCCGAACAGCGACAGCACCGGCGCGCGCTCCGGCCCCGGCCCGCCGGGCAGCGCGTCGAGCTTCAGCACGTAGTCGCGGGTGATCGCCGACGGGTCGGACGAGCCGTCGTCGTACAGGGGCCGCACGCCGCTGTAGGTCCACCTGACTTCGGCCGTCGTCAACGGCTTCTCCAGGTAGGCGTTGGCGAGCTTCAGCAGGTAGTCGACCTCGGCATCCGTGATCTCCGGGTGCTCGAACGCGTCGACCGGCACGTCGGTCGTGCCGATCAGCGAGTAGTCGTGCTCGTACGGGATCACGAACACGATCCGCTTGTCGGCGTTCTGCAGGATGTACGCGTGCGCCTCCGCGTGCACGCGCGGCACGACGATGTGGCTGCCCTTGACGTGGCGCACGCTGCCCTCGCCCGGCTGCTCCGGGCGCACGCTGTCGAGCACGCGCTTCACCCACGGGCCCGCCGCGTTGACGATCGCGCGCGCCGCGATCTCGCTGTCCGCGCCGTCGGCCGTGCGCAGCGACACGCGCCACAGGCCGCCGTCGCGGCGCGCACCGGTCACCTTCGTGCGCGTGCGGATCTGCCCGCCGTGCGCCGCGACGTCGAGCGCATTGGCGACGACCAGCCGCGCGTCGTCGACGCGCGCATCCGCGTAGACGAAGCCCTTGCGGAAGCGCGGCTTCAGCCCCGCGGACCAGCGGCTGCCGGCGAGGTCGACGCCGAAGGACCCGGGCAGCGTGCGCCGGCCGCCGATGTGGTCGTAGAGAAACAGGCCCATGCGGATCATCCACGCCGGCCGCAGGTGCGGCTCGTGCGGCAGCACGAACGACAGCGGCTCGACCAGGTGCGGCGCGTTGGCGAGCAGCACCTCGCGCTCGGCCAGCGACTCGGCGACCAGCCGGAACTCGTAGTACTCGAGGTAGCGCAGGCCGCCGTGGATGAGCTTGGTGCTCCACTGCGACGTGGCGGCGGCGAGGTCGTCCTGCTCGGCCAGCAGCACCGACAGGCCGCGCCCGGCGGCGTCGCGCGCGATGCCGGCGCCGTTGATGCCGCCGCCGATGACGAGGAGGTCGTAGGGGGAGGAGGGCATGGCGTGATTCGACGGTGATTCTACCGGATGCGGTACGATGGCCGTTTGCGCCGCCGCAAGGTTCGCCCCCATGCAGAGGATCCCCGAGATCGCCGCGCTCGACGCCGAGATGCGCACCTGGCGCCACCACCTGCACGCGCACCCCGAGACGGCCTTCGAGGAAGCCGCCACCAGCGCCTTCGTCGCCGACAGGCTCGCCGCGTTCGGGCTGGAGGTGCACACGGGGCTCGCCGGCACCGGCGTCGTCGGCGTGCTGCGCAACGGGGCAAGCGATGCGGCGATCGGGATGCGCGCGGACCTGGACGCCCTGCACATCCACGAGCAGTCCGGCGTGCCGCACGCGTCGCGCCACGACGGGAAGATGCACGCCTGCGGCCACGACGGTCACACGACGATGCTGCTCGGCGCCGCCCGGGCGCTGGCGCAGCGGCGCAATTTCGCCGGCACCGCCTACTTCATCTTCCAGCCGGCCGAGGAGAACGAGGGCGGCGGCCGCGTGATGGTCGCGGAGGGCCTCTTCGACCGCTTCCCTATGCAGGCGGTGTACGGCATGCACAACTGGCCAGAGCAGCCGCTCGGCACCATCGCGCTTCGCGAGGGCCCGCTGATGGGCGCCTACGACGTGTTCGAGATCGTCGCCACCGGCCGCGGCGCGCACGCGGCGATGCCGCACCTCGGCCGCGACCCGATGCCGTTCGCCGCGCACGTGATCAACGCGCTGCAGACGATCGTCGCGCGCAACATCCACCCGCTCGAGGCCGGCGTGGTCAGCGTCACGCAAGTCCATGGCGGCGACACGTGGAACGTGATCCCGCAGGAGGTCGTGCTGCGCGGCACCGCGCGCTCGTTCGTGCCGGCGGTGCAGGACACCATCGAGCGGCGGCTCTCCGAGATCGTGAACGGCCTCGCCGCGACGTTCGACGTGACCGCGACCGTGCGCTACGAGCGCCGCTACCCGGCCACCGTCAACACGCCGGCCGAGACGCGCCACGCGCTCGCCGCGGCCACCGCGCTGCTGGGGGTCGACCGCGTCGACACCAACCCGACGCCGTCGATGGGCTCCGAGGACTTCGCGTTCATGCTGCAGGCCAAGCCCGGCTGCTACGTGTGGCTCGGCGGCAGCCGCGGCCCGGGCACGCCGAACCTGCACAACCCGCACTACGACTTCAACGACGACGCGCTCGCCGTCGGCGCTTCGTACTGGGTGACGCTCGCCGAGCAGCAGCTGCCGGTGCAAGCCCGGGCGGCCGCCTGATGGCCGGGGACCGTCGCGGCGACGGCGTGAGCCGGTCGCGCACCCGGGCAGCGCGCGCGCCGGCATCCTCGCTTCCCTCCACGACCGGGGCCCCCATGTCGTGGCACGAGCAGGCCGTACCGACCGCCCGGCGCGCGCCGTTCATTCGTGCGGCCGGCTGCGTGCTCGCCCTCGGAGCCGGCGCGCTGCTCGCAGGTTGCGGCGGCGGCGGCGGCGACCCGCAGCCGGCGCCGGACGGCTTGCCGCCGCTCCTGTCGGTGACGACGAGCGTGACCGCGTTCGCGACGCGCGGCGCGCCGTTCACCGCAGTGCAGGCGGGAAGCGGTGCCGTGCTGGTATCGGTCAGCGGCGTCCCGGAGCGCGATGCGAGCGGGAACCCGGTCCTCGATCCCGACGGCAACCCGAAGACGACCGCGGGCATCGAGGTCTTCGCCCCTCGGGAACGGCTACGTCTCCGCCTGCTACACCGCGCTGCCGGGCACGCTCCCGCACACCGACGGCCCGCCGCAGGTGATGGGCCTCAAGCTCTTCGGCGGCGGCACGTACGTGGGTGCGGCGATCGAGGACAACGGCCTCGCGCTCTACCGCGTCGCCGACCTCGTCGCCTGCAAGTCCCCGAACCCGAAGCACGTCAGGCAGGTGTTCAACGACAACGAGTCGCCCGCCGGCACGCTCGACGTCACCTTCGCCGCCGACGCGAAGTTCGGATTCGCCGCCAACGAATACGGCCAGGCGCCCGGCGCGTCGCTGCCGGGCAACGTGGGCGTCACGGCGATCGCCGTGGACGCCGCCGGCAACTTCACGTCGGCGACGAAGCTGCTGCACCAGATCGGCATGCCCGGCAACACGCTGGCCGGCGTCACCCTCTCGCCCGACGGGACGCGCCTGTACGTGACCACCGAGATCGCGCCGCACGGCACCGGCGTGCCGGGCGGCGACAACCCGATCCTCGGCGGCCCGCCCCGCTGCACGCAGAAGAACCCGAACTTCGTCACGCTGTACGGCCTGCTGTCGGTGGTCGACGTCGCGGCCGCGCAGGCCGGCAGCGGCAAGATCGTCCTCCAGACCATCGCCGCCGGCTGCTCGCCGACACGAATCGCGATCTCCGCCGACGGCAGGACGCTGTTCATGGGCGCGCGCGGGGACAACCGCCTGCTGACCATCAGCACGGCCGCACTGGAAGGCAGCAATCCGGGCGGATCGCTCCTCGGTTACGCGAGCACCGGCGCCAAGGGCACCAGCGGGAGCGAGCCGGTCGGCGCGCAACTGTTCCACAACGACCGGCTGCTGCTGCTCGCCAACTCCAACCGGTTCGTCACGCCTCAGCAGGGGAATGCACAGATCTTCGACGTCACCGTGCCGGCGTCGCCGCGGCTGGTCAGCACGCTCCCGACGGGGCTCTTCCCCCGCAACGTCACCCTTGCAGCCGACGGCTCCACGCTGTTCCTGACGAACTTCAGCTCGAACGAGGTGCAGGTGGTCCGGACCACTGTGCAGTAGGCGGCGGGGCGCGGCCCGGCGCGCCGTCAGCGAGGCGGCACTCGCCTCACCACGACAGGCGCCGCGAACAGCTTCGCTCCCTCCGCGGCAAGGAATCGTTCGATCTCGGCCGATTCCGCCGTGATCGCGGTTTCCGAAGACAGGCCTTCGCCGCGCGTCGTGCCCTTGATCCGGCCGGCGCGGATCGCGGCGGCGAGCGCATCCTCGTCCATCGTCGCGAAGCGCAGCGTGTTGCGGTCGAGGAGCGAATACCGGACGAAGAGGTACCCGACGGTCTTGTCCCCTTCGGTCTGGACCACGTTCAGGTAGCCCTGCTTCCCTGCCCGCGACGTGTAGGCGACGTACGCCTCGTCTGTCAGGCCGTTGCGCTTGTGGTCGACGATGACGATTCGCGTTCGCCTGCTCCCCGGCGTGGCGGCGTCGGCCAGCGCGAATTCGGGGCCGATGTGGATGTACGACAGCTCGTCCCCGGCCTTGTAGCGCCACACGCCGTAGATCGCCGTGTCCGGCTGCGCACGGTCGATGGGCGAGATCGGATTGACCGAGTCGACCTTGCAACCGGCCATGACCGCGATCAGCCACAACACCGGCACGACGGACCACCGGTAGTACAGCCTGCATGGAGCGAGCATGGTTCCCTCCGTGGCGCCCGACGTCGCCAGAGTGCCGCACGCGCCGGCGACGTTGCCCGGCCCGCTTGGAACGGCGGGTCGAGCTCGAGGCCGTAGCGTACCGGGGTTGCTCGCGGCGCGCATGGCCGCTCGCCGCTCTCGAGTGTGCAGACACCGCCAAACCGGGCGCCCGGTCGGGTGGAGGCCTCCGACGTGCCGACGAACGTGCGCCGAGTTCCGCCGCCGGGGCCCTGGCGCTCAGCGCCTCGGCGCGACGCGCAGCAGCTGTCCGTCGGACGCGTCGGTCAGCAGGTACAGGAGTCCGTCCGGTCCCTGCACGACGTCGCGCACGCGGCCGACGTTCGGCAGATAGCGCGCCTCCTCGACAACGCGCCCGCCGTCGAGCTTGAGGCGCACCAGCGCGCCCGGCCGCAGCGAGCCGACGAAGAGCTGGCCGCGCCACTCGGGGAAGGCACTGCCCGTGTAGAACGTGGCGCCCGACGGCGCGATCACCGGGTCCCAGTAGTAGACCGGCTGCTCCATGCCGGCCTTCGCCGTTCCCTCGCCGATCTTGAGGCCCGAATAGTCGACGCCGTACGTGATCACCGGCCAGCCGTAGTTCTTCCCCGGCTGCGGCGCGTTGAGCTCGTCGCCGCCGCGCGCGCCGTGCTCGACCGTCCACAGCTGCGCGGTCTCCGGGTGCAGCGCCGCGCCCTGCAGGTTGCGGTGGCCGTATGACCAGATCTCCGGACGCGCGCCGGCGCGTCCGGCGAACGGGTTGTCCTTCGGCGCGCTGCCGTCGGCGTTGATGCGCACGACCTTGCCGATCGTCGTCGCGAGGTCCTGCGCGCGCTCGCGCTCGCCGTAGCGGTCGCCGGTCGTGACGAAGAGCGTGCCGTCGCGCGCGAACACGAGCCGCGAGCCCCAGTGGTTGCCGCCGCCCACCTTCGGCGCCTGCCGCCAGATCACCTCGGTGTTCTCGAGTGCCGTGCCGGTGAAGCGGCCGCGCGCGACCGCGGTGCCTGCGCCGCCGTCGCCGGCCTCGGAGAAGGACAGGTAGACGAGGCGGTCCTGCGCGAAGTTCGGCGACAGCGCGATGCCGAGCAGCCCGCCCTGCCCGCCCGCGCGCACCGACGGCACGCCGGCGAGCGTGCGCCGCGACTTGCCGTCAGGCTCGAGCAGCAACAGGCGGCCGGGCCGCTCGGTGACGAGCATCCGCCCGTCCGGCAGGAAGGCGAGCCCCCACGGGTGCTCGAAGCCGCGCGCGACTTCGGTGACCGCGAGCGGGCCGTCCACGGTCGCCGGCGTCGGCGAACGTGGCGCCTGCGCGAATGCGTGCGCGGCGAGCGCGAGCGCGACCGCCGCGATCGCGGTGCGCAGTGTGCAGGGAAGCTCGTTCATCGCATTTCCTCGCTTCGAGACTCGCGCTGAGACAGGCACGGCCGGCTCGGGGTTCCGATGCAGACCCTCACCCCGACCCTCTCCCGCAAGCGGGAGAGGGAGCGAGGGCGGCACGCGCCGGCGGCCGATCGACTCGCGGCGAAGCTGCCGATGCGGGCATACGCGCCGCGGCTCGCCATGGCCCACCCTCTCCCGCCAGCGGGAGAGGGCCGGGGCGAGGGTGTCATTCATCCGGCTTCGTCATCGCCGCCGGGTCCGTCCAGCGGTCGAAGTCCCCGGCGTTCACCAACCCCAGCGCCAGCGCCGCCTCCCGCAGCGACGTGCCCTCGCGGTGCGCCTTCTGCGCGATCTTCGCGGCGTTCTCGTAGCCGACGTGCGGGTTCAGTGCCGTCACCAGCATCAGCGAGCGCGCGACGTTGTCGCGGATGCGCTCGCGATTCGGCTCGATCCCGCGCGCGCAGCGCGCGTCGAACGACGCGATCGCGTCGGCGAGCAGCTCGATCGACTCCAGCACGTTGTGCAGGATCACCGGCTTGTACACGTTGAGCTGGAAGTGCCCCTGCGTCCCGGCGAACGCGACCGCGGTGTCGTTGCCGAACACCTGCACGGCGAC
The DNA here is from genome assembly GCA_044223185.1 of Casimicrobiaceae bacterium. GTDB lineage: Bacteria > Pseudomonadota > Gammaproteobacteria > Burkholderiales > Casimicrobiaceae > VBCG01. The sequence continues at coordinate 34,201 of JBGAMF010000004.1, read as the reverse complement.
CATCGTCAGCGCCTCGGCCTGCGTCGGGTTGATCTTGCCCGGCATGATCGACGAGCCGGGCTCGTTGTCGGGAATCGTGATCTCGCCGAAGCCGGCGCGCGGCCCGCTTGCGTACAGCCGCACGTCGTTGGCGATCTTCATCGCCACACCTGCGGTCGTGCGCAGCGCGGCGCTCGCGTTGACCATCGCGTCGTGCGCGGAGAGCGCCGCGAACTTGTTGGCCGCGGCCACGAACGGCTTGCCGGTCGCCGCGGCGATCTCGCGCGCGGCCGCTACGCCGAAGCCCCCCGGCGCATTCAGGCCCGTGCCGACCGCGGTGCCGCCGAGGGCCAGCGGATAGAGCGCGTCGCGCGCGGATCGCACGTACGACGCGGCGTCGTCGAGCTGCGCCGCCCAGCCCGACATCACCTGGCCCAGCGTCACCGGGGTGGCGTCCTGCAGGTGCGTGCGCCCGAGCATCACGACGTCGGCGAATTCGCGTGCCTTCGCGTCGAGCGTCGCGCGCAGCGCGGCGATCGCCGGCAGCAGCGCGCGGTCGAGTTCCAGCACGGTCGCGACGTGCATCACCGCGGGGAACACGTCGTTCGACGACTGGCTGCGGTTGACGTGATCGTTCGGGTGCACCGGCGACTTGCCGCCGACGGCCCCGCCCGCGAGCTGGATCGCACGGTTGGCGATCACCTCGTTCGCGTTCATGTTCGACTGCGTGCCGGAGCCCGTCTGGAACACGACCAGCGGGAACTCGCCGTCCCAGCGGCCGTCGATCACCTCCTGCGCCGCGCGGGCGATCAGGTCGGCCTTGTCGGCGGCCAGCACGCCGAGACCGGCGTTGGCACGCGCCGCCGCCTGCTTGACGACACCGAACGCGCGGATCACCGGTCGTCCGAACGCGAAGCGCGCGACGCCGATCGGGAAGTTGTCGATCGAGCGCTGCGTCTGCGCGCCCCACAGCCGATGCGCCGGCACCGGCACCTCGCCCAGCGCGTCCTTCTCGATACGGGTGTCGCCCATCGCCGCCTCCGTCGCCCGGGGCGGCGGCGCCGCCCCGTCAACCCATGATGTTAAGCCCGGCGTCGACGTAGACGGTGGATCCGGTGAGCCGGCGCGCGTACGGCGTCGCGAGGAACGCCACCGTGTAGCCGACGTCGTCGATGTCGACGACCTCCTGTCCCGGCGCCCGCTCGGAGGCCTCGTTCAGCAGCAGGTCGAAGTCCTTGAGGCCCGACGCCGCGCGCGTCTTGAGCGGCCCGGGCGAGATCGCGTGGACGCGGACGCCGCGCGGCCCCAGCTCGTAGGCGAGGTAGCGGCAGGAAGCCTCCAGGGCGGCCTTCACCGGCCCCATCACGTTGTAGTTGGCGACCACCTTGTTCGCGCCGTGGTAGCTCATCGCGAACATCGAGCCGCCGTCGGTCATCAGCGGCGCGGCCAGCCGCGCCATCCGCACGAACGAGTGGCACGACACGTCCATCGCCTGCGCGAACCCCTCGGCCGAGCAGTCGAGGAGGCCGCCCTGCAGGTCGGCCTTCGGCGCGAACGCGATCGAGTGGACGAGGATGTCCAACCGGCCCCAGCGCGCCTCCACCTCCGCGAACACGGCGTCGAGCTCCCCGGGCTTCGCCACGTCGAGCGGCAGGAACAGGCTGGCGGAGAGATCACGCGCCAGCGGCTCGACGTGCGGCTTCGCCTTGTCGTTGAGGTACGTGAGCGCGAGGTCGGCGCCGAGCTTGCGCAGCGCCGAGGCGCAGCCGAACGCGATCGAGTATTCGTTGGCGACGCCGACGACGAGCGCCTTCCTTCCGGCGAGAGCGGGCGTGGGGACCTCGACCATGATGTCACTCCTTGGGGTCAGAGCCGTAAGGAACGGGCGCGGCGCGGCAGGGTCACCCGCCGGCGTCGGTTCCTTACGGCTCTGACCCCAATAGCAGCGCCTGCGTGTGCCGCGCGATCATCAGCTCCTCGTTGGTCGGCACGACCCACGCGCGCGCCGCACCCGGGCCCGTGATGCAGGGGCCGTCGGCCGCGTTGGCGGCGGCGTCGAGCGCGAGCCCGAGCCAGCGCGCCGCCTCGACCACGCGCGCGCGGACCGGCGCCGCGTGCTCGCCGATGCCGCCGGTGAACACCAGCGCGTCGAGGCCGCCGAGCGCGGCCGCCATCGAGCCCAGCTCGCGCCCGATCCGGTAGCAGAAGAGCTCGACCGCGAACTTCGCGCGCGGATCCTCGCTGCCGAGCAGCGTGCGCATGTCGCTCGACACGCCGGACACGCCGAGCAGGCCCGACTCCTTGTAGAGCATCGCCTCGACCGCACGCGCGTCCATGCCGAGCTCGTCCATCAGGTAGAGCACGACGCCGGGATCGAGCGCGCCGGTGCGCGTGCCCATCATCAGGCCGTCGACCGCGGTGAAACCCATCGTCGACGCGACGCTGACGCCGCCCTGCATCGCGCACATCGACGCGCCGTTGCCGAGGTGCGCGACGACCGTGCGGCCGCGGGCGGCCGCGGCGTCGATGCCCGGCAGCACGCTGGCGACGTACTCGTACGACAGGCCGTGGAAGCCGTAGCGGCGCACGCCGCGGTCGGTGATCGCCGCCGGCAGCGCAAACGCCTGCGCCACCTCCGGCATCGCGCGGTGGAACGACGTGTCGAAGCACGCGACCTGCGGCAGCTTCGGCGAGCGCGCCAGCAGCGCGTGGATCGGCGCGAGGTTGTGCGGCTGGTGCAGCGGCGCCAGCGGCACCAGCGTCTCCAGGTACGCGACGATCGCCGCGTCGACGCGCACCGGGTGGCTGTAGCGCACGCCGCCGTGGACGACGCGGTGGCCGACCGCGCGCAGCGTGCTTGCGGCGAGCGACGCGCGCAGGTGCTCCACGAGGTGCGTCATCGCGCCGTCGTGGCCGAGCGCGCGGTACCAGTTGTGCTCGGCAAGCGTCGCGCCGTCGGCGCCCCTGGCGACGAACTGCGTGTTGGTGGTGAGGCCCTCGAGCTGCCCGCGCTGCACGAGCTCGGGTGCGCCACCGTCGATCTCGAACAGCGAGAACTTGAGGCTCGACGAGCCCGCGTTGAGGACGAGGATCGCGTCGGCCATCGCGACGATCCGTGCCTATTCCCTGGGCAGCAGCTTCGCGCGCCGGTCGTGCGCGACCAGCGCCATCACCGCGGCCGACGCGAGCCGCGTGCGCACGTTGTCCGCGCGCGACGTCAGCACGATCGGCACCCGCGTCCCGAGCACGATGCCCGCGCCGTCGGCGCCGGCGAGGTAGGTCAGCTGCTTGGCGATCATGTTGCCGGACTCGAGGTCCGGCACGAGCAGGATGTCGGCCTGCCCGGCGACCGGCGACACGATGTGCTTCGCCTTCGCCGCCTCGAGCGAGATCGCGTTGTCGAACGCGAGCGGGCCGTCGAGCAGGCCGCCCGTGATCTGGCCGCGGTCCGCCATCTTGCAAAGCGCCGCCGCGTGCAGCGTCGACTCGATCTTCGGGTTGATCGTCTCCATCGCCGACAGGATAGCGACTCTCGGCTCCGGGATGCCGAGCACGTGCGCCAGGTCTATCGCGTTGCGGCAGATGTCCGCCTTGCAGTCGAGGTCGGGCGCGATGTTCACCGCCGCGTCGGTGATGAGCAGCATCCGCGGGTACGCCGGCACGTCCATCACGAACACGTGGCTGATCCGGCGCGCCGTGCGCAGGCCGGTGGCGGACGGCACCACGGCGGCCATCAGCTCGTCGGTGTGGAGGCTGCCCTTCATCAGCGCCTCGACCTCGCCGGCGCGCGCCATCGCGACCGCGGCATCGGCGGCCGCGTTGCTGTGCTCGGTGCCGACGATCCGGTACGCGTCGAGCGGGACGCCGGCGTCGCGCGCGACCGCGCGGATCTTCGCTTCCGGCCCGACCAGCACCGGGACGATGAGCTTGCGCTTGGCCGCCTCGAGCGCGCCCAGCAGCGACTCGCGGTCGCACGGGTGCACGACGGCGCACGGAATCGGCGCCAGGCTCTCGCAGCGCTTCAGCATGTGGGCGAGCGCGTCGTTGCGGCGCAGTACGACCTCGGGTGTGGCGATGTCGCCGTAGGCGAGCCGGCGCGACGGCGCCGCGACCGTGGCCACGCCGTCGACCAGCGCGTTGCCGTCGGCGCCGGTGACGCGGCACTCGAACTCGATGCGGCGCCCTTCCGCGTGCTTCGCCTTGGCCGTCACGGTCGCGGTGACCTCGTCGCCGATCCGGATCCGGCCGGTGTACCTGAAGCGCGTGCCGACGATCGCGCTGCCGGGGCCCGGCAGCTTGCGGTTGACGAGGCTCGACACGAGCGCGATCGCCGCGGCGGCCGGCGCCGAGATCTCGTCGGTCATCGCCTCGCCGGTGAGGTCGAGGTGGAACGCCTCGACGTCGCCGGCGACCAGCGACAGCGCCTCGACCTCGGTCGCGGTCAGCTTGCGCGTGACCGATGCGGACTCGCCGACGACGATCTCGTCGAACGTGCGGTTGGTGAGTTCGGTCATCATGGCGACCGCCTTTCCCTTTAGGCCCGGGCCCGGGCGCGGGCCGGCTTGCGCTTGGCGGTGCGCTTCGCCGGCGCGGCCGCGCCGCGCGCTCCCGCGAGCGGCAGCAGCGCGCGCAGCTCGGCCGCGAGCCGGCGCTGGCGCTCCTCGAGCCCCGGCTGCGCCTCGGTCCAGTCGAGCAGCGCGTGCGCGCGGCGGCGCTCGGTGGCGGAGCGCAGCAGGTTCGGCAGCGAGCGCTTGGCGCGCTCCGGCTCGAATTCGACGACGATCGTCTCCTCCTGCAGCAGCCGGCGGCGCTCGTCCTCGGACAGGTGCGCGATCTGCCCGTCCGGCGACAGGATCTCGCGCGTCGTCCGCATCTGCGACAGCCGGCGGTGCCCGCTGCCGGCCTTGCCGATGAGCATCGCGATGCGCGCGAGGCCCTCGACCGCGCTGCCTTCGTCCAGCGTGTCGAGCACCTCGCGGACGGCGGGGATCGTGCGCGGGTCGAACTTGCCCTTGCGGCGCATCTCCTCGCGCTCGTCGGCCATCTGCAGCGACAGCAGGTTGCCGTACACGTGGAAGAACGCGGCCTCCGACGCCGCGTCGCGCAGGTCGCGGTAGAGGTCGAGTTGCGCGGCGATGAGGTGCGACAGCAGCGACTCGGCGCGCACGTGGTCGTTGTCGGGGCTGCGCGGCCGGCGGCCCGCCTTCGCCATCGCGGCCAGGTGCGGCAGCGGCCACAGCAGCGGATTCTTGTCGGAGACCGCCCAATACTGGACGCGCAGCGGATGGAAGTCGCGCAGCGCCTTGGCGAACCACTCGGGCGTCAGGTCCTGCACGAACGGGCGCACCAGCAGCGAGTATGCGCGCTCGCCCAACTCGGACAGCGCGGCCACCGCCTGGAACGGCTTCTCGTCGACGCGGTCGTTCTTGCCCAGCCGGCGCAGGTCCTCGACCTTGCGCTCCTTCAGCGTCACGTCGTACGTGACCTCGCCGTCGCGGTCCGCGTGCTCGGCGATGTGCATCGCGTACAGGCCGGGCGGGAGCTGGTGGATGTACTTCAGCACCTCGACGATCTGCGCGTGCTCCTTCTTCACGACGTGGCCCGCCACGAAGATGCCGAGGTGGCCGACGTCGTCGTGCACCAGCCCGATGATCGTCTGGCCGTTGGCCTTGATCTCCTCGGTCGACGAGTAGACGTCGGCGATCCAGTTGAACGCCTGCTGCGGCGGCGTGATGTTGTCGCCCATCGACGCGAACACGATGATCGGCTGCTTGATCGCCTTCAGGTCGAAGTAGCGGCCGGGCCCCAGGCGCGCCTCGCCGGACGACAGCTTGTTGCCGACGAAGAGGTTGTTGACGATCCAGCGGATCTCCTCCTCGTTGAACAGGTAGAACCCGCCCCACCAGCGCTCGAACTCGAGGAAGCGCGCGGGCTCCTCGTCGACGTTCGCGTAGAGGTGGTACCACTTCTTCCACAGCGTGTTGGCCGGGTTCATGCTCTCGAAGTTCTGGACGAGGTGGGCGCCGTCGAACTTGCCGCCGCCCAGGTCGGCCGCGAACAGCGACAGCCACGCGCCGCCGAAGAGGCCGCCGATGTAGCGCAGCGGCGAGTCGCCGTCGTTGCCGGACCAGTACGACATCGGCGCGCCGTTGATGACGAGCGGGCCCGCGATGTCGGGCCGCGCCGCGGCGAGCATCATCACCGCCCAGCCGCCCTGGCAGTTGCCGACGACGATCGGCTTCTGGCTCGCGGGATGGCGCTCGGCGACGATGCGGATGAACTCCGCCTCGGCGTCGGTGATGTCGGCCAGCGTCTGCCCGGGCATCGGGTCCGGGTAGAAGATGACGAAGTAGACCGGGTGCCCCGCCGCGAGCGCGACGCCGACCTCCGACTCCTCCTTGAAGCCGCCGATGCCCGGGCCGTGGCCGGCGCGCGGGTCGACGATGACGAACGGCCGCTTGGCGTCGTCGACGTCGACACCCCGCGGCGGCACGATGCGCACCAGCGCGTAGTTCGCCGGCCGCTCGTAGGTGCGGGCGTCGGAGATGAGCTCGTACTTGTAGTCGAGCACCGGCGGCTTGCCGGCCTTCTCGTGCTCGATCCACTGGTCGCCGCGCTGCCGCAGCGTGTCCCAGTACAGCACCGAGCGCTGCGCCGCGTCGAGCGCGTACTCGCCCCACTGCCGCCAGTACTCGAGCGGCGTCCGCGCCGCGCGCTGGCCGGCCGCGTGCTCGCCGACGGCGCCGCGTACGCGGCCGGTATACCGCTCGCCGGCGGTGCGGAGCCGGCGCTGCAGCAGGTCGGCGACGGAGCGCGAGATCCGGATCGAGCGGTCGATCGTACGGTTGAGGTCGGCCATGGGAAGCGTCCGAAGTAGGCTATTGTGCGGTGCAATATCATAGCACCGGGTCATCGCGCCCGATCTTGCGCGCAGGCAAGGTGCGGGCGGACGCGGGGAGGCGTTGCGGTTTGACCCTTAGCATGCACTGGACTGCATGTTAAGGGTCTGACCCCAAGGCCAGCGTGCGCTTGGGACACGCCCTCTCCCCGCAGGGGAGAGGGCTGGGGTGAGGGGCGGCTAGTGCCGCACCACGGCCAGCGCCGGGCGGCGCCCGGCCGTTCGCCTACAGCCCCAGCCAGGCGATCGTGGCGGCCTCGAGCTCGGGGTTCGGCGCGACGAACCCGCGGTAGCCGACGGTCTCTAGCGCGTCGCGCCCGGGTTTGGAGTCGCGCAGCGTCAGCAGTGCGTCGCGGATGCGCTGCTGGTCGTCGGCCGGCAGCTTGGTCGACACGATGAACTGCTTGATCGGCACCGGGCGCGACTTCACCAGCACCTTGCCGCCCTTGTCGGTCCACGCCTTCACCACCGAGTTGGCGGCGGTCACGCCGGCCTGCGCGAAGCCGTTCTCGATGTAGAACGGCACGGCGTCCTGGTAGCGGGTCGTGATCACGCGCACGGCGTTGGCGGGCGGCTCGCGGTCGGCGGTCGCGGTCAGCTTCTCGCCGCGGAACATCGCGCGGACCATCACCGCGGTGATCGAGTCGGGATCGGGCGTCACCAGCGTGCGCCCGTTCAGGTCCTGCATGGACTTGAGCGGTGTGGCGCCGGGGATCAGCACCGACGCCGTGTATTCGGTGAAGCCCTGCGTCCAGGCCACGGCCTTGTAGCGGCCGGCCTTGATCTCGGCCATCGGGACGTGGGCCGGGTGCAGGAACGCGACGTCGAACTCCTGCTTGGCGAGCCCGGCGCGGGCGTCGTTGTACGCCGGCACCAGCACCGTCCGCACGCGGCGGCCCGTCGCCTTGGCGAGGACCTCGGCCAGTGGCGCGAACTTGTCGCGGATCTCCTTGGGCGTGGCCTGGTAGGTGACGCCCTCGGTCACCGCGAACACGAGATCCTGCGCCCCGGCCGGGGCCGCGAGGCTCAGCGCAAGCGCCAGCCCGGCTGCGAATCTTCCTAGCATCTCTCCCCGCCTCCTCCGACGGCGATCGCGCGCGCTTCGGGCGCGCGGCGCCGGTCGATTCTACGTGGCAATCCGCGGCCGCGTCACGCGCGGCCCCGAACGGGAGCAAGCACGGTTCGTGCCGCGCTGCGCGCGGTCAGCCAGCGCGGTGGCGGCACTTGAAAAACCGAGCCAGGCTCGATTTCGCCCGGCGAGCATGGAGAAATCGAGCCTGGCTCGGTTTTTCCGGGCCGGATCGGACGGGGCGTCAGCCGGCGCGGTGGCGGAACTTGCGGATCGCCTCGATCTGCGCGAGCGCGGCGGAGAGCTCCGCCTGCGCGGCGGCCAGGTTCTCGGCGGTGTCCTTGTTGGCCAGCGCCTCCTCCGCCCGCTTCTTCGCCTCGATGGCCTTCGCCTCGTCCAGGTCGTGCGCGCGGATGGCCGTGTCGGCCAGCACCGTGACGCGGGTCGGCTGCACCTCGAGGAAGCCGCCCTGCACGTAGACGAACTCCTCCTGGTCGCGGTCCGGCACCTTGATGCGCACGGCGCCGGGCTTGATCTGCGTGAACAGCGGCGTGTGGCGCGGGTAGATGCCGAGCTCGCCCTCGACGCCGGGCAGCACGACGAACTCCGCATCGCCGGAGTAGATCTGCTCTTCGACGCTGACGACGTCGACGTGGATCGTGTTGGCCATGGCCTTGTCCCTACTGGAGGGTCTTCGCCTTCTCGAACGCTTCCTCGATCGTGCCGACCATGTAGAACGCCTGCTCGGGCAGCGCGTCGCACTCGCCGTTGACGATCATGTTGAAGCCCTTGATCGTGTCCTTCAGCGACACGTACTTGCCCGGCGTGCCCGTGAACACCTCGGCGACCGTGAACGGCTGCGACAGGAAGCGCTGGATCTTGCGCGCCCGCGCCACGGCCAGCTTGTCGTCCGGCGACAGCTCGTCCATGCCGAGGATCGCGATGATGTCGCGCAGCTCCTTGTAGCGCTGCAGCGTCGCCTGCACGCGCCGCGTGCAGTTGTAGTGCTCGTCGCCGATCACGTGCGGGTCGATCTGGCGCGACGTCGAGTCGAGCGGGTCGACCGACGGGTAGATGCCGAGCGACGCGATGTCGCGCGACAGCACGACCGTGGCGTCGAGGTGGCCGAAGGTCGTGGCGGGCGACGGGTCGGTCAGGTCGTCCGCCGGCACGTACACGGCCTGGATCGACGTGATCGATCCCGTCTTGGTCGACGTGATCCGCTCCTGCAGGCGGCCCATCTCCTCCGCGAGCGTGGGCTGGTAGCCCACGGCGGACGGCATCCGGCCGAGCAGCGCGGACACCTCGGTGCCGGCCAGCGTGAAGCGGTAGATGTTGTCGACGAACAGCAGCACGTCGCGGCCGTCGTCGCGGAAGGACTCGGCGATCGTGAGGCCGGTAAGCGCGACGCGCAGCCGGTTGCCCGGCGGCTCGTTCATCTGGCCGTACACCATGGACACCTTCGACTTCGCGAGGTCGTCCTTGTTGACGACGCCCGAGTCGATCATCTCGTGGTAGAAGTCGTTGCCCTCGCGGGTGCGCTCGCCCACGCCGGCGAACACCGACAGGCCCGAGTGGGCGGTCGCGATGTTGTTGATGAGCTCCATCATCGTGACCGTCTTGCCGACGCCGGCGCCGCCGAACAGGCCGATCTTGCCGCCCTTCGCGAACGGGCAGATCAGGTCGACGACCTTGATGCCGGTCTCGAGCAGTTCGGTGGACGGCGACAGCTCCTCGTACACCGGCGCCTCGCGGTGGATCGACATCGACTTCGCGGCGTTCACCGGCCCGCGCTCGTCGATCGGGCGGCCCAGCACGTCCATGATGCGGCCGAGCGTCTCGACGCCGACCGGCACCGTGATCGGCGCCTTCGTGTTCACGACCGTCATGCCGCGGCGCAGGCCGTCGGAGCTGCCGAGCGCGATCGTGCGCACGACGCCGTCGCCCAGCTGCTGCTGCACCTCGAGCGTCAGCCCGATCTCGTCCAGCTTCAGCGCGTCGTAGATTTCGGGGATCTGGTCGCGCGGAAACTCCACGTCGACGACCGCGCCGATGCACTGGACAATGGTTCCCTGGTTCATGGTGCCGTCCTTGAATTCAATTCAAAACCGTTCACAGGAGACGCAGCGGCGCAGAGAAGTTCGAACGGACTTTCTCTGCGTCTCTGCGTCTCTTCGTGGAAGTCGTTTCCTCAAACCGCAGCCGCGCCGCCGACGATCTCGGAGAGTTCCTTCGTGATCGCCGCCTGCCGCGTCTTGTTGTAGATGAGCTGCAGCTCGTTGATGATCTTGCCCGCGTTGTCGGACGCGGCCTTCATCGCGACCATCCGCGCCGACTGCTCCGAGGCCATGTTCTCGTTGACCGCCTGGTACACGATCGCCTCGAGGTAGCGCAGCATGATGCCGTCGAGCAGCACCTGCGCGTCCGGCTCGTAGATGTAGTCCCACGAGCCGTCGCCGATCTCCGCCTTGCGGACTTCGCCGGTCGCCGTCCGGAACTGGCGCGGGATCGGGATGATCCGGCCCTGCCGCGGCTCCTGCTTCATCGTGTTGACGAAGTTCGTGAAGAAGACGTACACCTCGTCGACGCTGCCGCTCGCGTACTTGTCGATCAGCGTCTTCACCGGCCCCACCATCCGGTCGAGGTGCGGCCGGTCGCCCAGCCCCACGGCGCTGGCGACGACGTTGCCGCCCATCCGCTGGAGGAAGCCCAGCCCCTTGCTGCCGATCGCGACGTAGTCGACCTCGACGCCCTTGGCCTTCCAGTCGCGGTGCGCGTTGAGGACCGTGCGCAGGATGTTCGTGTTGAGGCCGCCGCACAGGCCCTTGTCGGTGGTGATGACGATGGCGCCGACCCGCTTCACCTGCTCGCGCGGGACGAGGAACGGGTGGCGGTACTCGGTGTTCGCCTTCTGGATGTGCAGCATGATCTCGAACAGCCGCCCGACGTAGGGCCGCGACGCGCGCATCCGGTCCTGGGCCTTCTTCATCTTCGAGGCCGCGACCATCTCCATCGCCTTGGTGATCTTGCGCGTGCTCTGCACGCTCTTGATCTTGTTGCGGATTTCCTTGGATCCCGCCATGTCCGCCTTCTCTTCCCGCCCGCGCCGATCAGCCCCCGGCGCTCAACGCGCCGCCACCGGAATCACCGCCGCCTCTGATCCGTGACTCCCGAATCCTGACCTCTGATCAGTAGGTGCCCGTCTTCTTGAAGTCCTCGATCGCCGCCGCCAGCGCCTTCTCGTCGTCGGCGCTCATTTCCAGCGTCTTCGCGATCTTGTCGACGATCGCCGCGTACTTGGTCCGCATGAACTGGCGCAGCGCCGACTCGAACGCGAGCGCCTTCTCGACCGGCACGTCGTCGTAGTAGCCGCGGTTCACCGCGAACAGCGTCAGCGCCTGGTCGGACACCGACAGCGGCTCGTACTGCGGCTGCTTCATGAGCTCGGTCACCATGCGGCCGCGGTCGAGCTGCTTGCGGGTCGCGTCGTCCAGGTCGGACGCGAACTGCGCGAACGCCGCGAGCTCGCGGTACTGCGCGAGCGACAGCCGCACGCCGCCGCCCAGCTTCTTGATCACCTTGGTCTGGGCGTCGCCGCCCACGCGCGACACCGAGATGCCGGCGTTGATGGCCGGCCGGATGCCCGCGTTGAAGAGGTCGGTCTCGAGGAAGATCTGGCCGTCGGTGATCGAGATCACGTTGGTCGGCACGAACGCCGTCACGTCGCCCGCCTGCGTCTCGATGATCGGCAGCGCGGTGAGCGACCCGGTCTTGCCCTTGACCTCGCCCTTGGTGAAGGCCTCGACGTAGTCGGCGTTCACGCGCGCGGCGCGCTCGAGCAGCCGCGAGTGCAGGTAGAACACGTCGCCCGGGTACGCCTCGCGGCCCGGCGGGCGGCGCAGCAGCAGCGACACCTGCCGGTACGCCCACGCCTGCTTGGTCAGGTCGTCGTAGATGATGAGGGCGTCCTGCCCGCGGTCGCGGAAGTACTCGCCCATCGTGCAGCCGGAGTACGGCGCGATGTACTGCAGCGCGGCCGACTCCGACGCCGACGCGGCGACGACGATCGTGTAGTCCATCGCGCCGTGCTCGGTCAGCTTGGTCACCACGTTCTTGATCGACGACGCCTTCTGCCCGATCGCGACGTAGATGCAGATCAGGTCCTTGCCCTTCTGGTTGATGATCGTGTCGACCGCCACCGCCGTCTTGCCGGTCTGGCGGTCGCCGATGATGAGCTCGCGCTGGCCGCGGCCGATCGGCACCATCGCGTCGATCGACTTCAGCCCCGTCTGCACCGGCTGCGACACGTGCTGCCGCGCGATCACGCCCGGGGCCACCTTCTCGATCACGTCGCGCATCTTCGTCGCGACCGGGCCCTTGCCGTCGATCGGGCGGCCCAGCGAGTCGACGACGCGGCCGATCAGCTCCGGCCCGACCGGCACGTCGAGGATGCGGCCCGTGCACTTGACGGTGTCGCCTTCCCGGATCTTCTCGTAGGCGCCGAGAATCACCGCGCCGACCGAGTCGCGCTCGAGGTTCAGCGCGAGGCCGAACGTGTTGTTCGGGAACTCGAGCATCTCGCCCTGCATCGCCGAGGACAGCCCGTGGATCCGGCAGATGCCGTCGGAGATCGACACCACCGTGCCCTGCGTGCGCACTTCCGCCGCAGTGTCGAGGTGCTGGATCTTGCTCTTGATGAGTTCGCTGATTTCCGACGGGTTGAGTTGCATGGTTGTCTCGCTAGAAGTTCATTCACAAAGAGACGCAGAGACGCAGAGGAGGGCCGCTCCGGGCGCCTCTGCGTCTCTTTGCAAGATTCGGATCATCGCAGCAGGGCTCACGCCCGCAGTCCGACGGCCATCGCGCGCAGCTGCTCGGCGATCGTCGCGTCGATCACGTTGTCGCCGACGGTGACCCGCGCGCCGCCGATCAGCTCCGGCTTCACGACCACCGTCGCCTCGACCTTCTTGCCGAAGCGCCGCTCCAGCGCCGCGGTCAGCTCGGCCAGGTCGTTGCCGGCCAGCGGGAACGCGGTCTCGATCGTCGCCTTCGCGACGCCGTCGGCCTCGTCCTTCAGCGTCTCGAACAGCTGCGAGATCACCGGCATCAGCGCGACGCGGTCGGCCTCGACCAGCACGCGGACGAAATTGCGGCCCTCGGCGTCGAGGCGGTCGCCGCAGATCGACAGCAGCAGCGACTCCTTCGCGCCGGCGTCGAACTTCGGGTTGTCGAGCGCCCCGGCGACGCGCGTATCGGCGACGACGGTGCTGGCGAGCTTCAGCATGCCCGACCAGGCGGGCAGCGCGTTGCGCTCGCGCGCCAGCGCGAACGCGGCTTCCGCGTACGGACGGGCGATCGTGGTCAGTTCGGCCATGGCGGCGGCGACCCCGTCAGAGCTGGCGCTTCAGCTGCGCGAGCAGGTCGGCGTGGACCTTCTGGTCGACGTCCTTGCGGAGGATCTTCTCCGCACCGGCGACGGCCAGGTCGGCCACGGAGTTGCGCAGCTGCTCCTTCGCCCGGGCGACTTCCTGCTCGATCTCGGCGCGGGCCGCGGCCACGATGCGGTCGGCCTCGGCCCTGGCGTCGACCTTCGACTGCTCGATGGTCTCGGCCTTGAACTTCTCGCCGATGGCGACGATTTCCGCCTGCTTCGCCTTCGCCTCCGCCAGCATCTCGGCGTCGCGCTTCTCCGCGTTGGCGAGCTCCTTGCGGCCCTGCTCGCCGGCGGCGAGCCCGTCGGCGATCTGCTTCTGCCGGGTCTCGATGGCGCGCATCAGCGGCGGCCAGATGAAGCGCCCGCAGAACCAGATGAAGGCCGTGAAGGCGACGGCCTGCATGATCAGCGTCAGATTGAAATTCATGACAGCCCCTTGTTCCGGAACATCGACCGGCTACCGGACCCTTACTTGGGGATGACGGAGAGCAGCGGGTTGGCGAACGCGAAGAACATCGCGAGGCCGACGCCGATGATGAACGACGCGTCGATCAGGCCGAGCAGCAGGAACACCTTCGCCTGCAGCTGCGGCATGAGCTCCGGCTGCCGCGCGGCGCCTTCGAGGAAGCGCGAGCACATGATGCCCACGCCGACGCACGCGCCGAGCGCGCCCAGGCCGATCATGAGACCGATCCCCACGCCGGTGTAGGCCTGGATCATCGCCAGCATTTGCACTTTGTCCATGTTGCTGTCCTTTCAGTTGCGGGTATGTGACTAACGGTGAGCGGAAACGACGAAGGCTTGCGAACGGATGCGGATCAGTGGTGCTCCTCGCCCATCGCGAGGTACACGATGGTGAGCATCATGAAGATGTACGCCTGCAGCAGGACGATCAGGATGTGGAAGATGGCCCAGCCCAGGTTCAGCACGCCGCTGAACACGGTGCCGGCGAGGCCGCTCGCCGCCCACATGCCGAGCAGCAGGAAGATGATCTCGCCCGCGTAGATGTTGCCGTACAGACGCAGGCTGTGCGACAGCGGCTTGGAGACGAACTCGACGAGCTGGAACAGGAAGTTGAACGGCCACAGCAGCGGGTGGTTGCCGAACGGCGCGACGAACAGCTCCTTCGTCCAGCCGCCCACGCCCTTGGCCTTGATCCCGTAGATGACCATCAGCGCGAACACCGTCAGCGCCAGCGCGAACGTCGTGTTGACGTCGGCCGTGGGCACGCTGCGCCAGTTGTGGAGGCCGAACCAGCCGTAGACCATCGCCATGATGTCCACGGGCAGGAAGTCCATCGAGTTCATCAGCACGACCCAGAGGAACACGGTGAGCGCGATCGGCGCGACCCACTGGCTCTTGCCGTGGTAGATGCTCTTGACCTGGTCGTTGACGAAGCCGACGGCGAGCTCGACGAACGCCTGCCGCTTCGACGGCACGCCGGAGGTGGCCTTGCGCGTGACGAGCCAGAGGAAGCCCAGTCCGACGAGCCCCAGGACCAGCGACATCACGAAGGTGTCGACGTTGATCGTCCAGAAGCTGCCTTCGCCCACCGGCTTCTGCAGGAAGGTCAGGTGGTGGGCGATGTACTCGGAGGGGGAGCTGTAGCTGGCCGCCATGGGATTCGGTGGGGGATGAGGGTCAGTCGCGGTCGAGGATCGCCAAGCGGAACAGCAGCACCGTGACCACGAACGTCGCAAAGAAGGCCAGCGGCACGACGTCTTGGTAGGTCGTCAGCACCAGCCAGAGCTGCGCGATGATCACGAGGATCTTGCCTGCCTCGGCCCGGAAGACCGCAGCGACCGTGCCGCCGGCGGAGGCGGGATTGGAAATCCCGAGCACGACCGCGTACACCACCACGGACGTGAGGTTGACCACCCCCCCCAGCGCGGCCGACAGCGCCGCATGTCCCCCGCCCCAGAGCCACGCCACGACGGCCGCTCCTGCCGTCACGATCGCCTGCCAGCGGAGGACTCGGCGGATCGGTCTGGTCGAGAGGGGCGCGCGCATGGCGGCGCTCGCGGGACTCGCGCGCGTGCCCTTTTTGCTGCTGGTGCACGCGGCGCGCTCGAGCTGTGAAGCAAACCGTGGAATTGTACTCTTTTCCGGCCGTTCCCGGCAACGGAATGCTGCGCCGCAGCGTCGCACGGACGTTCGACGGAGACCGCGGGAATTCCGGGTCGGAAATCCGAACCCAGCTCGAGGTGCCCCGCCTCCCCGAGGCGGCGCGACGCCACCAGCAAATCGAGCCAGGCTCGGTTTCCCGGCACGAGGCAGGGCCAAACTGCCGATAACCGAGCCTGGCTCGGAAAGGGGGGTCAGAGACGACTTTCCAGGCAGGTCACCGAGAGGGGCGACGTTGCTCCTGGAAAGGCGTTTCCGACGCTACTTCAGGTGGCTGACGCGGACGATCGCGTCGGCACGCCGCTCGATGCCGGGCGCGAGCTCGAGCCCGAGCCCCGGCGCGGCCGAGATCGACACCTGCCCGTTCGCGACCTCCGGGAGCCCCGCGACCAGCTCCCGGTACCAGCCGGTGTAGAAGGCGCGCACGGACTCCTGGATGAGCGCGTTGCGGGCGTGGAGCGAGAAGTGGCACGACGCCGTGTAGACGACCGGCCCCGTGCAGTCGTGCGGCGCGACCGGCACGTGCCACGCCTCGGCCATGCCGGCGATCTTGCGCGCCTCGGTCAGGCCGCCGCACCACGACAGGTCGAGCATCACGACGCCGGCGACCCCCGTCTCCAGGTACTCGCGGAACGCGTGCGTGTACGCGAGCGTCTCCGAAGCGCAGACCCAAGCCTTGCTGTGCGGCGCGTAGTCGGCGAGGTCGCCGACGTTGTCGAGCCGGAACGGGTCCTCGTGCCAGTACGTGTCGAACTCGGCCAGCCGCCGCGCGAGCTTCTTCGCCATCGGCAGGCTCCACAGCGAGTGGAACTCCACCATGATGTCCATGCGGTCGCCGACGGCGCGCCGGATCTTCGCGAAGGGCGCAAGCGCCGCCCGCAGTTCCTCCGGGCCGATGTCGAGGCCGCCGGTGCGCTCGGCCGCGACGTCGAACGGCCAGATCTTCATCGCCGTGATGCCCTGCTCGAGCAGCGACTGCGCGAGCTCGTCGGCACGGTGCAGGAACGCGTCGAGGTCCTCGTACGGCCCGCCGGTGGCGCCGGCGTGCCAGTTGGCGACCGCCTGCGCGCGCGCGTCGCGGATGTACTTGTAGCCGGCGCAGGTGTTGTAGACGCGGATCGAGTCGCGCGACCGTCCTCCCAGCATGTCGGCGACCGGGCGGCCGTGGACCTTGCCGAAGAGGTCCCACAGCGCGATGTCCACCGCCGAGTTGCCGCGCGTCTCCACGCCGGCGGAGCGCCAGCCGAGGTAGTTGGCGAGCGCCGCGTTGACCGCCTCGATGCGCAGCGGGTCGCGGCCCAGGATCTTCGGCGCCACCGTCTCGTGCAGGTAGGCCTCGACCGCGGCGGCGCCCATGAAGGTCTCGCCCAGGCCCACCGGCCCGTCGTCCGTGTGCAGCCGCACCCACAGCAGGTTGGCGAACTCGGTCAGGCGCAGCGTCTCGAGTGCCGTGATCTTCATCGGGGGCTCCGGTGGCGGCGGCGCGGCGTCAGCCGAGCGGCCGCGCGAAACGCACGAGCGCGTCCGGCGTCGGCGTCATGCCGGCGCCCGGTTGCTGCGGGCGCAGAAATTCGCCGCGCTCCACGCGGATGGGCTCGACGAAGTGGTCGCGGATCCACGGGATGTACTCGAGGAGCGCCGCGGCCGGATGCGCGTACGCGAGGTGCACGTGCACCTGGCTCATGTCGCCGGCGTGCGGCGCGACCGGCAGCCGGCGCGCGTGCGCCGCGTCGGCGACCTGCAGGAACTCCGTGACGCCCGCGAGCCGCGTGACGTCGGGCTGCACCCAGTGCACGGCGCCGGCGGCGAGGAACGACTGGAACGCGTCGATCGTGTACAGCTGCTCGCCGAGCGCGATCGGGATCGCCGTCGCGCGCGCGAGCGCCGCGTGCGACGCGACGTCGTCGTACCACATGGGCTCCTCGAACCAGAACACGTCGAACGCCTCCGCCCGCGCACAGAAGCGCTTGCAGGTCGGCAGGTCCCAGCGGCCGTTGCCGTCGATGGCGAGCGTCGGCGCCGGGCCGATCGCGCGCCGCACGGCTTCCAGCCGCGCGAGGTCGACCGCCGGGTCGTCGTGCCCGACCTTGACCTTGACGCCGCGAAAGCCGTCGGCCTCGACGGCGTGGCGGCAACGGGCGACGAGCTCGTCGGCGGAGAACGACAGCCAGCCGACGTCGGTGTCGTACGCGGGCAGCCGCTCGCGCACCGGCCCGCCGAGCAGCGCCCACAGCGGCACGCCGGCGGCCTTCGCGCGCAGGTCCCACAGCGCGACGTCGACCGCGGCCAGCGCGAGTTGCGTGATGCCGGCGCGCCCGACCCACTGCAGCGCCGGCGCGCGGGCGAGCTTGCGCGCGAGCCGCGCGCCCTCGTGCGCGTCCTCGCCCACGAGCAGCGGCGCGTAGCAGGCGCCGATGCACGCGGCGATCAGCCGGTCGGAGGCCAGGTCCGCGTGCGTGCCGGTGAAGCCGAAGCCCTCCCGCCCGTCGGTCGTGGTCAGGCGCACGCCGACGACGCCCCAGTGCGTGATCCGGTGCGTCGAGTCCGCGATCGCGTCGCGGGTGAGCGGCATGTGCAGGATCAGCGGATCGACGGCGCGGATCTTCATGGCAGCTCCGAAACGGCGCCGGGGCGCGCGGCGGCGCGCCCCGGCGCGGGGACGACGGCGGGCGTCAGCCGCCGCGGATCTTGGCGAGCGTCGCCCCCATCTTGTCGACGGTCTCCTTGCCGATCGTCGCCGCGTGCTTGTCGTAGACGGGCTTCACCGTGTCGCGCAGCCGCTTCTGCTCGGCCGGCGCGATCTCGTTGACCGCCATGCCCTTGGCCTTGAGGTCGGCCAGCGACTTGTCGGACAGCGCGCGCGACACGCGGCGCTGCTCGTCGCGGCCGACG
This sequence comes from Casimicrobiaceae bacterium, assembly GCA_044223185.1. GTDB lineage: Bacteria > Pseudomonadota > Gammaproteobacteria > Burkholderiales > Casimicrobiaceae > VBCG01. The sequence goes on along the minus strand of JBGAMF010000004.1, from coordinate 15,805 downwards.
ATCGCGCAGTCGGCGAGCACCTTCTGCTCGGCCGGCGACAGCTTGTCCCACAGCGGCTTCGAGTAGAGCACCATGAACGGCGTGTACGCGTGGCGCGTCACCGACAGGTACTTCTGCACCTCGTAGAACTTCGACGTGTCGATGGTGACGAACGGGTTCTCCTGGCCGTCGATCGCCTTCGTCTCCAGCGCGGTGAACACCTCGCCGAACGACATCGGCACGGCGTTGGCGCCCATCGTCTTGAACGTGTCGAGGAACACGTTGTTCTGCATGACGCGCACCTTGAGGCCCGGGAAGTCCTCGACCTTCGTCACCGGCTTCTTCGAGTTGGTCAGGTTGCGGAAGCCGTTCTCCCAGTAGGCCAGGTTGACGAGCCCCACCGAGGGCATCTTGTCGCTGATGTACTTGCCGAACTCGCCGTCGAGCACGGCGTCGGCCTCCTTCTCGTTGGCGAACAGGAACGGCAGGTCGAACACGCCCAGGTCGGGCAGGATGCCGATCAGCGGCGACGTCGACGTGATCACCATCTCCTGCGTGCCCGAGCGCAGCGCCTGCGTGGCCTGCAGGTCGCCGCCGAGCGCGCCGCCCCAGAAGCCCTGGATCTTCATCTTGCCGCCGGTCTTCTCGCCGACGCAGGCGTTCATCTTCGCGACGCCGTTGCCGACCGGGTGCTCCTGGGCGACGCCGTTGGACAGGCGGATCGTGCGCTCGGCGAACTGCGCGTGCGCCGGCAGCGTGACGAGCGCGCCGGCGATGCCGGCGGCGATCAGTGTGAGGCGGAACTTCATCTTGCTCTCCTCGAGGAGGCGACGCGCGCCCGCGCGCGCGTTCACCATTGGAATGGAAGGCCCATGAACGCCCGGTAGGGCCACATCACGAGCTGCGGGAAGAAGATCAGCAGCAACAGCACGGCCGACTGCGCGACCAGGAACGGGTTGACGCCCCGGATCACGTCGGACATCGACACCCGCGCCACGCCGGACACGACGTTGAGCACGATGCCGACCGGCGGCGTGATCAGCCCGATCGCGTTGTTGATGATGAACAGCACGCCGAAGTAGACGGGGTCGATGCCCGCCTGCTTGACCAGCGGCATCAGCACCGGCGTCAGGATCAGCACGGTCGGCGTGAAGTCGAGCGCCGTGCCGACGATGATCACGAGCACCATCATCGCGAGCATCATCGCCGTCTTGTTCCCGGAGAGCGGCTCGAGCAGCGCGCCCAGCTCGCCGGGGATGTTCGCCTGCGTGATCAGCCACGACGAGATGCCGGCCGCGGCGACCAGGAACATGATGACCGCCGTCATCTTGGCGGCGGACAGCACGACGTCGTAGAGCTGCGACCACTTCAGCTCGCGGTAGACGAACATGCCGACCACCGTCGCGTAGACGACGGCGACCACGGCGGCCTCGGTCGGGGTCGCCCAGCCGAAGCGGATCGACCCCAGCACGAACACCGGCATCGCCAGCGCGAACGCGCCGTCGCGCAGCGTCCGCACGCGGTAGCGCCAGTCGCGCCGCGGCTGCGTCTCCAGCGTCTCGTGGCGGCACACCCACCACCACGCGAAGATCAGCGACAACCCGAGCAGCACGCCGGGCACGATGCCGGCGACGAACAGCCGCGGGATCGACACGTTGGCGGCGACGCCGAACACGACGAAGCCGATCGACGGCGGGATCACCGGCGCGATGATGCCGCCGGCGCTGATCAGCCCGGCCGAGCGCGGGATGTTGTAGCCGGCGCTGCGCATCATCGGGATCAGGATCGCGGCGAGCGCGGCAGTGTCCGCCGCCGCCGAGCCGGACAGCGACGCCATGATCACCGCGGCGACGATCGCCACGTAGCCCAGCCCGCCGTGCTTGTGGCCGAGCAGCGCCAGCGCGAAGTTGACGATGCGCCGCGACAGGCCGCCGGCGTTCATGAGCTCGCCGGCGAGCACGAAGAACGGGATCGCCAGCAGCACGAACGAGTCGGCGCCGTCGAGGATCTTCTGCGCGACGATCTGGCTGTCGTAGATCCCGAGGAACCACATCAGCGCGATGCCGCAGACGATCAGCGCGAAGGCGACGGGCATGCCGATCGCCATCGCGCCCAGCAGCGACAGCAGGAAGATGGTGACGGTCATCGCGCTTCGCCCGCCCGCGTCAGTCGATGTGCCGCTTCAGGTGCGCGGCGTCGAGCGCGTCGTGCTCGAAGGTGCCGGCGAACACGGCGAGCTCGCGGTCCGACACGTTGCCGGTGAGCGCGCGCAGGATCCGCATGGCGACCATGAGGCCGATGGCGACGCTGGTGAAGTAGCCGACGCCGAACACCCACAGCATCGAGATCCCGGTGACCGGCGCGACGTTGGTCGCGTTGATCGCCGCCTGCTGCCACGTGCCCCAGAAGAACACCGCGCAGCAGAAGAGGATCAGCGCGTCGGACGCCACCATGCAGGCGAGGCGGCCGCGGCGGCCGAGCCGGCCGACCAGCGCGTCCACGCCCAGGTGCAGGTGCTCGCGGAACACGACGACCGCGCCGATGAACGTCAGCCACACGAAGAAGTAGCGGGACAGCTCCTCGGACACGTCGATGCCCGAGTTGACGGTCCAGCGCAGCACGACGTTGCCGAACACCATCAGCGCCATCGCGGCGAGCAGGAACACCATCACCCGCTCGAGGAAGCGGAAGAAGGCGGCCTCGACGCCGGCCAGCGCGCCAGGCAGCATGTTCACGTGGCGGCCTCCGCGACCGCGCGCCGCCGGCCGCGCGGCGCCCCCAGCTCGTCGCGCGTGCGCTCGATCAGCGCGACCATCGCCGCCTCCGCGCGGGCCGGCGCGCGCGCGGCGATCGCGTCGAGCACGCGGCGGTGCGCCGGCAGCGACGCCCGTGCGCCGGCCAGGCTCGTCACCGACAGCCTGAACGACACCGACAGCAGCGCGGAGAACGCCGGCACCATGCCGGCGACGAACTGGTTGTGCGTCGCGGTGAGCAGCCGCGTGTGGAAGTCGAGGTCGGCGGCCAGGTAGTCGCCGCGGCCGTGCGCGGCGACGGTCATGTCGCGCAGCGCCTCGGTGGCGCCCGCGAGGTCGGCGGGCGTGGCGGCGCAGGCGGCGAGCCTCGCCGCCGCCGGCTCGATCGCGCGGCGCAGCTCGATCAGGTCGCGGACGAAGCAGTCGTCGACGCCGGCGGCCAGCCGCCAGCGCACGACGTCCGGGTCGAACTGGTGCCAGTCCGCGCGCTCGCGCACGCGGGTGCCGACGCGCCGCCCGGCGACGACCATCCCCTTGGCCGCGAGCGTCTTGATCGCCTCGCGGACCACGGTCCGGCTGACGCCGAGCTCGTCGCCGATCGCGGGCTCGATCGGCAGCGTGTCGCCGGGCGCGAACCGGCCGCCGACGATCCACGCGGCAATGCGGTCGACTGCGGGCGCACGGCCCCCCCCGGCAGGCATCCGGTCATCATATTCATATGATGAATCGTGTCAACCGCGCGACGCAAAACCCGGCGAGATTCGTTGCGGCCTGCGGCTGCAGGGCGGACGGCCGCGCGCGCCGGTCAGCCGCCGGACAGCGCGCCGACGATGAACACGTCGGCGCCCGGCGGAACCGGCGCTGCCGGGTCGCGCTCGATCGCCCCGCCGACGAACACCTGCACGTGCGGCCGGACCCGGCCGGCCTCGTCGACCATCCGGAAGCGGATGCCGGGGTACGCCGCGTCCAGTGCCGCGAGGACGTCCGACAGCCGCGGCGGATCGGCGGCAACCGCCACCGTCACGTGCGCGGCCCCCGCCGTGTACGACTGCAGCGGCGTGGGGATGGCGACCCGGACCCGGCGGCCGGGCGCGCGGTCAGCCGACCTCGACGGCATAGATGTGCGGCAGGTGCGCGGCCAGGCAGCGCCACGTGCGGCCCTCGTCGCGCGTGCCCCAGACCTCGCCCGACGTCGTGCCGAAGTAAACGCCCACTGTCGGGAAAGCGTCCGCCGTCATTGCCTGCCGCTTGACCGTCCACCACGCCTGCGCCTTCGGCATCCCGTCGGCCTGCCGCTTCCACGTCTTCCCGCCGTCCCGGGTCCGGTAGGCGGCCGGCTTGCCGCCGGGCGACACGCGCGGCCAAACGCTGCCGCCGTCCATCGGGAAGATCCACGCGGTGTCCGGGTCGTGCGGATGCGGGACCATCGGGAAGCCGACGTAGCCGACGGACTTCGGCATGCCGGTGCCGATGTCGGTCCAGCGGGTGGCCGGCCGGTCGAGCCGGAAGAGTCCGCAGTGGTTCTGCTGCCACAGCCGGTCCGGGTTGCCGCCGGCGAAGCGCACGCAGTGCGAGTCGTGTCCGTACTCGATGTCGGGGTTGGGCTGGAAGTCGGCGCGCACGCCCTGGTTCAGCGGATGCCAGTCGGCGCCGCCGTCGACGGACTCGAACGTGCCGCCGCTCGACATGCTGACGTACATGTGGCGGGCGTCGCGCGGGTCGACCAGGATCGAGTGCAGCTTGGGGCCGTCCGGCGTGCCGTCCTGGTCGCCGCCGCACCACGCCTTGCGCATCGGGTGCGCGTTGAAGCCGGCCACCCCTTCCCACGTCGCGCCGCCGTCGGCGGAGCGGAACAGGCCCTGCGGCGACGTGCCCGCCCACCAGACGCCGGGCTGCGATGCGTGGCCGGGGGTCAGCCAGAACGTGTGGTCGACCACGCGCCCGCTGTCCGGCGCGAACGCCGGGGGTGTGGCCGCCTCCTTCCACGTGCGCCCGCCGTCGGTCGAGCGGAACACCGTGGGGCCCAGGTGGCCGGTACGGGCCGCCGCGAGCAGCGTCTTCCCGTCGCGCGGGTCGAGCACCGCGTGGTGGACGATGTGTCCGAGGAACGCGGGCCCGGCGAGCTTCCACGTGCGGCGCGTCGCGTCTCCGGTCAGCGTCCACAGGCCCTTGCGCGTGGCGATCAGCAGGCGCACGCGACGCGGCGCGGCCGGGCGGGGTTTGGCGGTGCGCGGCGACATCGACGGTCCTCCTGAAGGCGTGGGCGGGTACGGCGCGGAGGCGATACGCTACGCTCGCGGGGAGACTCCACGCAAGCGCCGGGGTTGAAATTGCGGGCGCGGCCTGCAATCCTTGACAGTCCTACCCACTTATCACCGCAGGAGCCCCCATGACGATCAAGGTTGGCGACCGGCTGCCCGCCGGCGCGCTGTCGGAATACATCGAGGTCGAAGGCAACGGCTGCAGCGTCGGCCCCAACGCGTTCAAGGTCGAGGACCTGACGAAGGGGAAGAAGGTCGTGATCTTCGGCCTGCCCGGCGCGTTCACGCCGACCTGCTCGGCCAAGCACGTGCCCTCCTACCTCGCCAACTACGACAAGCTGAAGGCGAAGGGGGTCGACGAGATCGTCTGCATGTCGGTCAACGACGCGTTCGTGATGGGCGCGTGGGCGCGCGACCAGCACACCGGCGGCAAGGTCCGCATGATGGGCGACGGCAGCGCCGAGTACACGAAGGCGCTCGGCCTCGAGTTCGACCTCGCGTCCAAGGGCCTCGGCATGCGCTGCCAGCGCTTCTCGATGCTGGTCGACGACGGTGTCGTCAAGGCCCTCAACGTCGAGGCCCCCGGCAAGTACGAGGTGTCCGACGGCGACACGATGCTGAAACAGCTCGGCTGACGCGGCGCCTTCCCGCGACCAAGACGGCGGCCCGCGGGCCGCCGTTTTCGTTGGCGCCGACGGCCATCGGGCATGCAAATGCGAACCGCGTTGATGCACGTCAACGCGTCCTCGGGGCACCTGCCTAGACTTGATGCGTGGAAATGGACGCGGAATGAACCTTCGCCGCCACCGGAAGCCGGTCACTTCCCTGTTCCTGGGAATGTGGCTGTTCGCGCTGTTCGCCGGGATCGCCAACGCCTGCCTGACCGACGCCGCCTCACCGGCGACCGGAATGCCCGAAATGGCAATGGGGGCCGGGCAATCCGATGACCACGGCCCGCCGCCGGGCTGCCGGCAATTCTGCAGCACCGACACGCCGGTCTTCAGCAAGCTGCAGCTGGTTCAGGACCAGCCGGCCGGACCGCCGCTGCTGATCGCCGGCGTCGACGCTGCGTGCCGTTACGTCCGGACGGCCGTCGTGGCCGCAGCCTATCGCGCACGTCCGCCAACGGACGTTCCGCCGCTCCTCCGCACGCTTCGCCTCGCGCTGTAAGCCGCGGGCGTGGGCGGGCGATCGCGCCCGCTCCTCTCGCGCGCATCCGCTTTGCCCGTATCCGTTCGCACGGCTTCTGCGCGCAGTTACCGCGCAGCCGTTCGTCGCCACGCATTCCAGTCCAAGAGGAGCTACACCATGAATCGCACCTACCTCATTCTCGTTTCGATGTTCGCGGGCCTTGCGCTGGCCGGGAGCGCCGGCGCCCAGGGCCGGCACGACGATCGCCCCCACGGGTACGACAAGCCCAAGGCCAAGGCCGTCGCCGCCGGCACTCAGAACAGTGTCACGACCTCCGGGGCAGGGGGTCGCCACGACGAGAAGCCGCACGGAACCGCCAGGAAGGCCGCTCCCCCGAAGCCCGAAACCCCGCCGGCGACCGTCCCCGCCGAAGCCGCCACCTCCGCGAAGTGAACCTCGGGGCCGGCGCACGGGATCACGATGCCGAGGCGCCGGCCCCGCTTCGACCCGCTCGACGTACGGCTGCGCGCCGCCCGGCGGGACCCGACGAGTTTCGATCGCCGTCCAGCAAAGCCATGGAGTGAACCGATGAAGAACCTGCTTTCCACGACTGCCCTGATCGTCCTGGCCGCGGCCGCCCCCGCGAGCGCAATCGCACAGATGGGACATGACCACTCGACGATGGCGAAGCCGCCCGGGTCGATGCCGTCGAGCGCGTCCGCGCAAGCCGAAGGCGAGGTGCGCAGGGTCGACCGGGCCGCCGGCACGGTCACGCTCGCGCACGGGCCGCTGACCGCGCTCAACATGCCGCCGATGACGATGACGTTCATCGCGAAGCGGCCGGCGCTGCTCGCCGACGTGAAGGCGGGAGACCGGGTCCGGTTCACTCCCGAGATGGGCAAGGACGGCGCGCTCGTGGTCAGCGCGCTGGAGGTCGTCCGGCGCTGACGCGGCCCGCTGCTCGCGCCGCGCGAGCACTCCCGTTCGCCCCGATTCGCATCGAGAGAGGCAACCCCGAATGAACCGAAATCCATTGGCGCGGCCGCAGGCGCTGCTGGCCGCCATGCTCGCGGGCGCCGCCGGCATTGCCGGCGCCCAGATGCCCGGCCCCATGACGACGACGAACCACTTCCCGCTGGTCGACGGCGCGCACTACGAGTACGTGCTCACCGGCGGCCCGCACGCGACGGCGGTTGCCGTCATGCACGGCGGCCAGCAGTGGGCCGGCGTCGCGGGCCTGACCGGCATGCACACGACTTTCACCTGCAACGCGACCGCGCCCTGCGACCCCGATCGCATGGACTTCTACGGCATGGGGCCGGACGGCATGCATTACTTCGGCGGCAGCGCGAGCGCCCCCGACGGCACGCCTTACATGACGATGCTCACGAGCCCGGAGTGGATGCTCAAGAGTCCGGTGATGCCGGGCACGATGATGGGCCCGGGCATGGGCTATCAGAACCCGGAGATGTGGCAGGTCGGCGTGGCCGGCACGAACACGATGGTGGGCGCGCAGGGCTACATGAGCGCGTACCAGGCGCTCGCGCTGGAGACCGTGGTCACGCCGGCCGGCACGTTCGCCAACGCGCTGCACGTGCGCGAGCGGCGCGGCGACGGTTACGAGCGCGACGTCTGGTACGCGCCCGACGTGGGCGTGGTCCGCTGGATGGACGGCCGGGAGGAGGCGCTGCTGACGCGCTACGCGCGGCCGACGGGCGCGGTGCCAAGCGTCGCCTTCGCGGTCGAGTACCACCACGCGGGCCTCGACCATTACTTCGTCACCGCCGACCCGGCGGAAACGAGCGCGCTCGACACCGGCCGCTTCGCGGGCTGGCAGCGCACCGGACTCGGCTTCACCGTCTTCGCCGCCACCGACACGACGCCGCTGTCGCTGCCGGTCTGCCGCCTCTACGGCAGCCCGGCGTATGGCCTCGACACGCACTTCTACTCGGCCTCGGCGGCCGAGTGCGCCGACACGCTGCGCCGCTGGCCGGCGCAGTGGACGCTTGAGTCGCCCGGCGTGTTCCGCATGGCGCTGCCCGACGCGACGAGCGGCGCATGCCCGGCGGGGACGATGCCGGTCTTCCGCACGTGGAACCGGCGCGCGGACAGCAATCACCGGTACACGATCGACCGGGCCGTGCAGGCAGGCATGGCGAACCATGGTCACGCCCCGGAGGGTTACGGCGATCCGCCGGTGGCGATGTGCTCGCCGCGGTGACAATGCAGCGAGGCTTGCCCGCCCGGGACGGCGGGCGCCGCGTTGCCTCCGGGCCGGGCCGGCGGGCGCTCAGGCGGTCGCCAATTCGCGCTGCGGTTCCAGGCCCTCGACGCGCGCCCGCTTCAAAAGCAGCGCGTTGATCGCCACCAGCGCCGAGCTGCCCGACATCGACAGCGCGGCAAGCTCGGGCGAAAGCACGAACGGGTGGAACACGCCGGCCGCGAGCGGGAAGGCGACGACGTTGTAGCCGACGGCCCACCACAGGTTCTGGTGCATCTTGCGCACGGTCGCGCGCGACAGGCCGACGGCGCCGACGACGTCCTGCGGGTCGCTCTTCATCAGCACGACCTGCGCGCTCTCGATCGCGACGTCGGTGCCCGCGCCGATCGCGAAGCCGACGTCCGCCTGCGCGAGCGCCGGCGCGTCGTTGATGCCGTCGCCGACCATGCCGACCCGGTCGCCGCCGCGCTGCAGTTCGGCGACCTTGGCGGCCTTCTCCCCCGGCAGCACGTCGGCCAGCACGAGGTCGATGCCGAGCGCGGCCGCGACGCGCTGCGCCGTCGCTTCGTTGTCCCCGGTCAGCATCGCCACCCGCACGCCGCGCGCCTGCAGTGCGCGGACGGCGGCGGCGGCCGTCGGCCGCGGCGCATCGGCGATGGCGAAGAGCCCGGCGAGCCGCCCGCCGACGGCGACGTGCACTACGGTGCGGCCGGCGCCCTGCAGCCGGTCGGCCTCGGCGGCCAGCGCGCCCAGGCCGACCCGCGCCGAGTCCATCAGCGCGCGATTTCCGAGGAGCACGTCGCCGCCGGCGACCGTGGCGCGCGCGCCCTGCCCGTCGATGTTGGTGAAGCCCGTGGCCGGCGGCGCGTCGACCGCCCCCGCGCGCGCGAGGATCGCGCGCCAGCGGATGCTCGGAGTGCCGCTCGACCGCCGCGCTCGCGGCAAGGAGTTGGGCTTCGGTGACGCCCGCCGCCGTGACGATCTCCACCACTTCCGGCCGGCCCAGCGTCAGCGTGCCGGTCTTGTCGAACACGACGACCGTGAGCCGGCTCGCGTTCTCCAGCGCGGCAGCGCTCTTGAACAGGATGCCGTTCGCGGCGCCGCGCCCGGTGCCCACCATGACCGCCATCGGCGTGGCGAGGCCGAGCGCGTCGGGGCACGCGATGACGAACACGGTGATCGTCAGCGTGAGCGCGAACACCGCCGGCTGGCCGAGCCACCCGTACCAGACGGCGAACGTCGCCACGCCGGCGACGATGGCGGCGAGCACCAGCCACTGCGCGGCGCGGTCGGCCAGGAGCTGCCCCGGCGCCTTCGAGTTCTGCGCCTCCTGCACCAGCTTGACGATCTGCGCGAGCGCCGTGTCGGCGCCGACCTTCGTCGCGCGATAGCGGAAGCTGCCGCTGCGGTTGATGCTGGCGCCGACGACCGCGTCGCCGGGCCGCTTCGCCACCGGCAGCGACTCGCCGGTCAGCATCGACTCGTCGACCTGCGACGCGCCGTCCACGACTTCGCCGTCGACCGGAACCTTCCCGCCCGGCCGCACGACGACGAGGTCGCCGACTCGCACGTCGGCGGTGGGCACGTCGTGCTCGCGGCCGTCGCGCACGACCGTGGCGGCCGGCGGCGCCAGGTCCATCAGCGTGCGGATCGCGTCCGACGCGCCGGCGCGCGCGCGCATCTCCAGCCAGTGCCCGAGCAGGATGAACACCAGCAGCACCGCGGAGGCCTCGTAGAACACCTCGCCGGCGAAGAAGAAAGTCGCGCCGACGCTGAACAGGTAGCCGGTGCCGACGGAGAGCACGACGAGCGTGGCCATGTTCAGCACGCCGTTGCGCGCGGCGCGCCACGCGGCGACGAAGAACGGCCAGCCGGGATAGAGGATCGCCGCCGTCGCGACGACGAACAGGAACACGTTGCGGGGCAGGCCGAACGGCACGGGGAGCGGGCCGAGCATCGCACCCATCGGCGAGTACAGGAACACGGGTATGGCGAACGCCAGCGCGACGAGGAAGCGGTTGCGCATGTCGCGCACCATCGCGTCCATCGACATCCCGGGCGCGTGACCCATGTCGTGCATCGCGTCGCGCGCCGCGGCGGGCGCAGGCGAGTGGCCGCCGTGCGCCGCCTCGTGGTGCGCGTGCGCTTTCGCCGGGGGGGCCGGCGCGGCCGCGCACACGTGGTTCGGCACGAGCTCGCCGCGGCAGTGATAGCCGCACGCGACGACCGCGTCGCGCAGCGCGCCGGGGGACGTGCGCGTGGCGTCGTAGTGCACGGTCGCGCTGCCGGCGACGTAATTGACGTCGGCGCGGCGGACACCGGTCTGCCGCTCGAGCATGCGCCGCACGCCCTCGGCGGACAGCGACGACACGAGCCCCGCGACCTCGACGACCGCGGTGCTCGCGTTCACTTCGGGGCGCTCCCCGTTCCGGCCGCGGCCGGGCTCCACAACGTGCCCTTGCTGACCAGCAGGCGCCTGCCGTCCTTCGCCACCAGCACCTCGCCGTCCTTCAACCGGACGCTGGCGCCGTCGGCGCGCGAGCGGACGACCGTCCCGTCGGCGCGCACCGCGAGCCGGCTTCCGTCCGCCAGCTCGATTCCGCGCCCGGAGCCTTCGGCCCCCTGCGTAGGAAGCGTCGACGCGAGCCCGTAGCTGGTGGTCGCGGCCTCCAGCACCTGGCGCCAGAGGGCCGCGTTCTTCATCAGGATCCGCGTGCCGTCGCGCGCGACCATTTCGACGCCGTCGCTCATCGCGACCTTGCGGCCGGCGGCGTCGAAGTGCTCCATCGCGCCGTCCGCGCGCACGACGACGCGGCCGCCGTCGTTGAGCGCGATCTCCGGTGCCTTCGCAGGTCCCTGCGCCGATGCCGGCGCTGCCAGTGCGGCGAGGACGACGACCAGTCCCGCCAGGCGATTCGTCTTCATGCGCTCTCCCGTGCGTTGCCCACCACGATCGGGTCCCGCGGCGGAGTTCGCGCCGCGAACGTCAGCGACACCGGCCCCGGTCAATCCACCCTCTCGATCCGCGTCAGCGTGAACTGCCCGCCGACGCGCGCGACTGCGAAGCGCACCTTGTCGCCCGCCTTCACGCGCTCCAGCATCGCCGGGTCGGTCACGCGGAAGACCATCGTCATCGGCGGCATGTCGAGGCTCTTCAGCTCGCCGTGCGACAGCGTGATCTTCTTCGCGTCGCGGTCGACACGACGCACTTCGCCGTCGACCAGCTCGGCGTCGGCCGCCGCCGCCGCGGCCGGCGCGTGATGGCCGGCGTGCGGATCGGCCGCGCCGGGCGCGCCCTGCGCCGCCGCGGTCGCGGACGCCGCCAGCGCCATCAGGAAAACGAACATCGCTCGCATGAGATTCCTCCGTTCGTCGATTCCACGGCGGCGGGTCACTTCGCGTCCGCCACGATCACGCGCCCGACCATCCCCGCCTGGTAGTGGCCGGGGATGAGGCACGCGAACTCGAAGGTGCCGGGCCGGTTGAACTGCCAGACGATCTCGCCGGTCTTGCCGGGCGCAACGTGCGCCATGTACGGCTCGTCGTGCTCCATGTCCGGGAACTTCAGCATCAGCGCCGCGTGCTCGTCCAGCTCCTGCTTCGTTCCCAGCACGAACTCGTGCATGACCTTGCCGCGGTTGCGGTGGACGAGGCGCACGGTCTCGCCGAGCTTCACGTGGACCACGTCCGGCGTGAAGCGCATCGTGTCCAGCATGGCGATGCGCACCGTGCGCTTCGCGTCCTTCGCGTCGCCGGCGATGCCCCACGGCTTCTGCTCCTTGCGCACCGGCGCCGCGGCCTTGCCCGCGTGCGCGGCGTCGCCGTGCGCCGCGGCCGGAGCCGCACCGGCCACGAGTGCCAGCAGTCCCATCGTCAACAGCGTCTTCGTCATCCGTCATCCCCTTCGTCAATGTCCGTGGCCGCTCGGGCGGCCGGGTTTGCGCACCGTGAGACCGGCCGGTCCGGCCGCGATGCGCGTCGCGTCGCCGCGCGCGGGCTCGGCGAGCGCGCCGGTCCACTCGCGCGCCTGGGTGCCGGGCGGCTGCGCGAACCAGCCGGGGTCGCGGTAGTCGTCGCGCGCGAGGCCGCGGCGGACCTTGAGCGTGGTGAACATGCCGCCCATCTCCAGCGCGCCGTACGGGCCCTGCCCGGTCATCATCGGCAGCGTGTTGTCGGGCAGCGGCATCTCCATCTCGCCCATGTCGGCCATGCCGCGCTCGCCCATCACCATGTAATCAGGCAACAGCCGCTGGATCTTCCGCACCACGTCGCGGTGGTCGACGCCGATCATCGTCGGCACGGCGTGCCCCATCGCGTTCATCGTGTGGTGCGACTTGTGGCAGTGGAACGCCCAGTCGCCCTCCTCGGTCGCGTCGAACTCGATCGCCCGCATCTGGCCGACAGCGACGTCGGTCGTGACCTCCGGCCAGCGCGAGCCCTTCGGCGTCCAGCCGCCGTCGGTGCCGGTCACCTCGAACTCGTGGCCGTGCAGGTGGATCGGGTGGTTGGTCATCGTCAGGTTGCCGATGCGGATGCGCACGCGGTCGTGGTGGCGGACCACCAGCGGGTCGATGCCCGGGAACACGCGGCTGTTCCAGTTCCACAGGTTGAAGTCGAGCATCGTCATGATCTTCGGCGTCGCGCTGCCGGGGTCGATGTCGTAGGCGTTCAACAGGAACACGAAGTCGCGGTCGACCGGCATGAACTTCGGGTCCTTCGGGTGCGTGACCCAGAAGCCCATCATCCCCATCGCCATCTGCGTCATCTCGTCGGCGTGCGGGTGATACATGAACGTGCCGGGCCGGCGCGCGACGAACTCGTAGACGAACGTCTTGCCGACCGGGATCTGCGGCTGGTTCAAGCCGCCCACGCCGTCCATGCCGTTGGGCAGCCGCTGGCCGTGCCAGTGGATCGTCGTGTGCTCGGGCAGCTTGTTGGTGACGAAGATGCGCACGCGGTCGCCCTCGACGACCTCGATCGTCGGGCCGGGGCTCTGCCCGTTGTAGCCCCACAGGTTCGCCTTCATGCCGGGCGCCAGCTCGCGCACGACCGGCTCGGCGACCAGGTGGAACTCCTTGACGCCGTCGTTCATCCGCCACGGCAGCGTCCAGCCGTTCAGCGTGACGACGGGGCGATAGGGACGACCGTTGGGGGGCGACAGCGGCGGCTGCGTGGCCGGCGACGACTGCAGCGGCGCCTCCGGCAGCGACGCCGCGCCGGCGCGGCTCACGGCCGCCGCGCCGACGAGCGCGGCGCCGGCCGACGACAGGAAATTCCTTCGCTTCGTGTCCATGGCTCCCGCTCCGTTCAGTGGCCGCCGGCCGGGGCAGCGGCCGCAGCGCGCGCCGGCATCGCAGCGCGCGCGGACGCGCCCGCTCCGGGCGACTTGCCGGCGAGCGCCAGCTGCAGCGCGGTGTCGGCGACCCAGTAGTCGCGCGTCGCCTCGATGGCGGCGTTGACGCTCGCCACCTGCTCGCGCGCGTCGGCGAGCAGCTCGAACACGCCGATCAGCATGCCGTTGTAGCGCAGCAGCGTCTCGTCGGCGATGCGCTTGCGCAGCGGCACGACCTCGTCGCGGTAGTGGCGCGCGACGTCGTACGCGGTCCGGTACGCGGCATAGGATTCGCGCACCTCGGAGCGCGCGTTCACCGCCGTTGCCGCCGTGCGCGCCAGCGCCTGCCGGTACTGCGCCTCGGCGCGCGCCACGCGCGCGGTGCCGAAGTCGAACAGCGGCAGCTCGAGCACGATCTCGTAGCCGTTCTTGCGCGACTCGCCGGTCTCCGACTCGTTGGTGTAGCCGACGTCGAGCACGTTGACGAAGCGCGTCGCGCGCACGAGCCCCAGCGCCTTCGCGACCCCCTCGGCCTCGAGCTTCGCGACCTGCACGTCGAGGCGCCGGTCCATCGCGGTCTGCAGCGCGGCGTCCTGCGCGACCGGGGCCGCCGGCAGGTCGGGCAGCCGCGCGGGCAGCGTGAACGACGGCGCTTCGAGGCCGAGCAGCCGCGCGAGCTGCTCGCGCTCGACCACGGCCGCGAGCTCCGCGCGCGCGAGCTGCGCGGTCGCGTCGGCGTAGAACGCCTGCTCGCGCATCTGCGCGAGGCGGCTGAAGTTGCCGACCTGCGCCATGCGCCGCGCGAGCTCGCTGCCGGCCTCCGCCGCGTCCTTCACCTGCGCGTAGTACGCGACCATTTCCTGCGCCGCCACCGCGCGGTACCACGCCTGCCGCGTCGCGGCCGCCGTCGCGACCACGTCGGCGGCCAGCGCGACCTTGGCCTCCTCGAACCGGCGCTGCTCGATGTCGACGGCCAGCGGGATCGTCAGCAGCGACGCCACGCTGACGATCACCGCGCGGTCGATCGTCGTGACGTGCGCGTTGCGCTTGTTCGAGTAGGCGAACACCGGGTTGCGCAGCCACCCGGCCTGCACGAGGTCCGCCTCGGCGATGCCGAGGTCCGCGAGCCGCGCCTGCAGGCCGGGGTTGTTGAGCAGCGCGACCTCGACCGCGCCGTCCGCGGTCAGCGGCCTGCCCAGCAGCGCACTCACCGCGGCGTCCCGGCCGCCGGCCTCCGTGGGCGCCTGCAGCGCCCGCGCGGGCGTGCCGATGCGCTCTTGCGCGAGGCGGCGCACGTCGTTCATGCCGCCGTCAGGCGAGAACGTCGCGCAGCCGCCGAGCGCCGATGCAACGGCAACCGCCGCGATCAACGTGCGGCGGGCCGTCACTTCGCACTCCCCGCAGGCTTCGCCGGCGTCGACGCGTCCTTCTTCAGCTCCGGCGGCCGGCCGCGAACGTGGCCCATGTGGCCGCCGAGCGCGCCGGCGGTCTCGTTCGCCTCGCGCCAGCTCACCGGCGCCGGATCGCGCCACGCGCGGTAACCCTCGAACGCCGAGCGGTACGGCGGCGCCGCCGCCGAGCGCGACGCCTCGGCCGGCGCGGCGCCTTGCGCGGACGCGGCCGAGGCCGCCACCAGCGCGGGCAACAACAGAATGCGGATGTCCATGACCCCACTCCGAGCTTGCGATGGAGTGCGCCGCGCGCACGCGCGCGACGCGTGGGCGTCCGTGCCGGCACGACGGCTGGCGTGGACGCGACGGATCGCCCGGTCAACGCGACCGGGGATGCGAGGTCAGGTCGTTCGTGGAGGCCGCTCGAGCCCGTCCGCGACGTTGTGCGGGACGGGAACGCGGATCGGCGCGTGGCCGGCGTAGACGGCGGGAAGAACGACGACGCCGGGCGCCTGCGGAGCGACGGCGACCGTCAGGCAGCACGCGGCGCACAGGCTGCACGTGTCGGACGCCTGTTCGTCGCCGGACGCACCGTCGTGCGCATGCTGCGCGTGCGTAGCGGCCGGCGCGTGCGTGCCGGCGTGATGCGCGTCGTGCCCGGGACCGGCCACGTGCGCGTGGCCGGCGACGGACTGCGCGGCGGACGCGGGCGCCGCCAGCGTCGCGAGGCACAGGCG